>JBBQKG010000001.1:0-180988 GCA_038326655.1 Solirubrobacterales bacterium
ACGCTCGACCTGGCGGCGCTCGTCGCCGGGTCGAAGTACCGCGGCGAGTTCGAGGAGCGCCTGAAGAAGGTGATGAAGGAGATCACCCAGCGCGGCGACATCATCCTGTTCATCGACGAGCTCCACAACCTCGTCGGCGCCGGCGCGGCCGAGGGCGCGATCGACGCAGCCTCGATCCTGAAGCCCGCGCTCGCGCGCGGCGAGCTCCAGACGATCGGCGCGACCACGCTCGACGAGTACCGGAAGTACCTGGAGCGCGACTCCGCGCTCGAGCGCCGCTTCCAGCAGATCAAGGTCGACCAGCCCTCGAACGACGAGACCGAGCAGATCCTCAAGGGCCTGCGCGAGCGCTACGAGCAGCACCACCGCGTCGAGATCACCGACGAGGCGCTGCACGCCGCCGCGGAGCTCTCGGACCGCTACATCTCAGACCGTTTCCTGCCCGACAAGGCGATCGACCTGATCGACGAGGCCGCCTCGCGTGCCCGGATCAAGGCGATGACCGCGCCGCCGGAGAACCGTGACCTCGAGGAGGAGATCGAGCAAACGCGGCGCGACAAGGAGACCTCGATCGAGGCGCAGGAGTTCGAGAAGGCCGCCGGCCTCCGCGACAAGGAGCGGCGCCTCACGAACAAGAAGCGCGAGCTCGAGGACCAGTGGCAGTCGGGCGAGGGCGGCGAGCGTCCGGCGATCGGCGAGGATGAGATCGCCGACATCGTCTCGATGTGGACCGGCATCCCCGTGTTCAAGCTGACCGAGGCGGAGTCGCAGAAGCTGATGCGTATGGAGGAAGAGCTTCACAAGCGCGTGATCGGCCAGAACATGGCGATCCAGGCCGTCTCGAAGGCGATCCGTCGCTCGCGCGCCGGCCTCAAGGACCCGAAACGGCCGACCGGCTCGTTCATCTTCCTGGGCCCCTCGGGCGTGGGGAAGACCGAGCTCGCCCGCACGCTCGCCGAGTTCCTGTTCGGCGACGAGGACGCGATGGTTCGGATCGACATGTCCGAGTACATGGAGAAGCACTCCGTGTCGCGGCTCGTCGGCTCACCCCCGGGCTACATCGGCTACGACGAGGGCGGCCAGCTGACCGAGTCCGTGCGCCGCAAGCCGTACTGCGTGCTGCTGCTCGACGAGATCGAGAAGGCCCACCCGGACGTCTTCAACATCCTCCTGCAGATCCTGGAGGACGGCCGCTTGACGGACGCGCAGGGGCGCACCGTCGACTTCCGCAACGCGATCGTGATCATGACGTCGAACATCGGAGCGACCGACATCGCGCGGAACACGCCGCTCGGCTTCGCGGTCTCGGACGAGAAGGGGATCACCTACGAGGACATGAAGGCCCGGATCACCGGAGAGCTGAAGAAGGTCTTCCGGCCGGAGTTCCTCAACCGCCTCGACGAGGTGATCGTCTTCCACAAGCTCTCGAAGGACGAGATCAAGCTGATCGTCGAGCTGTTGATGCGCCACCTGCGTCACTCGATGGCCGAGCGGGAGCTGCAGATCGAGCTGTCCGAGGAGACCAAGGACTTCCTGGTCGAGAAGGGGTGGGACCCGGCGATGGGGGCGCGGCCGCTGCGCCGCGCGATCCAGCGCTTCATCGAGGACCCGCTCGCCGACGAGGTGTTGAAGTCGCCGCTGGTGCCCGGGTCGACCGTGGTCGTCGAGCGCGGCGAAGGCGCCCGCGACAAGGCGAAGGACGCGGCCCCCGAGGAGCAGCTGAAGATCACGATCCTGCCGCCGATGGACAAGGGCCCGGCGGACGAGCCCGTGCCCGTCGGTGGCGGCGACGAGGGCGGCGAGCCCGCGGCCGAGCAGGGCACGCCCGAGCCCGAGCAGCCCAGCGACGGCTAGCCACTCGGATCAGTCCGCCGTCACCGCGCGCTTTCGGGATGCGGCCGAGGCTCACGATGTCGAGGGTGTGATCGACACGCTCGCGCCTGATGTCGTGGTCAACTCACCGATCACCAACAGGGTCGTTTTCCGGGGGCCGGACGAAGTGCGCGAGCTGCTTCGGTCTGTATTCGTCACGATCAGCGACATTCGCTACTTCGCCGATGTCGGCGATGAGCGCACGCGAGCGCTCTTCTACCGTGCCAACGTCAACGGCGAGCCGCTGGAGGAAGCCACGCGCATCGAGTTGAACGACCTGGGTCAGATCAGGGAGATCACGCTCTTCTTCCGGCCCCTGCCGGGCCTGGCGACCCTCACTGCCGCACTGGCGCCCCGTCTGGCACGCAAGCACGGGCGCCTGCGCTCCCTGATCGCCCGCGTGCTGGTCGGCCCGCTGGGCTTCGCGACACGCCTCGGCGACCGCCTCGTGACCTGGTTCGCGTAACGAGCAGGTCTTGTCCGAGGCCGTCCTTAGGGTCGGCCGAGATGTGCGGGCGGTTCAGCAACACCGGTAAGCAGGCGGACGAGGTCCAGGCAAGGCTGGCCGACCTGCTCGGCGTTTCCCAGCCGGAGTCTGATCGTGGCTTCGAGCGGTTCAACGTCGCGCCGACGCAGGAGGTCCTGGCGGCGGTCGACGACGCGGGCGGCCGGCGCCTGGAGCCGCTCCGGTGGGCGCTGATCCCGAGCTGGGCGAAGGAAGCCAAGCTTGCCTTCAAGATGATCAATGCCCGCGCCGAGACAGTCCTCGAGCGGCCCGCCTACCGCGACCTCGTGATGCGGGCAAGCCAGCGTTGCCTGGTGCTGGCGGATGGCTGGTACGAGTGGCAGCGCCCCGAGGACCCGCGGCAACCGCGCAGGCCGATGCATTTCTCCCTGCCGGATCGCGAGCCGTTTTGCTTTGCGGGGCTCTGGACCAGCTGGTCTGCTCCCGGCGGCCAGGTCGTGCCGACGTGCACGATCGTCACCTGCGAGGCCAATCAGCTGGCGCGGCCCATCCACGACCGCATGCCGGTCGTGCTGAGCGAGCCGGCCGCTTGGGAGGCATGGCTCGATCCCGCACTCGATGGCCCAGCCGTGTCCGAGCTGCTCGTGCCGCTGCCTTCCGACCGGCTCTCGGTATGGCCGGCAAGCCCGGTCGTCAACTCGAGCAGGCACGAGGGCCCGGATTGCCTCCGCATCGAGCCCGCCGCTCTGGCGTAAGGTACCCGCCCCGCCACGCATGGGTCAAGCACGCGCCCTATGGCAGCGGCCGCCTCTCACGGCCGTCGGCGATCGGCTCTCAGCCTGTTCGAGGCCGGCGCGAGGTGCGCGGGTGCCGGGCGCGCAGGCGACCCGCCGCCCCGGCCGCCTGGTCGGCGCTTGCTGCGGGCGCGATGCGGACCTTGAGGCCGACCCTCCGGAAGCGCGCCTGGTGGACTATCTGGATCGCCAGCGTCGGCCCCGGCAGCGGCGCCGAGGACTGTCGTTTGGGGTGCAGGATGTGTGCGGTTCCGCGCGGGGCGCCCGTCGGGACCACGACGTATCCGCTCTCCTCACCCACGATGTAGAAGTAGGCCACGTCGCGCATCCGCACGCGGCGCCCCGGCGTGCCCTTCTGCGCCAGCGTCACGCGCGCGCCGTTCACCAGCACGGCCTCGATCCGCGCCGAGCGGCCCCAGGACGGAAACAGCATGTCGACAGTGAGCCGGGCCTTGCGCCGCGGCACGACCTTCCAGCGCGTCTCGAGGTGGGTCGCCTTGAAGCGGTGGAAGGTCTCGATCGCGACCTCCGAGGACTGCGTGCGCCCGCGCGCGATGATCGTCTCGAACCTGCCCCCGTAGGGCCGGCGCGGGTATGGCTTCGCGCGGTGCACGGGGCCATCGGGGGTCGCCAGGAGCTCGATCGGTGGCTTCCGGGGCGTCTCGTTGCGGCCACGCTGAGAGAAGAGCACCTCCTTCGCCGCGTGGTCGCGAACCAGCACGCCGAAGCTCGCAAGCGGCCGCCCGCCGACGTTCGCGACCACGCGCTGGTCGCCGTCGTAGAGGCGGGCGAGCTCGATCCCGCCATACGGGACCGCATGCTGGTTCACCGCCAGCACGGCCGCGTTGTAGGCGGGCGTGGTGATCGTGAGGCGGCCGATGTCGCCGTCGAAGGAATAGACCGGTGGCGGCTCCGGGGCCGGTTGGTCGCCGAGTCCGAGCGCCACCGCCCGGGCCGCATTTGCCTGCATGCGCGCCGCGAACATCTCCCGGATGCTCAGCCCGAGGGGCTCCACGTCCACGTGGTAGAGGTTTGCCGGCGCGATCCCCACTCCGTCGGGCGCGCCGACCGAGAGCCGTTCGAAGAGCTGGAGCCCACGGTCGAAGTAGTACTTCGCCCATCCGCCGAGATCGGAGACGTTATGGAAGCGCGGCGACGTCGCGATCGCGAGCAGTCCCTGCTGAGCGAGCGCCCAGGTGCGTCCGGCGTGCCAGCGCTTGAAGCCGTAGCCGGTGTCCCAGTTCAGGTAGCCCCCGTGCGTCCAGTACGCGTAGACGACGTGCTCGATCCATGCCCGCAGCAGCACCATGTGCTGCGGCGCGATCGGCTGCATGCCGGCCCGCAGCGCGTGCTCGTAGTGGATGATGAAGTGGCAGGTCTCGCTCGCGTACTCGGCGCTGTCGAGGTTGTAGGGGTGCCACGGCCTTGCCTTGGGCAGGTAGTGGAACCGGTAGCCGGGGCCGAGGTTGGGCGACCCGCGGGAAGTCAGGCGCCGCGGGATGCCCTCGCAGAACCGCTCCACCTGTGCCCGGTAGTCGCTGCGGAGCAGCTCGGTGTCGCCCGTCACGGTGGCGGTGTGCGCGTAGAGGTCGCAGTTCCAGTTGATCTGGTTCAAGCGCACGCTCGGGTAGCGGAAGAACGGCCCGCGCGCGCAGCGCTGGATCCGGTCGGCGATCAGGTCGACCGTTTCCTGGGGCAGCCCGAGCACGTCCCGGGCGCGCCACGCGTACATCAGCGCCTCCGCCACCTTGGGGTCGATCGACTTGTCCATCGCGGCGGAGCGCGTGCCGAGGCTCTCGACCCAGCCGGGCGTGTGGAACTGAGGGTCCGGCTCGGCCGGCGTGGTCAGCTCGCTCCAGGGCGGCGACTCGCAGAGGCGCTGCGCGAGCACCCGCGCACGGTCGTCGTTCCGGGCGGCGCCGTCGTGACCGGCGAGCGCGGCGATCGCGTGCGTGGTGAGCAGCAGCGAGTTGTGGTAGATCCGGCCGACGTCGCTGTTGCCGGAGCCGTAGTGGCGCTTCTCGGGCACCCAGAGCTGGTCGAAGTAGGGCTGCAGCCAGTCGGCGAAGCGCCAATAGTCGCGGGTGCCAAAGGGTGGCCCGGGGAGGCCCGGCGGGTCGAGTGAGACCTGCTGCCGGACGATGCGCGCCCGCGCGCTGCCGGGCATGCCGGCAAGGCCGCTCGCGGCCAGCCCCGCCGTGACCTGGGCGGAGCGCAGCACGAAGCGGCGTCTCGTCAGCGATCTGCGATTGCGCTCTGGCACTCCCGGCATCCTTCGGGCGACACAACACGACGAAGGCCCGATCGGAGCGCACCGGGCCGTCCAGCCTCCGAAGGGTCCCAGGTCGACCGGCGGTGCGCGCCGTGGGCCGGGGGCGAATGCCGTCGGCCCGCGCCCTTAATGTCAGCGAGATGGCACGTCCCCTCGTCACGTTCGCCTGCGCCTCCTGCGGGCACGAGAGCCCGAAGTGGATGGGGCGCTGCTCGGGCTGCGGCGAATGGAACACCCTGGTCGAGGAACAGGCTGCTCCGCCGGAGGCCGCCCGCTCGCCGCGGGGCGGGCGCACCGCGACCGCCAGAAAGGCGGTTCCGCTGGCGGAGGTCGAGCCGCTCGCGGTCGCGCGTGTCCCGACGGGAAGCGGCGAGCTCGACCGGGTCCTCGGCGGCGGCATCGTACCGGGCTCGATCGTGCTGATCGGCGGCTCGCCGGGGATCGGGAAGAGCACCTTGATGAGCGCGGCCCTCGGCAGCGTGCAGCGCACGGGGAAGCGGGCGATGTACGTGAGCGGGGAGGAGTCCGCGGCCCAGATCCGGCTCCGCGCCGAGCGACTCGGCGCAGACGCCCTGACGGTGCCCGTGCTCGCGGAGACCTCGCTCGAGACGGTGATCGCGTCGATCGAGGCCGAGCGGCCGGACGTCTGCGTGGTCGACTCGGTCCAGACGCTTCATTCCGAGGCGCTCACCGGCGCCGCCGGGAGCGTCGGCCAGGTCCGCGAGGTCGCGGCCCGGCTCGAGCGCCTCGCTCGCGGGCTCGGGACCGCCGTGATCCTGGTGGGACACGTCACCAAGGACGGCACGCTCGCGGGACCGCGCGTGCTCGAGCACGCGGTCGACTGCGTGCTCCAGTTCGAGGGCGAGCCGCAGCGCACCTACCGCACGCTTCGGGCGCTCAAGAACCGGTTCGGCTCGACCAACGAGATCGGC
Source organism: Solirubrobacterales bacterium (assembly GCA_038326655.1). Lineage (GTDB taxonomy): Bacteria > Actinomycetota > Thermoleophilia > Solirubrobacterales > JBBDJG01 > JBBQKG01. The sequence continues at coordinate 6,337 of JBBQKG010000001.1, forward strand.
GTGTTCGAGATGCGCGCAGGTGGGCTCACCGAGGTGGCCGACCCCTCGGAGCGCTTCGTGCGCGAGGCCGAGCCCGTCGCGGGCTCGTGCCTGCTGTGCTCGATGGAGGGCTCCCGGCCGCTGCTGGTTGAGGTTCAGGCGCTGGTCGCCCCGAGCGAGGTGGTGCCGCCGCGCCGCGTCGCAAACGGCGTCGACCGCAACCGCCTGAGCCTCGTGTTGGCCGTGCTCGGTCACAACGGCGGCCCATCGGTGGGCTCCGCCGACGTGTTCGTGAGCGTGGCCGGCGGCGTCCGGATCGAGGAGCCCGGCGCCGACCTCGCGATCGCGCTCGCGGTCGCCTCGGCGGCCACCGGGGTTCCCGTCTCGGGCGGCACGGCGCCGACGGGGTGCTTCGGGGAGCTCGGCCTGACCGGAGAGCTGCGCTACGCGGCCCACCCGGAGCGGCGCCTGGAGGAGGCGACACGGTTCGGGCTGGAGCGGGTCCTGCTGCCCGTGAGGTGCCTCGACGACGGCATCCGAAACCCCGCCGCGATCGGGGCGTCGACGCTGCGCGAGGCGCTCGCGCTCGCGCTCGGGCCCGCCGAAGGGGTCAGGCGCGCGGCCTGAGCGCTGCGCGGCCGATTTTCCGCTTGGTAGCCGCGATCGCCGGCTGACACGCCGTTGCAGCCCACGGAGCGATGCTTCGCCCGAACCGCGCTCGGAGCGCGTTTTCTGCCATCATTCGGGCATGGCGCGAGTAGGGGAAGAGCTGATCGATGAACTCCACTCTCGTCAGGAACCGCGACTCCTAAGGGCACTTGAGATGGTCGCGCCGGGCACTGCGCTCCGCGAGGGCATCGACAACTGCGTCCTCGCCAGGACCGGCGCCCTGATCGTGATCGGCGACGAGGACGGGCTCGCGCCACTGGTCTCCGGCGGGATCAAGCTCGACATCGACTACTCGCCCGGGATCCTCTACCAGCTCGCGAAAATGGACGGCGCGATCCTGTGCTCGCAGAACGCGACCAAGATCATGTGGGCGAACGTCCAGCTGACGCCCGACCCGACGATCCTCTCCCGCGAGACCGGTACCCGCCACCGCACCGCCGAGCGGGTCTCGAAGCAGACCGATGCGCTCGTGATCTCGATCTCCGAGCGGCGCGAGGTCGTCTCCCTGTTCTTCGACGGCGCGAAGTACGTGCTCCAGGAGATCCCGGCGGTGCTGGCACGCGCGAACCAGGCGCTCGCGACGCTCGACAAGTACCGCGCCCGGTTCGACCAGGTCTCGATGCGCCTCACGGCGCTCGAGTTCGAGGGCGGGGTGACGCTCCACGACGCGCTCACCGTGCTCCAGCGCTCCGAGATGGTCACCCGCATGGCGGTCGAGATCGAGCGCTACATCGTCGAGCTCGGTGCCGACGGCCGGTTGATCGAGATGCAGCTCGAAGAGATGCTGACCGGCGTCGCCGCGGACCGGTCGGCGCTGGTCCGCGACTACATCGTCGACAACTCCGAGGAAAGCTTCACGGCCGTGATGGAGGCCCTGCCGCGGCTGCCGAACCAGGACCTGCTCGATTTCGGGCGCCTCGGCGAGTTGCTCGGCTACGACCGCAAGCTCAACACGCTCGACTTCCCTGTGACGCCCCGCGGTTATCGCATCCTGGGGCGCATCCCCCGCCTGCCCGAGTCCGTCGTCCAGAACGTGGTCCGGGAATTCGGCACCTTCGACGTGATGCTGGCCGCCACGGGCGGCGAGCTGGAAGCGGTCGAGGGGGTCGGAGAGGTCCGCGCCAAGGAGATCCGGGAGGGCCTCAGGCGCCTCCAGGAGATCAACCTCGTCGACCGGTATCTCCAGACCTAGCCGGACACACCGGACGGCCGGACAGCACCCATACACGAACGCCAGACCGGCACGCAGGACAATCCCAAGGAGGCTCAAGATTCCGCAGCAAACACCAGCAGAGACCGACGTCGTACAGATCGTCCAGACGATCGAGACAATCCAGATGACCTACAAGGTCGGGGACAAGGTCGTCTATCCGCACCACGGCGCGGGGAAGGTCCTCAAGAAGGAGAAGAAGGAGATGCTCGGCGACACGCGCGAGTACCTCACGATCAAGATCCTTCACAACGACATGACGGTCATGGTCCCGAGCGACAGCGCCGGCCGGGCGGGACTGCGGCGCGTGATCGGCGAGGACGACGTGACACGCGTGCTTGCGGTGCTGCGCGACGACATCAGCCAGATGCCGAAGAACTGGAACCGCCGGTTCAAGCACAACCGCGACAAGATGAAGACGGGCGATGTGTTCGAACTGGCGGAGGTCGTTCGGAACCTTGCGATCCGGGACTTCGAGAAGGGCCTCTCGACGGGCGAGAAGCAGATGTTCACGCGCGCAAAGAAGATCCTCTCCTCCGAGCTGATGTACGCGCTCGACATGGACGAGAAGGAAGCCGAGGAGTATCTCGACGACCTCCTCGAGGAGAGCAACTCCGAGCGCACCGCCACGGCCAAGTAGCCGGCCGCGTGGCATAGATGGCGACTGCCGTCGTCGCTGCCGGCGGCACGGGGGAGCGCCTCGGGGCGGGCATCCCGAAGGCGCTGGTCCCGCTCGCCGGGCGGCCGATGATCTCGTGGTCCCTGGCGGCGCTCCAGGCGTCGCAGCGGGTGTCGATCGCGGTGATCGCCGCTCCGCGCGGCCACGAGCGCGACATCGAGGCGATCGCGCGGGAATCGCTGTCGCAGCTGCCGTTCACGATCGCGACCGGTGGTGAGACGCGCTCCGAGTCGGTCGCAAACGCGATCGCGGCGGTGGACACGGACGAGCAGCTCGTGATCCACGACGCAGCCCGGCCGCTCGCGACGGCGGAGCTCTTCGACCGCTGCATCGAGCGCCTCGAGCAATGGCGCTGCGCCGGCGTGGTCGCGGCCGCCCGAACGGTCGACACGATCAAGGAGGCCGACGCCGGGGGACGCGTGATCGCGACGCTCGAGCGTTCAAGCCTCTGGGTCGTGCAGACTCCGCAGGCGTTCCAGCCGGCTCCGCTTCGGAAGGCGCTGGCCGAGGGTGACCTCGCGCGGGCGCCCGACGACGCCGCGCTGGTCGAGGCGATCGGCGGCGACATCCGCGTGGTCGAGGCGCCACGGCAGAACCTGAAGGTGACCACCGAGCAGGACCTCAGGATCGCCGAGCTGCTTCTCTCCTTCCGGTGACCCTGACCGATTACCACACCCACCTCCGGCCCGACGAGCCCGGCACCGAGGCGTCCGAGTACTTCACCGAGCGCAACGTCGCCCGTTACGTCGAGCGCGCGCACGAGTCGGGCATCTCCGAGCTGGGCTTCGCCGAGCACGTCCACCGCTTCCGTGAATCGCTGGAGGTCTGGCGACACCCGTTCTGGGTGGAGAACGCGGTCGACTCGCTCGACGGCTACGTCGAGTTCGTGCTCTCGATGCGCGACGCGGGCTACCCCGTGAAGCTCGGCCTCGAGCTCGACTACGTGCCCGGGCGCGAGGAGCAGCTGGCGGCGCTGCTCGACGAGCGGCCCTTCGACTACGTGATCGGCTCGGTGCACTTCATCGCCGATCGGGCGGTGGACCACGAGGGCTACGACGCGTGGCGCCGTTCGGACCCGGACGAGGTCTGGCGGGAGTACTTCGAGACGCTCGCGGCGGCGGCCGCGAGCGGCCTCTTCGACGTGCTCGCCCATCCCGACCTTGTAAAAGTCTGGGGCGCCGGGCGCCCGGCGCCCCCCCTGCCCTTGTCCACCTACTACCAACTGGCGATGCCCGAGATCGAGGCCGCGGACGTGGCCGTCGAGGTCTCCACCGCGGGCCTGCGGAAGCCGGCGGGGGAGATCTACCCGGCGCCCGAGTTGCTCGCCAGGTGCGTCGCCGCGGGCAAGCCGGTCGCGCTCTCCTCCGATGCACACGCGCCCGAGCAGCTCGGCTACCGGTACGGCGACGCGGTCGAGTTGCTGCGCGCCGCCGGGGTCGAGCGGATCGCGGTCTTCGAGCGCCGGATACGCCGCCTGGAGCCGCTCGGATGAGCGAGCAGCGCGCCGGGATCGGCTACGACACGCACCGCGTGAGCGGCGCCCGGACGCTCGTGCTGGGCGGGGTCGAGCTGCCGGGGGTGCCGGGCCTCCACGGATTCTCGGACTCCGACGTGCTCACTCACGCTGTGATCGATGCCGTGCTCGGGGCGGCGGCGCTCGGCGACATCGGCCGCCACTTCCCCGACACCGACCCGCGCTACGAGGGCGCCGACAGCATCGGGCTGCTCCGCGAGGCGGTCTCGCGCGTGGGCACGGCGGGCTGGCGCGTCGGGAACGTCGACGCGACCGTGATCTGCGAGCAGCCGCGGATCGGCCCGCACGCCGCCGAGATGGCGAGCCGGCTCGCGGCCGCCCTCGGCGTCGAGCCGGGCTGCGTGAGCGTGAAGGGCACGACCAACGAAGGCATGGGTTTCCTTGGCCGCGGAGAGGGGATCGCGGCGCTCGCGGTCGCGATGATCGCGCGGATCGAGGGCTCGTGACGGTCCGGATCCACGACTCGCTGACGAACGCCGTCCGTGACCTTGCGCCGCGGGATCCCGGGAAGGCGGGCATCTACGTCTGCGGTCCGACCGTCTACGGGCGGATCCACGTCGGGAACGCCCGCCCGTACGTCGTCTTTGCCCTGTTCCGGAGGTTCCTGCGGCACGAGGGCTACGAGGTCACGCTGGTCGAGAACGTCACCGATATCAACGACAAGATCTACGCCGCGGCGCGGGCGCAGGGCAGACCATCGGAGGAGCTCGCACGCGAGATGACCGCCAACTACCGGGCGGACACGGACCGTCTCGCGCTGGGCCGGCCGGACCGGGAGCCGCTCGCGAGCGAGACGCTGAAGGACATCGTGGATCTCATCACGGCGCTGATCGAGCGGGGGCACGCATACCCCAGCAACGGCGACGTCTACTTCAACGTACGCAGCTTTCCGGAGTACGGAAAGCTCTCGAACCGGCGGCTCGACGAGCTGGCGCCCGGTGAGCAGGGTGAGCCCGACGAAGACACGGCGCTCAAGCGCGACCCGCTCGACTTCGCCCTGTGGAAGGCGCACAAGCCGAACGAGGACACCTGGTGGGAGTCGCCCTGGGGCCGCGGGCGGCCCGGGTGGCACATCGAGTGCTCCGCGATGGCCGAGACCATTCTGGGGCTCGACTTCGACGTCCACGGAGGCGGCTCGGATCTCGTCTTCCCGCATCACGAAAACGAGATCGCACAGACCGAGGCAGGGCGCGGCAAGCCGCTTGCCCGGCTCTGGATGCACAACGGCATGGTCCGCTTCGAGGAGGAGAAGATGGCCAAGTCGGTGGGCAACGTCACGCTGCTAGCCGACGCGCTCGACCGCCACGGCCGCGACGCGCTCGTCGTGTACTTCCTGCGCGGGCACTACCGCCAGCCGCTCGCGTACTCCGATGAGCTGGTCGAGGACGCCGCGCGCGCGGTCGAGCGGATCGCGAACTTCTGCCGGACGGTGCGCAAGCGCCACGGCGAGCGCGAGGCACGCCCCGCCTTTCCGGCCGCGGACCGCAGGGAGATCTTCTTCGACGCCCTGCGCGACGACTTCAACACGCCCCGGGCGCTCGCCGCGCTGTTCGAGCTGATCAACGACGTCAACCGCGAGGGACCTCCGCCGGACCTCGAGCCGGCGCTCGGCGAGATGCTCGAGGCGATCGGCCTCGAGCACCTCATGGAGGCCGAGCGGCCGGTCGACGAAGAGGTGCTGCGGCTCGCGGCCGAGCGCGACGAGGCGCGGCGCGCGCGCGACTTCGACCGGGCCGACCGGGCTCGAGACGAGCTGCTCGCGCGAGGGTACGAGGTGCGCGACACCCCCGAGGGACCCGAGCTGGTCCCCTCGCGCGAGCCGGGGTGATCATCTACGGGCGGAATGCGGTCCGCGAGGCTGAGCGCGGCCGCCGGCGCGTCGCGCGTGTCTGGAGGCAGGACGAGGTGCCTCGCGAAGAGCTGGAGCGGCTGTGCGGCTCCCGTGACCACCAGGGCGTGGTGGCCGAGGTCGACCCGTACCCCTACTCGACCTCCGAGGAGCTGCTCGAGCCCGAGGACGCGCTCGTGGTCGCGCTCGACCAGATCCAGGACCCGCAGAACCTGGGCGCGATCTCCCGGAGTGCGGAGGGCGCGGGCGCGACCGGCGTCGTGATCCCGGAACACGGCTCGGCGCTCGTCACCCCGGCCGTCTGCCGGGCGTCGGCCGGAGCCGTCGAGCATTTGAAGATCGCGGTCGTCCGCAACCTCGCCGACTTCCTGGGCGACGCGAAGCGGGCCGGGGCATGGGTCTACGGCGCCGAGGCGGGTGGGGACCCGTACACCGCCCACGACTACCGTGGCCGCGTGGTGCTGGTGCTGGGGTCCGAGGGGCGAGGCCTTCGGCCACGCGTGCGGAGCATGTGCGACGCGGTCATCGGCGTGCCCCTGCGCGGCCGGCTGGAGTCGCTCAACGTGGGCGCGACCGCGGCCGTGCTGCTGTACGAAATCGTTCGGCAGCGAACGAACCCTTGACAAAGCCGGGCTCACGCCTAGAATGCCGCCCAACCTAAAGTTGGACTTGAGGTTGACGGTCGAGAATGGTCGAGCGTTCCTCGAGGTTTCCGTCTAAGGGGGCGCCAGGGGAGGTAAGTGCGCCGCCGCCCGTCGGCACGGCTTCGGCCGTGTCAGGGAGGAGGTCGCAGTGCCCGTACCCACCCCGAGCAGGGAAGCCAGATCCCCAGCCCCGGCGCCGCCGATCCACCGTCCGCCGGCACGCCGGCTGACCCGCCGCGTGTCGGGCCCAGCGGGCCCTGCTGCCGCCGCGGCCCGGCCGGCCCAGCGGTCGGCGAACCAACCCGACGACGAGTACCTCGTCGCGCTCGCGAAGCAGGGGGTCCCGGAGGCCACCGAGCGGATGATCCGCCGCTATCACGGCTTCGTCCGCCTCAAGGCGTCCTCGTATTTCCTGATCGGCGGCGACTCCGACGACCTGATCCAGGAGGGACTGGTCGGCCTGTACAAGGCGATCCGTGACTATCGATCCGATCGTGAGTCGAGCTTTCGCAACTTCGCGGAGCTGTGCATCACCCGCCAGATCATCACGGCCGTGAAGACCGCGACGCGGAACAAGCACACGCCGCTCAACTCCTATGTCTCGTTCAGCCAGACGCCGGCCGCGAGCGGGGAGGAGGGCGAGCCGACGATGGCCGACATCCTGCCGGGATCGACCGTGCACGACCCCGTGAACCAGGTGATCTCGACCGAGGAGATCGAGAGCCTGGTGTCGTGCATCACGAGCGTGCTCAGCGACCTCGAGAGCCGCGTCCTGTCGCTCTACCTCGACGGGCGCTCCTACGAAGAGGTGGCGGAGCTCCTCGACTGCGACACGAAGACCGTCGACAACGCATTGCAACGGGTGAAGCGCAAGGTGGGAACCCACCTGGACTCACGCGCCGTACCCGAGTAGCAGCCGGGAGCCCGAGCTCCCGGGCCCCAACCTAACCCGGTCGGTCTGATTGCAGACCGACCGGCACCTTTTTCTCCGGGCACGGGGGCGGCTTGCAGTCGCCTCCGCCCACGACCGGGCCGCGCCTGGGCCAGCGCGGCGGTGGCGGCAGCTTGGGGCGGCGGCCGCGGTCCTCGTCGGCGAGCCCCTCTTCGGGGTCGGGGACCTCCTTGACCGCGTACCAGATCAGCCATGCCGCACCCAGCATGGGGATCTTCAGGATCACAATCATGAAGAAAAGAGTCCAGCCCATGGGCGGCTGAGTCTAGCCCATGCGCTGGGCCTTCCCGAGCGTCTCCACGATCGCATCGTGGTAGGCGCGGACCCGCCCTGGATCGGTCGCCACGACGGGCGCTCCGACCAGCACCCGGTCGACCGCCGAGGCATGCCGGGCGACGCGCTCGCGGCACTCTGTGGGCGCGCCGGCGATCGCCATCGCATCGAGCATCTCCTCGGTCACGAGCGCCGTCATCCCGGCGAGGTCGAAGCTGCGCCAGAGCTCGCGTATCTGTGCCGCGGTCTTGCCGAAGCCATGCATGTCGAGGATGCGGTCGTACGTGCGCACGGTGGAATGGAAGGCGATCTGGCGCTTGGCATCCTCGCGTGCCTGCTCGGGATCGTCGCCGATCGCGACCACGAGCCAATCCGCGATCGCGATGTCGCCCGGAGGCCGGCCCTCGCGCTCGGCGCCCTCGGCGATCGCCGGCCGCATCACCTCGTCGATGTAGCGCAGCGTCGCCATCGGGTGCGACACGACGCCGTCCGCGACGGCGCCCGCGGTGCGCGCCATGCCCTCGTTGACGGCCGCCAGGTAGACCGGGATCGCCGGGCGCACCTGGCCCGCACGCCCGTAGGGGCGAACCTGGAGCTGGACCAGCTCGCCTTCGTAGTCGATTGCGCCCGCCTCCGCTGCGCCCCAGACCGTGCGGATCGCCTCGATCGTCTCACGCACGCGCCGCGCCGGGCGCTCCTCCGGTGCGCCGAGCCAGTCCCTGCGCATCCGCCGCGTGCCCGTGCCGAGCTCTAGCACGAAGCGGCCGCCGGAGAGCTCGTCCAGGTCGAGCGCCGTCACCGCGGTCAGCAGGGGGGAGCGTCCGAACGCCCACGCGATCCCGGTCGCGAGCTCGACCGACTCCGTGGCGACCGCTGCCGCGGCGAGCGCCAGCGGCCCCGAGTGGTTGTGGAACTCCGGCGCCCACACGGAGTCGAACCCGGCCCGCTCGGCCTGCTTCGCCAGCTCGACGTTCTCGCGCTGCGTGGGCAGCTCGAGCAGGAGTCCCAGCTTCAAGTGACGCTGCTACTTGCCGACCGCGTCGGCAAGCAGGTCGGCCTGCTCGAAATGCTTGCTCGCGGGAAACAGCACCAGCTCGTCGCAGCCGGCCTGCTCGAAGCCATCGACATAGCTCTTCACCATCTCGGGGCTGGTCGCCGTGCTGCCCACGATCTGGGCCGCATAGTCCCCGAGCCAGGCGTAGTAGTGGCCGATGTTGCGCTCGGCGTGTGCCTGCGCGTCCAGGCCGAGCGAGTAGTACGCGAGCGAGGCCTTCCTGGGCTTGCCGCTGCGGCCGGCGCGCTCCCACGCCTCGTCGACGATCCTGTCGACCGTGCCGAGGCTCGAGAAGCCCCGCGCGTCTGCCTTCTTCGCGAACTCGACCAGCGAGTCCGCGTCGACATCCTGGATCGCGTTGGGAAGTCCGACTCCGATGTCCATGACTGACCTTCCTTATGCTCGGGAGGCGTGGAGGCGCGAACGTTAGATGAGTTGCCCAGCTGGGCCCGCGAGCTCGTCGGCGGGGGCCGCGTCGCCCACCTCGGCCTCCTCGACGAGGCGGATCGCCCCCGGGTGCTACCCGTCACCTACGCAGTCCAAGCAGGATCGATCTGGAGTGCGATCGACCGCAAGCCGAAGCGTGCGGCCGAGCCGGCCCGGCTCAGCTACCTGCGCCGAAGCCCGCAGGCGGCGCTGACCGTCGACCGGTACTCCGAGGACTGGCGAGAGCTGGCCTGGGTGCAGGCGCTCGGCAGCGTCGAGCTGCTCGATGCCGCCGACGCGGGCCCGGCGCTCGAGGCCCTCGCGGCCAAGTACGAGCCCTACCGGGCCGAGCCGCCGCCCGGGCCGCTGCTGCGGCTGGTGCCCGAGCGCCTCCTCTGCTGGCGCGCGGCGCCGCTGTAGGCTGGCGCCGTGCGGATCGCCGTCTCGCTCCCGAACGTCGGCTTGGACCACGGCAAGGAGATGCTGCTGCCGGTCGCGCAGGCGGCGGAGCGCCTCGGCTTCGACTCGGTCTTCGCCGCGCATCACGTCGTGCTGCCCTACGAGCGCGAGAGCCGCTATCCGTACCAGCGCTCGGGTACTGAGATCGCGATGTCGCCCGGGATGCAGTGGCTCGACCCACTGGTCGCGCTGTCGCTCGTGGCGGCGGTTACGGATCGACTCAGGCTCGGCACGAGCGTGCTCGTGCTGCCGTACCGGAACCCGCTCAACCTGGCCGCCGAGTGTGCCGCGCTGGACGTACTCAGTGACGGGCGCTTCGTACTCGGCGTGGGGGCCGGCTGGATGCGCGAGGAGTTCGAGGCGCTCGGGCTGGACCCGGGCGAGCGTGGCGCGCGCACCGACGAGTACATCCAGGTGCTGCGGACACTCTGGACCGACGACCCCGCGAGCTTCGCGGGGCGGTTCGTGAACTTCGGCGGGATCGTGCTGGCGACCACCCCCCGCAACGAGGGCGGTCCACCGATCTGGGTCGGGGGCAACACCGACGCAGGCCTTCGCCGCGCCCTCCGGCACGGCGACGGATGGCATGGATTCGAGGTGTATCCGGAGGAGATGCCCGATGTACGCGAGCGGCTTGCCCGGATCGGCGAGGAGGTCGAGCGTGACCCGGCCGAGCTCGAGCTGAGCGTCGCCCGCGGCCTGATCCCGCCCGGACGCGAGGAGGAGTCGTTCGTGCCCGACCGCCGCATGCTGGGAGGCTCCGCACAGGCGATCGTCGACGAGCTTGGCCTGTACCAGGAGCAGGGCGTCGGGCTGGTCCTGATCCAGGTCAGCCTGCTCGCGCCGCTCGTGCCGGAGGCCCTGGAATGGGTCGCGGCCGAGGTCCTTCCGGCCGTCTCGTAGATAGACTGCGCGGCCCGCATGGCCGCTTATTACGTCCTCGGCATCCTCCTCGTCGTCTGGGCGCTGGCGCTCTCCGCCTTCGGGCTCGCCCGTGCCGACTTCCCGCCGAGCGGGTCGGCCGGCCGCGCGCTGGTGGGCGCCACGGCGCTGATCGTGCTGGGTGCGCTGGTCGCGCTGCTCGCCACGACGCACAGGGAGCACCCGCGCGAGGAGGCGGCCGCGAAGGCACTCGAGAAGAAGCAGGCGGCGGCGCCGCAACCGCCGCCGAGCAAGGCCCCGGCGGGGGCGACGAAGGGCGGGAAGCAGGCCAAGGCGATCGAGAAGGAGTTCTCCATCGCGCTCGCCGGAGGGAATTCGCTGAAGGCCGGCAAGTACACGTTCGACGTGCAGAACGCCGGCAAGATCCAGCACGACCTCGCGATCCAGGGCAAGGGCACCAAGGCGGTCACGCCGCTGATCGACGGCGGCCAGTCCAAGACCCTCCGGACCTCGCTCAAGGCCGGGAAGTACAAGCTCTACTGCACCGTGCCGGGTCACGAGCAGGCCGGCATGAAGCTCGATGTCACGGTCAAATAACGGCGACCGCCAAGCGGGAGGGTCCAAGCGCGTGCGTAGTATCGTGATCGCGATGGCTCCGGGGGAGACGGCAGCATGAGCGCCCTCAAGAACCCGTACGTCCAGGTGGGCCTGTGGACGGTCGGGATCGGAGCCGTGCTCAGCGTGATCGTGCTCAGCGTGCCCTGGCTCCCAGAGGACGCCTCGACCGCCGGCACCCCGATCGACACGCTCTACAACGTGCTCGCGGTGATCTCGTGCTTCGTGTTCGCCCTGGTCGTCAGCATCCTGATGGTCTCGGTCGTCCACTTCCGGCGCCGCCACAACGACCTCAGCGACGGTGAGCCGATTCACGGCAACACCACGCTCGAGGCGATCTGGACCGCGATCCCGGCCGTCCTGATGGTCGGCGCGGCGGTCTATAGCGGCCTCGTCCTCGCCGACATCGAAGAGACGAAGGCAAACACCCAGGAGGTGACGGTCACGGGACAGCAGTTCGCCTGGACTTTCAAGTACCAGTCGCAGAACTTCAAGGCGGGGGAGCTTCACCTCGTCAATGGCACGCCGTACCACTTCGAGCTCCGGGCCAAAGACGTGATCCACTCCTTCTGGGTCCCGGAATTCCGGATGAAGAAGGACGCCGTCCCCGGTCTCAAGACCGATATCCGCGTGACGCCGACGCGCAACGGCAGGTACACGCTCGCGTGCACCGAGCTCTGCGGCCTCGGTCACTCCACGATGCGGGCGCCGGTCGTGGTCGAGAACCAGGCCGCGTTCGACAAATGGGCGGCGCAGGCCAAGAAGAACCAGAACCTCGTGGGCGGCACCTCGTGACCGGACCGGCGCCCGAGGCGCGCTTTTGCCAGCTATGTCCCCGACTAACATGCCGCCGATGACGACCGTCGCCGCCGCCCCTCACCACACCCCGACGAAGCCGAAGCGCAGCCGTGCGCGGCGGCTGCTGCTGGGGCCGGGCTTCGTCCGCGCCGGGTGGATGACCGTGCTCGGCGCCGCATTCGCGTTCGGGCTCGTGGTCGGCCTTCGGGCCCTGCAGGGCTTCCCGGTCTTCAAGGGGTCGCCGATCGTGACGGTGATCCTGATCGCCGCGCCCCTCTTCTTCCTGGTCGGGATCGGCGGCTTCGACTACTGGGCCAAGTACATCGTCGGCTCCCCCACCGAGCCGGAGGACCACTCCAGCCACGGCGCACATGGCTGGAAGGACTACTTCCGGGTCAATACCGACCACAAGGTGATCGGCGTCCAGTACACGGTCACCGCGCTGTTCTTCCTGCTGGTTGGCGGCGCGCTCGCGGAGGTGATGCGCGCCGAGCTTGCGCAGCCCGGCCAGCAGATCGTGGACCCGAACACATACAACGGCCTCTTCTCGGTCCACGCCTCGCTGATGATCTTCCTGGTCATCATCCCGATCTTCGCCGGGCTCGCAAATTACGTGCTGCCGCTCATGATCGGCGCGCCGGACATGGCATTCCCGCGCCTGAACGCGCTCAGCTACTGGCTCCTGCCGGTCGCCGGCATCATGATGATGGCGAGCTTCCTGGTCCCCACCAGCGGCGCCTTCAACACGGGCTGGACGGCGTACGCGCCGTTATCGACGCACGCGCCCCTGGGCCAGCAGTTCTTCACGCTGGGCGTCCAGTTCGCAGGCACGTCTTCGATCATGACCGCGCTCAACTTCCTGGTCACGATCATCACGATGCGCGCGCCCGGCATGACGTTCTGGCGCATGCCGCTGCTGGTCTGGGCCAACTTCACGACCTCGCTGCTGGTCGTGATCGCGACGCCGTTCATCGCGGGCTCCCAGTTCCTCGTGCTGCTCGACCGCTCGCTGCACGCCGACTTCTTCCAGGCGAATGCGGGCGGTGACGTGATCTCCTACCAGCACATCTTCTGGTTCTACTCCCACCCGGCCGTGTACATCATGATGTTGCCCGGGTTCGGGATCATCTCGGAGATCATCTCGACGAAGTCGCGTAAGCCGATCTTCGGCTACCGGCTGATGGCGCTTTCGCTACTCGCGATCCTCGTACTCGGGTTCACCGTCTGGGCGCACCACATGTTCGTGTCCGGCATGTTCACCTGGCTGCGCGTCCCGATGATGATCACCACGATGCTGATCGCGGTGCCGACCGGCATCAAGATCTTCTCCTGGCTGGCGACGCTGTGGAAAGGCGTGCTCGACCTCACGACGCCGATGCTGTTCGCGCTCGGCTTCATCACGATGTTCACGCTGGGCGGGATCAGCGGCATCATGCTTGCCGCGATCCCCGTCGACATCCACTTCTCCGACACCTACTTCGTGGTCGCGCACATCCACTACGTGCTCTTCGGCGGGAGCATGTTCACGATCTTCGCCGGGATCTACTACTGGTATCCGAAGATGACCGGGCGGATGTACGACGAGACGCTCGGCAAGATCCATTTCTGGGCAACGTTCATCGGCTTCAACATCACGTTTGCGCCGATGCACTGGGTCGGGCTCGAGGGCATGCCGCGGCGCGTGGCCGACTATGCGGACAAATTCGCCACCTGGAACCTGATCGAGTCGGCCGGGGCGTTCTTTCTCGGTGCCGCGACGCTGGTGTTCATCTACAACTTCGTCGTGAGCTGGGCCGCGGGGCCGCGCGCACCAAGCAACCCGTGGCGAGCGCGCACGCTCGAGTGGCAGGTGTCCTCGCCGCCGCCGATCTTCAACTTCGACGAGATCCCCCAGGTCGTCGGCGGCCCTTACGAGTACGGCACGCCCGGTGCCGTGCACGCGGTCATGAATGGCGACCGCGCGAAGGTCGCCGTGGGCGCGGCCGCGCCCGGCGGCGGCGAGGCCGCTGCCGCGGGCGGCAACGGGAACGGCCACGGCAACGGCAACGGGCACCCACCGGCCGGCGGATGATGGAGGCGTCGACCACGCCCCGCGGGGGAGCCCCGGCCCACGTGCTCGTGGTCGCAAACGAGACCGTGGGCGGCGAGAAGCTGTTCGCTGCGGTCGAGCGCCGCGCCGCCCAGGGCCCGATTCGCTGCACGGTCATCTGCCCTCAAAACCGGCCGCGCCGCGGCTACGTGATTTATGACGAGAGCGCGCGCTCGGCCGCCCGCATCCGGCTCGACCTGACGCTCGATCGCCTGCGCAAGAGCGGGATCGAGGCGCGCGGCGAGCTGATGGACCCGGACCCTTTCATGGCGGTGAAGGACGCGGTGCGCGATTACGGCGCGGACGAGATCATCATCTCGACGCTGCCCTACGCGCGCTCGGGGTGGCTCCTGCGGCGTGACCTCGTGGACCGCATCCGCAGCCTCACAAAGGTGCCGGTCGAGCATGTGATCGTCGACCTCAACGAGGAGCCGACCCGGCACGCGCTGGTGGTCGCGAACCAGACCGTCGGCGGGGAGCAGCTGATCACGACGCTGGAGCGCCTTGCAAGCGAGTCGCCGCACCGCTTCACGGTGATCTCGCCCCAGGACGGCGCCGGCGACGCGGCCAGCGAGGGGGCCGAGGGACGGCTCAGCCGAACGCTTCGCCAGCTCGAGCAGGCCGGGCTCGACGTGACCGGCTACGTCACGCACCCCGACCCGTTCACGAGCATCATGAACGCGCTCGAGCACGACCCCGCGAACGAGGTGATCATCTCGACCCTGCCGAGGGTGAGGTCGAAGTGGCTGCGGGGCGACCTGATCGGGCGGATTCGCCGCGCGTCCGGCCTGCCGGTCGAGCACGTCGTGAGCGATCCGGCGGCCGATCAGCCGCAGGTGCCGGCCGGCCCGTCGATCGCCCACACCGGAGGCGCGTAGTGGAATCCGCCGCGATCGCCCACGGACACGCCCACGGGCCGCCCGAGGCCAACCGAAGCTCGCGCATCGACGCCCAGCTGCTCGGCGTCCTGCTCTTCATCGTCAGCGAGGCGATGCTGTTCGGCTCGTTCTTCACGGCCTACTTCTTCATCCGCGTCGTCGGCCACGAGGCCTGGCCGCCGGCGCCTTTTGCTTTCCCGGTCAGCGTTGCCCTGATGAACACGACGATCCTCGTGTCGTCGAGCTTCACGATGCACTACGCCCTCCACTCGATCAAGCGCGGAAACCGCACCGGCCTCCAGGTCGGGCTCGGGGTCACCTTCATGATGGGCGCGCTGTTCCTCGCGACGCAGATCAACGAGTACTTCAAGGCCGGCTTCTCGATCCACGACGGAGCGTTCGGGTCGGTGTTCTACGGGCTCACGGGCCTGCACGGGCTCCACGTGTTCGTCGGCCTTACGCTGCTCGCGATCATGCTGACCCGCGCGCTCAGAGGCCACTTCACCCCGGATGCGCACATGGGCGTCGAGGCTGCCGGAATCTACTGGCACTTCGTCGACGTCATGTGGATCATCGTCTTCACCACCGTCTACGTCCTGTAGCTGCAGCGCTCAGGGAGGAGGGCCACCATGATCAACCCTCTCCGTTCCGAGGAAGACGCGTTTCGCTTCACGGTTGTGGTCGCCGTGCTGCTGGCGCCGGTGGCGCTGGCCGCGATCCTGTTCGGTTCTGCGGTCGGACTGGCCGTCGCCGGCGGGCTCGCGTTCGGCATCTTCTTCGCGCTGTTCGTGCTGAAGCGAGACAGCGGGCCCGAGCGGGCCTCCTTGCGGCGAGCGCGCCACGACGGCGCGCACCGCATGCTCGTGGTCGCGAACGAGACGCTGAGCGGCGAAGCGCTACGCGAGGAGATCGAGCACCGCGTGACCGGGACGGACACCGAGCTCTACGTGATCTGTCCTGCGCTGAACAGCAAGATCCGCCACTGGACCTCCGACTCCGATCAGGCGCGCGCGGCCGCACATATGCGGCTCCAGGGGATGCTGGACGCCCTCGACCGGGAGGGCCTCACGGCCCGTGGCGACATCGGCGAGGCGGACCCGATCCAGGCGATGGAGGACGCGCTGCGCGTCTTCCCCGCCGACGAGGTGATCATCTCGACGCACCCGCCGGGCCGCTCCAACTGGCTCGAGCGCGACGTCGTCCGGCGCGCGCGCGAGCGCTTCGACGTGCCGGTCACCCACGTCGTGGTGGACCTGGAGATGGAGCGCGGGACGAGCGCCCGCGCGGACCAGCCCGCGCCGCCACCGGCTACTTGACCGAAAGCGTGCCCTTCATCCCGGCCTGCTCGTGGCCGGGAACCGTGCAGTAGAACTCGTAGGCGCCGGCCTTCAGGTTTGCGGTGAGCTTCGAGATCCCGCCGCCCGACACGACCGGCCCCGAGGGGCCACCCTTGATCGCGATGTCGTGCGGGACGGAGGCGTCGTTCTTCGATTCGACGGTCACCTTGCCGGCCTTCGCGGTCGCGCTCTTGAACTTGTAGGCGAGCTGGCCGGTCGGATCGGTGGGGATGTCGACCACGTTCTGGGCGTTGGCCTTCGCCGTCCCGGACGCTCCACCGCCGGTCGCGGTCCCCTGCTTGCCGATCGCGTCGGCGACATAGGCGGCGACCGCGTCGGCATCCTTCCCCTTGACCAGGTTCGCCGGCATCACGCTGCCCTGCGGCAGCGCGATCTGCTTGCGAACGACTCCCTCGATCGTGGTGCGACCGAGGCCGTCACGGACGTCCTGGCCGAATGCGAGGTCGAGATTGGGTCCCTGGACGCCCTTGGTCCCGGCATTAGCCAGCACGTGACAGACGCCGCACCGCTGCGTGAAGAGCTGCTTGCCGGCCGCCGGGTCGGCCTTGTCGTTGCCGCAGGCGCCCAGCACGCCGGCGGCCGCGACGAGCGCGGTGGCGCAGAGAAACCTGAGGTGTTCGGCGCGGGACCTAGGCACAGCGGGTCGGCATTATCCGCAAACCGGCGGTCGTTTGCCAACTGGCAACCGTCGGTGCGTCTGGACGCCTCCGGTCAGCCGACGTTTCCGAGCGCGCCCAGCCCTGCCGGCTCGTCGAGCTCCATGCGGGTCGTCGCCATCACGCGCGCGACCATCATGTACTGCCCGATCACCATCAGCAGCTCGACGACCTCGCGCGCCGAGAGCATCCCGGTCAGCGCAGCGAGCGTCGCATCCGAGGCCTGGGCGTCCCTTACCACCTCGGTCGTGAAGCGCAGGACCGTGCGTTGATCGTCGGAGAAGCAGGCCGCTTCGGTCTCGCCGCGCTCGAGCGCGCTCACCTGCTCGTCGGTCGCGCCCACCGCCCTGGCGATCGGCACGTGCTGCACCCACTCGTACTCCGCATGAGGAGTGAGGCGGGCGACGCGAAGGATCGCGAGCTCGCGCAGGAGCGGGTCCAGCTGCAGCTGCCCGAGCAGCGTCGCGCCCCAGCGCAGCCACGGCCGGAAGGCCGTGTCGGCGTTGGCCATCATGCGGAAGATGTTGAGCGGTGGGACCCGCTCGAGCGCGTCGCGCACGGGCTCCGGAGCGCCGGCCGCATCGACGTAGGGAAGTCGTGCCACGCGCGCACTCTATTGCCCGCACGGCCGCCTCGGGCTGGCTCGTCTTCCTGCACGCAGCTAAAGCGGCACGGCCCCTGCGGGATACTGCGCCGGCGATGTCGCAGGAGACCGTCGAGTTGGCCCGCAAGGTTCTGGACGCGCTCGGCAAGCGCGACCCTGCCCACCTGATCGCATTGTCCGATCCAGAGGTCGAGTGGCACTCCTTCTTTGCGATTGGCGAGAGCGGCGTGTATCGCGGTCATGACGGGACGCGGCGTTACATGAGCGACCTGGCCGACGCATGGGAGATCGGGCGTGCCGAGGTGGACGACGCGCTCGGCATCGGCAACGTCGCCGTGCTGGTCGGCCGGATTCACTTTCGCGGGAAGGGCAGCGGTGTGGAGAGCGCCTCGCCGGCGGGATGGGTGCTCAAGTTCCAGAACGGGAAGGTGCTCTGCTTCCGAGCCTTCCGCGAACCCGAACAGGCCCTCGAAGCCGTGGGCTTGTCGAAGTAAGCGCGAGAACCGCCACGCAGAGCGGTTCCCACGTTCAAGCCGGAGAGGGGACTCGAACCCCTGACATCCGCTTTACAAGAGCGGTGCTCTACCAGCTGAGCTACTCCGGCACGGGTGTCCAAGTCTAGGCGGATCGTCCCGCTCCTTCAGCAAATCGTCCACGGCGGGGCAGCCCTGTAACTGACACCGCAGAACAGGGGTATCTGATTCACACGGATGGACCCCGAGCGAGCTCACCAGATCGCGCGCGAGCGCGGCCCCATACCGATCGTCTACTGGGTCGTGCGCGTGATCCTGCAGCCGCTCGGCATGGCGTGGTTCCGCCTCCGGCGGATCGGCGCCGGGCACATTCCCGCTGAAGGTCCGGTGCTGCTTGCCGCCAACCACCGCAGCTTCTGCGACCCCTTCATGATCGGCATGTGCCTGCGGCGGCCGCTGCACTTCGTCGCCAAGGTGGAGCTTTTCGACAAGCGCTGGCAGGCCTGGCTGCTGCTCGCGCTCGGCGCATTCCCGGTGCGGCGGGGCGAGTCCGACGAGGAGGCGATCGAGACCGCCCGGATCATCCTCGAGCGCGGCGGCGCGGTCGGGATCTTTCCCGAGGGCACGCGGGTGCGCCCGGGGCCGCTCGGCCAGCCGAAGCGTGGTGTCGGACTACTTGCGCTTGGGACCGGCGCGCCGGTCGTGCCGGTCGCGATCATGGGCACCGAGCACATCCGCCGCGGCTGGCTGATCCGGCCGCGGCGCGTGACCGTGCGCTGCGGGCGCGCGCTCACCTACCCCAGGCCGCTTGACCGCGAGCCCCGCTACGGGCTCGCGCAGGAGATCGCCAACCGCGTCTGGTCCAGCGTCGCGCTGCAGTGGGAATACCTCGGTGGGCTGGCGCCGATCCGGCGCGCGGTCGTGGTCGGCGCGGGAAGCTGGGGCACCGCGGTAGCGGCCCTGCTTGCACGGAGCGGCGCCTCTGTCCAGCTCGGCTGCCGCACTGCCGAGCAGGCGCACGAGCTCACGACCCTTCGCACCAACCTCGCATATCTGCCCGGCGTCAATCTTCCCGACGGGATCTCGGTCACGACGGTCGACCGGCTCGACTGGTCCGATGCCGATGTCGCATGCCTGGCGGTTCCCTCTCAGGCCCTGCCAGCGGCGCTCGATGCGCTCGCGCCTTCGATTCCGCCGGGGCTCTCGGTGCTCGTGCTGAGCAAGGGGCTCGTCGCCCCCGGCGGCACCGCGCCGAGCACGCTGGTCGCCAAGCGCCTCGGAGCGCGGTCCGTGGCGTGCCTCGGCGGGCCGGCGCACGCGCTCGAGGCGGTCGAGCGGGGCGCCTCTCTGACGGTCGCGTCGCCTGACCGGACGCTTGCCGCGCTGATCGCCTCGGCGTTCCGGAAGGGCGGTGTCACCTGCGAGAAGAGCGCTGACCTCGTCGGCATCGAGCTGGCCGGCGTCGCCAAGAACGCCGCCGCGCTGGCCGCCGGCGCCGCGCTCGCCGAAGGGCCCAACGCCGCCGGCGCTGCGGCCGGGCGCGTCTACGCCGAGTGCCACGCGCTCGCGAAGGCACGCGGCGGGAGCGCCGAGAGCTTTGCGGGCCCAGCCGGCGCCGGCGACCTCGTCGCGACCGTGCTCGCGCCCCACAGCCGCAACCGGCGCGCGGGTGAGCTGCTTGGGCAGGGCACCGGCCCAGACGAGATCCACGCGCTGCTCGGCCAGGTGCCCGAGGCGCTCGCGGCCGTGCCCGTGCTCGCGCAGGCGCTCGACGACGCGGGCGTGCCGTCCCCGGCCGTGCACGAGCTCGCGGCACTGGCAGAGGGCCGCATCGGCGCGGAACAGTGGCTTGCGGCCACGCGCCGGATGCCGTCACGATCACGCGCTGCCTGACGGGCGAGGCGAACGTGAAGGCGCGACTCGCGGGGTACGCTCTCAAAAATGGAGCAGCCGCGCAACAAGTCCGAGATCGATCGCGAGTTCTCCGACTTCTACCGGGAGCACCTACGCGACGTCTACAACTACACGTACTACCGCACGGGCAATCACCACGACGCCGAGGACCTCACCACGCAGACGTTCCTGCAGGCGTACAGGCACTTCGAGCGCGCCCAGCGGGAGTCGGACGGCCGGCCGCTGCGGCCGTGGCTGATCCGGATCGCGCACAACCTTGCCGCGAACTACTACCGGGACCGCTCTCGGAAGCCGACCGCAACGCTCGACGGCAAGGAGCTCAGCGAGCTGCACGACACCGAGGATCTGGTCGTCGGCCGGGAAGACGCCGTTGCAGTTCTGCAGGGAGTGCGCGCGCTGCCCGAGGACAGACGTGAGGCTTTGATCATGCGTTTTGCGCTGGGCATGGACAACCGCGAGATCGCGCGGGCGCTGGGCCGCACCGATGGCGCCACGAAGGTGTTGATCCATCGCGCGATCAAGCAGCTCGAGCAGGAGCTCGAGCGAAAGGAGCAGGGAGTGGAGGAAAAGTGAACGAAGCCGCCCACAACCGGGAGCCGAGCCTGCGGATCGAGCGGCTGCTGGAGGCCGTGCTGGCGCCCGTCGAGCCGCCCGCGGGCTTCGTGGACGAGCTCGAGGCCAAGCTCGCAGACGTGCAGGCGGCCGCCCGGGCGGCGCTCGGAGAGGTCTCGGACTGGGAGCTGGCCGCGATGCGCGACCCGCGCAACTGGGTTCGTCCAGCGGCTGCGGTGGTGGCCGGCACGGCCGCCGGCGCCGCGCTGGTGGTGCTCGGGGTCCGGCGGGGACGGCGGCAGCGCGCCCCCGGCCTGCGCGGGCTGGCCGGGCAGGGCAGCAGGGAGCTGCTCGACGCCGTCGAGTGGACCCGCGGGCGCTTGCGCTGAGCCGCCCCGGGACCTTCCCGCACGTCTGCTACTTTTGCCCGGTCGACGATGAGCGACGACCCTCCTCGAAGTCCTTGCGGACATACCGCTGTCCGCCTGCACTGGACACCTAGAAGCCGCACGCCGCTTGCTCTGACGTGACCGGCCTCTTCATCGTTCTCCTGTTCGTGCTCGTGTTCGTAAACGGGTTCTTCGTCGCGGCCGAGTTCGCGCTCGTGCGCTCGCGCCGCTCGCGCCTCGAGGAGCTGGCGAAGGGGTCGCGCAACGCCTCGCTCGCCCTGAAGGAGCTCGGCCGGATCGACGAGTACCTGGCCGCGTGCCAGGTCGGGATCACGATGGCGTCGATCGGGCTCGGTTTCCTCGGAGAGCCGGCAATCGCGAAGCTGATCGAGCCGGGGCTCGGGAGCCTGAGCCACGGCATCGCAGTCGCGATCTCGGTCGCGATCGCCTACATCCTCGTGACCGCGCTGCACGTGATCATCGGGGAGCAGGCGCCGAAGATGATGGCGATCACACACGCCGAGCGGGTCGCGGGCGTGGTCGCCCGGCCCCTCGAGTGGTTCCGCATCACGTTCAATCCCGTGATCTGGGCCCTGAACGGCGCGTCGAACTTCGTGATCAAGCGGATCCTGCGGATCGAGCTCAAGGAAGACGCCGAGTTCACGAGCTCGGAGGAGCTCCGGAAGCTGATCGACCGCGGCGAGCAGCACCTCGACCCCGGCGAGGCCGACATGCTGGAAGGAGTCTTCCATCTGCACGAGCAGGAGGCGCGCCAGGTGATGACGCCGACGCCCGCGCTCGTGACCGTCAACAGCGACGACGCCGTCGAGGCGGCGCTGCGGCGCTGTATCAGCTCAGGGCACACCCGGCTGGTGGTGATCGAGGACGACAACCCAGACCGTGTGCGCGGCGTCGTGCACTCGAACCGGCTCGCGCAGGCGCTCATGAGCGACGGCGCGGAGGCGCCGATCACGCCGTTCGTGCGCGAGGCGATGATCATGCCGGAGACCAAGCCGCTCGACGACCTGCTCACCGACATGCGCCGCCAGCGCGCCTCGCTGGCGGTGATCGTGGACGAGTTCGGCCGCACCCAGGGGATCGTCACGATCGAGGACATCATCGAGGAGATCGTCGGCGAGATCGTGGACGAGACCGATCCCGTGCTTTCCTCGATCCGGCAACTGGTCAACGGCGACTGGTTCGTGCGCGGCCACGTGTCGCTCGGGGACCTCGAGGACGTCGGCATCGAGCTGCCCACCGACTCCGAGACCTATACGACCGTCGGCGGCTACGTCTTCGGCCATCTCGGCCGGCTGCCGAAGCGCGGCGACATCGTGACCGCGAACGGCTACCGCATCCGCGTCGAGGCCGTGCGCGAGAACCGCGTCGACGCCGTGCGGATCCAATCCACGACAGGCGAGCCACCACAGCCGCCGGTCCCCGAGGGCGGCTCCTAGCCGGCGCGGCGCGCGGAGCCGATCCGTCCGCGCCTCTCTCTAGCTTGGGCTGGGTCGCTGCCGGCCCCCCGACCGCGGAGGACCTCCATGTGGTGCGCGCGCTTCACGCAGAGCCAGCTTGAAACGCTGAAGGAGTTGATTCGTATCCAGGGTGAGGTCGGGGACGACCTCCAGGGTGCGCTCGAAGCCCTGGAGCTCGCCCGCTGGGACGACCTGCCGGAGGCGGAGCTTCCGTGGAGCCTCGTCACCGACCAAGCCGAGATCCAGGGTATCAGCGAGGCCGACGTGATCTGGGACATGGCCGGGCGCAGGAAAGAGAACTCCGCGCCCCGCATCAAGGCCCCCGCCGGGCGCCAGCCCAAGCGCGCCGCGAACGGCCGGCGCCGGTCCACGACCTAGCTGCGGCCCAGGGCTACCGGTAGTCGTAGAAGCCGCGGCCCGACTTGCGGCCGAGCCGGCCTTCGCCGACGAGCCGCTTGATGCGCCCGGGTGGCCGGTGCGAGGACTCGCCGGTGTCGGCGTGGAGGGCCTCGCCGATCGCATCGGCGACGTCGAGGCCGACGAAGTCGAGCAGCTCCAGCGGGCCCATCGGGTAGGAGGCGCCGAGCTTCATGCACGCATCGACCTGGGCGGGCTCGAGACCGCTTCGCTCGAGCAGGCGCACGGCATCGAAGAGGTAGGGGAACAGCAACCGATTGACCACGAATCCCGGCTCGTCCGGCACCTCGACCGGCTCCTTGCCGAGCGCCGTGCAGAGCGCGAAGGCGCGCGTGCGGGTCTGCTCGAGCGCATCGTCGGGGAAGCAGAGCTCAACGAGCTTCATGCGGGCCACGGGGTTGAACACGTGAAAGCCGAAGAACCGCTCTGCCGCGCCGGTCGAGCGGGCCAGCTGCTCGACGCTTAGCGACGAGGTCGTGCTGGCGAGCAGCGCGCCCGCGTCGACGCGCTCGGCCAGTGCACGCAGCATGCCCTGCTTGACGTCTCGCTCCTCCAGCACCGCCTCGACCGCCACCGTGGCGGCTCCCAGCGCATCGAGGTCCGTGGTCACCTCGACCCCGGGCGCCGCGCCGACGCTCTCCCTCGCGCGCTCGGCCGACCGGACGCTCCGCGCCCAGAGCGTCACGGCGATTCCGCTCTCCGCGGCTGCCGTGGCAAGGCCGCAGGCGATCGTGCCAGAGCCCGCGATGCCCAGGCGCTCGGATCGCTGATCGGGCTTGGCGGTGCCACTTTTCGCCGGTTGACTCATCAGTCAATCGGATAACATAAAGCCACGCTTTCCCCAAGGCGGGGAAGCAGCAACTTGACGAGCCGCGTCGGCCCTGAGAGGTATCCGGACGGCTCCTGACATTGGAGGGACCGATGCAGAACGGCAAGGGCCGGGAAGTCGTGATCGTCGAGGCTGCGCGCACCCCGATCGGGCGCGGGCATCCCGAGAAGGGCTACTACAAGAACACGCACCCGAACGAGCTGCTCGGCAAGGCGTTCAGCGAGGTCATCGATCGCGCCGGAATCCCGCCGGAGACGGTCGAGGACGTGATCAGTGGTTGCGTCCAGCAGATGGGCGAGCAGGGCTTCAACGTCGGCCGCAACGCGTGGCTGCAGGCAGGGCTCCCGGTCGAGACTCCGGCAACGACCGTCGACCGCCAGTGCGGCTCGGCCCAGCAGGCCGTCAACTTCGGCGCCGCGCTGGTGGCGTCCGGTGTCCACGATTGCGTGATCGGCGGCGGCGTCGAGCACATGGGTCACATCCCGATGGGCGTCATGTTCAACTTCGTCGACCAGCTCGGAACCCCCTGGCCGGAGGAGCTGATGGCGCGCTACAACCTCGTGCCGCAGGGCATCTCGGCCGAGATGATCGCCGACAAGTGGGAGATTCCCCGTTCCGAGCTGGACGAGCTCGGCCTGCGCTCGCACCAGAACGCCGCAAAGGCGACGGAGGAAGGTCGCTTCGAGCGCGAGATGATTCCGATGGAGGTGAAGATGAACGGCTCCACGGAGACCGTCGTCACCGACCAGGGCATCCGTCCCGACACCAGCCTCGACAAGCTCGCGCAGCTGAAGCCGGCCTTCAAGGAGGACGGCAAGGTGACCGCCGGCAACTCGAGCCAGATCTCCGACGGCGCCGCCGCCGTGCTCCTGATGGCGCGCGAGCAGGCCGATCAGCTCGGCCTGAAGCCGCGCGCGCGGATCATGGACCAGACCACGGTCGGGGTCGATCCCGTGATCATGCTTACCGGCCCGATTCCCGCGACCCAGAAGCTGCTCGAGCGCAACCGCATGAAGATGGACGACATCGATCTGGTCGAGATCAACGAGGCGTTCGCCTCCGTGGTGGCGGCCTGGCGCAGGGAGCTGGAGCCGGACATGGACCGGGTGAACGTCAACGGGGGCGCGATCGCGCTGGGCCACCCGCTCGGCTCGACCGGTGCCCGGCTGATCACGACGCTGCTGCACGAGCTCGAGCGCTCCGACAAGGAGATTGGCCTCGTGACGATGTGCTGCGGTGGCGGTCTCGGGACCGGCACGCTGATCCAGCGGATCTAAGAACGGCGCGCGGGGAAAGAGAGAGAGGGGGCGCTGCATGGACCTGACCCTGAGTCCCAGCGAGGTGGGCTTTCGCGATGAATTGCGCGGCTGGCTCCAGGAGAACCATCCGGGCAAGCCGCCGGAGGACGAAGGCGAGGGCTTCGAGTGGCGCCGCCGCTGGCAGGCGGAGCTCCACAACGGCGGATGGGCCGGGATCTCGTGGCCGAAGGAATACGGTGGCCGCGGCGCGACGCTGATCGAGCAGGCGATCTTCTCGGAGGAGATGGTCCGGGCAAACGCGCCCGCGCCGGCCAACGTGCTGGGGCTCGTGATGGGCGGCCCCGTCGTGATCCACCACGGGACCGAGGAGCAAAAGCAGCGCTACCTCGAGCCGATCCTGTCCGCGGAGGAGATCTGGTGCCAGGGATTCTCCGAGCCGGATGCAGGCTCGGACCTGGCTTCGCTGAAGACGCGCGCGGTGAAGCGAAACGGCGGCTGGGCGGTCAGCGGGCAGAAGGTCTGGACAACGCTCGCCCACGAGGCGAAGTGGTGCATGCTCGTCGCCCGGACCGACGCGGACGCGCCCAAGCACCAGGGGCTCACCTACTTCCTGATGGACATGGAGCAGGACGGGGTCGAGGTGAAGCCGCTCGTGCAGATCACCGGCGAGTCGGAGTTCAACGAGATCTTCATGGACGAGGCCTACATCCCCGACGACAACGTGATCGGCGGCGTCGGCAACGGCTGGGGCGTCGCGATCACGACGCTGATGAACGAGCGCGCCGGCCTCGCGTTCGCGGCGCAGGCGGCGCTCAAGACGCACATCAACGACGCGATCAAGCTGGCCCAGTCGGTCTCCCGCAACGGCAAGACCGCCGCGCAGGATCCCGTGATCCGCGACCGGCTCGCGCAGCTCTTCATCGAGTCCGAGATCTTCCGCGTGACCAACTACCGCGGCCTCACGAAGATCATGAAGAACGGCGTGCCCGGGCCCGAGGGTTCGCTCGGCAAGTGGCAGTGGGCGGAGGTGAACCAGCACCTGATGGAGCTGGCGATCGAGATCGAGGGGCCCTACTCGCAGTTCGCCGACGGCTCGGAGTACGCGCTCGACGGGGACTGGCAGTACCAGTTCCTGCGCACGCGCGCGAACTCGATCGAGGGCGGCACCACCGACATCCTCAGGAACATCATCGCCGAGCGCGTTCTCGGCCTCCCGAGACTGCGATGACGGCAACCCGATGACGGCAAAGCTCATCCCTAAGCAAGTCCGCCTTTCGGCTTGCCGAAAGGCGGCAGTTTCTCGATGAACTTTGATTTGACGGATGAGCAGCAGATGCTCCAGGCGGCAGCGCGGGACTTCCTCGCGGCTCGGCTGAGCTCGGAGAAGATCCGTGCGCTCGCCGAGACCGACGACGCGTTCAGCGAGGATCTCTGGCGCGAGATCGCCGATCTCGGCTGGCCGGGCCTGATGGTGTCGGCCGCGAACGGCGGTCAGGAGCTCGGCACGGTCGAGCTCGCCGTCCTGATGGAGCAGCTCGGCTACGCGCTCACGCCGGGACCGATGCTCTCGAACACGCTTGCCGCGCTCGCGCTTCAGACTGCCGCGACCGAGGAGCAGCGCGAGCGCTGGCTCGCGCCGCTCGCTGCGGGGGAGAAGCGCGGCACGCTCGCGCTCTGGGACCGCGGCGCCGGCTGGACGCCGGCCGACGTGAGGCTCGAGCCCGAGCAATCGAACGGCGGCTTCACGCTGAACGGCGAGAAGCTCTTCGTGCTCGACGCGGCCACCGCGGACTTCCTGATCGTCGGCGCAAAGGGCGACCGTCGCTTCATCGTCGAGCGCGACGCGCCCGGCGTCACGGTCACGCCCACGCCCACGATCGACACGACGCGCAAGCAGTACGCGGTCAAGCTGGAGGGCGTGAAGGTCGAGGCTGATGCGGCCTTCGGCGGCGACGGGGCGATGGAGGACGCGCGCGTGCGGGCCTACATCGCACTCGCGGCCGAGCTCGCAGGCGTCGCACAGCGCGCGCTCGAGATGGCCGTCACCTACGCCAAGGAGCGGAAGCAGTTCGACCGGCCGATCGGCGCGTACCAGGCCGTCTCGCACCGCTGCGCGCAGATGCTGCTCGAGACCGAAGGCGCCCGCTCGGCCGCCTACTATGCCGCCTGGGCGGCGGACAACGAGCCCGAGACGGCGCCGCTCGCGGCGTCGATGGCAAAGGCGTATGCCTCCGATGCTGGCACGCGCGTGACCGGCGCCTCGCTTCAGGTGCTCGGCGGGATCGGCTTCACCTGGGAGCACGATCTCCACCTCTTCCTGAAGCGCGCGCAGTCGGACGCGGTGCTGTTCGGCGACTCGCGCTGGCACCGCGAGCGCGTCGCCGAGCTCGCGGGCATCTAGCCGCGCGGGAACGCTACGCGGCCAGCCGGCCGCCGACGAACTGCGTGAGGCCGTAGATGCGCTGCCGGACGTCCGCGAAGCCGCGGTCGCGCAGGGCGTCCACGACCTCGTCCTGGTCGAACATGCGCAGGCCCGTCCGCGCCGTCAGCGCGGTCTCCGCGGCGCGCAACGGGCGCGAGCGGCTGCGGCAGCTCGTGAAGAGCGCGACCCGCCCGCCGGGTGTCAGCACGCGAGTCATGTGATCGAGCGCCCTCCACGGCTCGGCGAAGAGATTGAGGGCCGCGAAGCAGCACACACCGTCGAAGGAAGCGTCGCGGAACGGCAGCGCTGCCGCGTCTCCGTGCACGAAGGCAAGGTTGTCGCGCCCTTCGGCACGGCTCTGGCGGACGGCGCGCTCCAACATCGGGCGCGATGCGTCGATCCCGACGACCAGTCCGGCCGCCCCCACCGCGCGCGCGAAGTCGCGGGAGAAGCTGCCGGTGCCGCAGGCCACGTCGAGCACGCCATCACCCGGACCGAGGCCGAGCAGGAGCCGGGCGATCCGCCGCTCGTCCGACATGCCGGGACCGAGGACGCCCTTGGCGAGCCGGCCCGCGGCGGGACGCCACCAGCGCTCGTACACGGTGCTGAACGCGGTGTCCTGCATCAACTCGCGCGCGATGCCCTCCTGGCTCAGGTCCCGGGCGGCCGCGTCCAGGTAGCCGTCGCGCCGCGCGATGCCGGGGCTCTCGAGCTGCTCGGGCCTGAAGAGCGCGAGTGCCCGCTCGTCTGCGCTCAAGCCTCGTGCTTCGGGTCGAGCCGCAGGCTGGGGAGCGGAAGCTCGTACTCCTGCACGTGCCCCTCCGTCTGGCCTTCGAGCGCGATCTGCTCGAGTCTTCCGATCGCACGCTCGCCTTCGATCCTCGCCGGATGGTCGGGCGGCAAGCCTGCGATCAGCCGCGTGACCCGGTCGCGGATCTGCAGGCCGAAGTGTGGCGTGGCGCCGCCGGTCAGCTCCCGGATGTCTTCGACCGTGACCGTGTGACCGGCGGCAAGCCGGTCTGAGCGCTCTGCGCCGCTCATGTGCTCCGCTGCCGCTTGACCCGCACGATCTCCATGAGCTGGTCGATGCGGGCTTGCAGATCGACGCTGATCGCGGACTCGTCGCCCATGAGCCAGGCGTGATTGTAGACCCCTCGCACCGGGTCGAATCGGTAGCCCGGCTGGATGTCGAGCAGGTAGCTCTCCATCGGCGCGGTGAGCGTCGAGGCGGAGTCGAGCAGCAGCAGCGGCCCGTACGTGCCGGCGCCGGCGAGCGCCGCTGCCGCGCCCGCGTCCTGGGCACGTCCTTCGTTTGCGAACAGCAGGCCGTGGCCGGGGTCGCGCACGCCCCAACCGAACTCCCCGTCGGTGTAGCGGGCGAACGCGATCGCGTTGTCGACGGGGCTGCGGCCCGCGATTCGCTTCACGTCGCCGAGCTTGCGGAGCTTCGCGAACACGCCATCCGAAATCACGGAGGTCGGGCCGAGCACGTAGATCGCCGGCTGCTCGTGCCGCTTGATCGCGCGGAGGGTGGGCGCCGGCAATGAGTCCCTGTGCGCGAACAGCACGGGGTCCCCCGATTTCGCCGCCCAGGCGGCGGCCGGCATCGCGAACTGCTTGTCGTCCGCCGAGGCGATCACGACGTGGGGCGCCGGCTGGCCCGCCGCCTTGGTGAGGAAGAGATCGACGGAGTCCGCGAGCGTGAACGGGTCACGACCGCTGATCGGCCGGGCGTGCAGCCCATCCGGTGCGGCCACCTCGCCGACGCGAAGCGCCTGAGCCCCACCGGCCTGAGGCGAGCCCCGCGGCGACAGCGAGTCGAGCGCCGCCGCGGTCGCGTCCGGCACCGCGTCCTTGGAGGCGAAGAGCACCGGCGCCCGAAGCGGGGGCGACATCAGGGCGGCGGCAGCGATCCCGGCGCGCCAGTCGTCGGAGTTCACGAGTGAGACGACCGCCGGCCGCGTCGCGGCGGAGCGGGCCGGGTAGACGGCGCTTGCGACCGCGGCCGCGTCGGCGACTGGATCCTTGCCTCCGACCCGCGTCGTGTTCTTGGTCGCGAGCGCCGGGAAGCCGAGCACGGTCTCCCTGGCCGTGTCCTTGTGGAGCCGGACCTCGACCGGGCTCCGCTGATCTGAGCCGCAGGCGCCGAGCGCGAGCGCCCCGGCGATCCCCGCGACTGCCGCAAAGCGCCTGGATCTGGTGCGCGCGGGCGTCATCCGAGGCGGCCACGATAGCGGCTGCGCCGGGTCGCAAGCGCCGCGTGATGGGGCATCGGACGCCGCAACGGCCGCCGGATTCCTCGAGGAATTCCTCGACATTCGAAGGGCGAATCCGCCGGGAGGCGGGTAGAATGACGATTGGTTGACTGATCAGTCAACCGCCGGACGGCGTGCCCCCAACGGAACCGGCAGCCGGCGGCCGAAATCCTCGGAGTAGCGCCACATGGATTTTCGCCTCAGTGAAGAGACCCAGGAATGGAAGGACTACTGCCGCAAGTTCGCCACGGAGGTGATCCGCCCGGCTGCTCCGATCCACGATCGCGACGAGAGCGTTCCGTACGAGGTCATCAAGGAGGCCTACCGGTGGAAGCTCACCGGGCTCGACTGGATCATGTCCCTGCAGCAGGATTCCGATGGGCTCAAGGGCGTGATCTACGCCGAGGAGCTCCACTGGGGCTGCGCGGGCATCGCGCTGGCGATCTCCGCCTCTTCGCTGTGCGCGGCGGGCATCGCATCGTCTGGAACGCCTGACCAGATCAGCCACTGGATCCCCCAGGTGATGGGCACCGCCGAGGAGCCGAAGCTCGGCGCCTATGCCGTGACCGAGCCGCAGGCCGGGTCGGACGTGAAGTCGCTTCGCACGACCGCCAAGCGCGACGGCGACGAGTGGATCCTGAACGGCACCAAGACCTTCATCTCGAATGGCGGGATCGCCGACGTCAACGTCGTCGTTGCGACCGTCGACCCGAAGCTCGGCCACCGCGGCCAGGCTTCGTTCATCGTCACCAAGGACAACTCGGGACTTCGTCTCGGGCACAAGGAGTCCAAGCTCGGCATCCGTGCGTCCCAGACGGCGGAGATCGTGCTGGAGGACTGCCGCGTGCCCGGCGATGCTCTGCTCGGCGGCGAGGAGAAGCTCCAGAAGAAGCTCGAGCGCGCCCGCTCCGGCAAGCGCTCGCAGGCTTCCGGCGCGCTGGCGACCTTCGAGATCACGCGGCCCACGGTCGGCGCTTCCGCGCTCGGCATCGCGCAAGCCGCCTACGAGTGGACGCTCGAGTACCTCTCGGGCCGGACCGACAACGGCCGGCCCCTGCTCGAGGAGCAGCGCATCCAGCAGGTGATCGCCGACGTCGCGACGGAGATCGAGGGCGCACGCCTGCTCGTCTGGCGGGCGGCGTGGATGGGCCGCAACGGCGTGCCGATGACCGGTGGCCAGGGGTCGATGTCGAAGCTGAAGGGCGGCGACGTCGCGATGTGGGCGACGACCACGCTGATGGACCTCGTCGGCCCGGAGGCACAGAGCATGGACTGCCCCCTCGAGAAGTGGTTCCGGGACGCCAAGATCTACCAGATCTTCGAGGGCACGGCCCAGATCCAGCGGCTCGTCATCGCGCGCATGCAGTCGGCCGAATACGCGGAGCGGCTCGAGTTCGCGCAGCAGGTCGCAGCGACCAACGGCGCGATCGTCTCGCAGGCGCCGGGCAACTCGCCTTCCGAGACGCCGGCTGCCGAGGAGCGCCAGCAGGTAGCGACGGTTTAGCGGCCACGCGGGCTCGGCTACGCTGAGCCCGCGTGGCGCAACACGACCATCCGCACGAGCATCTGGACGCACGCCGCGCGGCCAATCGCAGTCGCATGCGCGTGGCGCTCGCGATCAACGTCGCGCTGCTCGCCGCGACGGTGGCCGGCGGCATCCTCGCGCATTCGCTCGCGCTGCTGGCCGACGGCGGGCACCTGCTCTCGGACGTCGCGGCGATCGGGATCGCGCTCGTCGTGGCGCGGCTCGCCTCGATCGCGCCGACCGCGGCGCGCACGTACGGCCTCCAGCGAAGCGAGGTGCTCGGCGCGCTGCTGAACGGCATCGGCCTCGTCGTGATCTCCGCGCTGATCGTCTTCGAGGCGATCGCGCGCCTCTCGGACCCGCCCGACGTGGCCGGCGCGGGGGTGCTGGCGCTGGGGCTTGTGGGGCTCGCCGGCAACGTGGCCGCGACCGCCGTGCTCTGGACCGGAGAGCGCGAGGACCTCAACCTCGAAGGCGTGCTTCGCCATTCGTTCGGCGACGCGCTCAGCTCGCTCGGGGTCGTGGTCGCCGGCGTGATCGTGCTTGCAACGGGCTGGGACCCGGCGGACCCGCTTGCAAGCATCCTGATCGCGGCGCTGATCGCGGCGAGTTCCTGGAAGCTGCTCAAGGAGCCGCTCGACGTGCTGCTCGAGGCTGCGCCACGCGGCATGGACGTGCGCGAGGTGGGGGAGGCGCTCGCCTCCGACCCCGACGTGGTCGAGGTGCACGACCTCCACGTGTGGACGGTGACTTCCGGGTTCCCGGCGCTCTCCGCGCACATCGTGGTCTGCCGGGGGTGCGGGCGCGACGCCGTCCGGCGGCGCCTCGAGCGGCTGCTCGACGACCGCTACGACATCCGTCACACGACCCTCCAGGTGGTGCGCGGAGTCGCGCACGGCGAGCTCCTGCAGGTCGAGCGGCCCTAGAAGGCGTGCCCTCCGTGAGTGATGAGTTTGCCCTCGGTATGGGTGGCAAAGTCAGCAGTCGGTGACGAGGCTGGCCTCGACTAGACGATGATCTGCACGGTGCCGCCGTCGACGCTCCAGGCGGCGCCTGCCACGTAGGAGGCCTGCGCCGAGCAGAGGAACACGATCGCGGCCGCGATCTCACCCACCTCGGCGAGCCGTCCGATCGGGCGCCCGGCGGCGGCCCGTGCGAGCGCCTCCTCGCGATCGGGCAGACGCGAGACGGCCGCGGACTGGTCGGCGAGGCCGCCTTCGGCGACCCACAGGTCCGATTTCGTGGGCCCGGGGCAGATCGCGTTCACGAGCACGCCGTCGGCGGCAAGGCGGTCGGCATAGAGCCGCGAGAGCGAGAGCTGCGCAGCTTTCGCGACGGAGTACTCGGGCATGTAGCGCGAGGGTCGCTTGGCAGCGCTGCTCGAGACGTTCACGATCCGGCCCCACCCCCGGTCGCGCATCCCGGGCACGACCGCACGGATCGCGCGCAGGCAGGCGATCACGTTGATCTCCCAGGCCGCCTGCCAGTCCGCGTCCGGGACGTCGTCGAGATCGCGCCAGCGCGCATTGCCGGCGTTGTTGACGAGCACGTCGACATGGCCCAGCCGCTCCACCGCTGCCGCGTTCATCCGCTCGCCTGCATCGGGCGTCGTGACGTCGCAGGCGAACGGCTCGGCGTGACCGCCGGCCGCCGCGCACGTCTCCGCGGCGCGGCGAAGCTCGGCTTCTCCGCGGGCCACGAGCAGCACCGCCGCCCCCTCCCGGCAGAGCCGGCGGGAGGTCTCGAGGCCGATGCCCCGGCTCGCTCCCGTCACCACGCAGATCTTGCCCTCGAGGCCGAGGTCCACGGCGAGGCAGTCTACGAGCCACGGCAAGAACACGTGTACGGCCCGGCCGCCGGGAAGGAGTGACTGCCCCGATCACGTCGTTGCTGATACAGTTCCGCCGCTTTTGCAGGCAAATCGCTTGCGGGAGGTGCAACGGAAGCCCAAAAGCGCTGAGTCTTGCCGCCGCGGATGGCGGGAGAGCGGGGGAACCAACCCATGAAGCACAGGGGTCGCGGAGGCGGACCCTGGGGCTAATCGCCGGGCGACCGGCGTAGCGCGACTCTTTCAGCGCGAGCCCGACAGCTAACCCCGTAAGCGCCGGAAAGAGGACGATGGCAGGACGATCCCCAATCAGCCGCGGCGCCGGCATCGGCGCGGCGCTCACGTTTGGCGCGCTCGCGCTCGTGGCGCTCGCGCTGGCGCCCGCGCACTCTCGCGGGCAGACGCTGTCGAGCATCAACTCGAAGCTCGACTCGACCCGCTCGAAGCTCGACCGGGTGCGGAGCCACGAGGGCGCCCTGACCGGCGACATCAGCGCGCTCAGCGGCCGGATCCGGACACTCGGCAACGAGATCGCGTCGCTGCAGCGCAGGGAGGACCGCGCCCAGGGCGTGCTCGACGCACGGCGCGCCGAGCTGGTGCGCGTTCGCGCCCGCTACGAGCAGGAATACCAGCGCTACGTGCGCCTCCGCCGCGAGCTCGCGCAGGCCCAGGGCGTACTCTCGGAGCGGCTGGTCGCGATCTACAAGACCGATCAGCCGGACCTGCTCGCGGTCGTGCTCGAGGCGGACGGCTTCGAGGACCTGCTCGTCCGCACCGACTACCTCAAGCGGATCGGTCAGCAGGATTCCAGGGTGATCACGCGCGTGATCAAGCTGAAAGCCGAGTCCGAGCGCAAGAAGAAGCTGCTCGAGGCGTTGAAGAAGCGCGCCGAGGCGGCCGTCGCGGAGATCGCGGCGAAGCGCCAGGAGCTCGCCGACGCGCGCGCCGGGATCCAGAGCCGCCAGGGCGACCTTGCCAGCGCGCGCACGGAGAAGCGCAGCGCGCTCGGGACCGTGCGCGACAGCAAGAGCGAGCTCGAGGGCGACCTGCGCGCGCTGCAGGCCGCCTCGGCGCAGGTCACCTCGCAGCTGCAGGGCACCGGCGGCCGCGCTCCCGTGGGCCCGATCAGGCAGGGAAGCGGCGGCTTTATCTGGCCTGTGAACGGGCCGGTGGTCTCTGGATTCGGGATGCGCTGGGGCCGTCTCCATGCCGGGATCGACATCGCTGTTCCGTCCGGCACTCCGATCCGGGCGGCCGGCAGCGGTACCGTTGCGATCGCCGGCTGGGTGGGCGGCTACGGCAACTACACCTGCATCAACCACGGCAGCGGGATCGCCACCTGCTACGGACACCAGTCCTCGATCGGGGTGAGCGTCGGCCAGTCGGTCAAGCAGGGACAGGTGATCGGCACGGTGGGCTGCACGGGCCACTGCTTCGGCCCGCACGTGCACTTCGAGGTCCGGATCAACGGCCAGCCCGTCGATCCGATGGGCTACCTCTAGCGCGAGCGGTCGAGCCGCCTTGGCGCGGCGCTCGCGCCCGCGCTGGATAATCACGCCCGATGCAGCCCGAGATCCACCTGGGCCCGCTGGACCTCAAGACCTTCGGGGTCATGTTCTCGCTCGCCTTCCTGGCTGCGGGAGCGGTGGTCGCCCGGCGCTTCCAGGAGCTCGAAAAGCCGGTCGACTGGGCCTACGAGATGGTCTTCTCGGCGCTCGTCGGAGGGATCGTTGGCGCGCGCGCCTACTACATGGTCCAGCACTGGGACGAGGTCAGACACGACCTGATCGGAAGCGTCTTCTCCGGCTCGGGCCTGGTCTGGTACGGCGGCGCTCTCGGGGGCGCGCTCGCCGTCTTCATCTGGGCGTGGCGGCGCGGCTTCCTGACACTCGCCCTGCTCGACCTCGCGGCACCGGCGCTGGCGCTCGGCTACGCGATCGGGAGGATCGGCTGCCAGCTCTCGGGCGACGGCGACTACGGCAAGGCAGCAGATGTGCCGTGGGCGATGTCCTACCCGCACGGCACAGTCCCGACCGACCAGCGCGTGCACCCGACGCCCGTCTACGAGTCGCTGGCGATGGGGCTGCTCGCCTGGTTTCTGTGGACGCTTCGCGACCGGGTCGCGCCCGGGATGCTGTTCGCGCTCTATCTCGTGCTGTCGGGGCTCGAGCGTTTCCTGGTCGAATTCCTCAGGCGCAACAACGAGGTCTGGGGCGGCCTGACCGCGCCGCAGATCGAGAGCCTCGTGCTGATCGCGGTCGGGGTCACGTGGATCGCGGTCGCGAGCCGGCGACGGCCGGTGTTCGCCTGACGCACGGACAACGGGCGTTCACACCTACATCACGCGCGCGAGCCACCGCAGCGACTCGCCCTGGAGCTCGGCGTCGTGCTGCGCGGAGCGGTGGTCGCCGCCCTCGAGCAGCAGCAGCCGCTTGGGCTCGGAGGCGCGCGCGTACAGCTCCTCTGAATGCTGGTAGGGCACCTGCTCGTCGCCCTTCGCGTGGATCAGCAGGAGCGGCTTGCCGGCGATCCGCTCGACTGCGTCGCCGACCTCGTGCTCCTCGAGCCAGGCCGCCAGCGCCATCGGGTCGATCCGCATCGACTCCAGATAGCTGCCCGGTGGGGGTGGCTTCCCGGCGGCCACGGGGCGCACGACGTCGAGCAGCATCCGCTCGGACGCCGGGCAGATCGCGACCACCGCCGCGACCGCGTCGCTGGCCGCGCCGACGTGGATCGCGAGCAGCCCGCCCATGCTCGAGCCCCGCACGGCCACCCGGTCTGCGTCCACCTCGGGGCGCTCCGCCACGAAGCGCGCGAGCCGCTGCAGGTCCGCGATCACTCCCGGGCCGAGCGCTCCGTCGGTTTCCCCGTGGCCGCGGTTGTCGAACGTCAGCGCGGCGAAGCCGTTCGCGACCGCGGCCCGCGCGTAGTCGGCGTGGTTCTCCTTCTGTGAGCCCGCGCCGTGGAAGACGATCACCGCTGGGAAGGGCCCTGCGCCCGGCGGAATCCACAGGTTGTAGGCGATCCCATCCAGGCGAGCGGACTCGTCCGGCGGTTGCGGGGCGCTGTATTCCATAATGGGCGCAAGTATGGCGACCATCGCTCTCAGCCAGGCGTATCCGCTCGGCACGATCATCAACGAGCGCGGCCACCTCGAGATCGGCGGCTGCGACCTCGTCGAGGTGGCCGAGCGCCACGGCACGCCCGCCTATGTCTACGCCGAGGACGACATGCGCGCGCGGGCCCGAGCATACGTCGAGGCGTTCGCTGCCCGCACCGGCGACTTCGAGGTGATCTACGCCTCCAAGGCGCTTCCGATCACGGCCGCTTACAGCGTGATGGCGGAGGAGGGGCTGTCGGTGGACGTCGCCTCGGGCGGCGAGCTGTACCTCGCGCTGAGGGGCGGCGTGCCGCCGGAGCGGATCTTCATGCACGGCAACAACAAGGCTCGGCGTGAGCTCGAGCTGGCCTTCGAGGCGCAGATCGGCTGCCTCGTGCTCGACTCCTTCGGCGAGATCGAGCTGGCGGAGGAGCTGCTGGCCGGCTCCGGCCGCCGCCAGCGCGTGCTGATCCGCGTCACGCCGGGCATCAAGCCTTCGACGCACTCGTACATACAGACCGGCCAGCTCGACTCCAAGTTCGGGTTCGGGCTGGAGGACGGGCTCGCGGCCGAGGCGGTCCGCCGGCTGCGCGACTCAGCCGTGCTCGACCTGGTCGGCGTCCACGCGCACATCGGCTCGCAGATCTTCGAGCTGGAGCCGTACGTGAAGACGATCCAGCTGATCGCGAGCTTCGTCGGCGCGACCGGGCTGGACTGTCGCCTGCTGAACGTCGGCGGAGGTCTCGGGATCGCCTACACTGGCGAAGACGAGCCCGCATCGATCGAGGAGTACGTCGACGTGAAGGTGCGCGCGATCCGCGAGGTCTTCGATCCCGTGCCGCGGATCCTGGTCGAGCCGGGGCGCTCGCTGGTCGGCAACGCGGGCGTGACCGTCTACCGGATCGGGACGATCAAGGAGATCCCGGGCGTGCGTACCTACGTCGCGGTGGACGGGGGCATGTCGGACAACCTGCGCCCGATGCTCTACGGCGCGCGCTACGACGCCGCGATCGCGAACCGGCCCGATGCGCCCGTCACGCGGATGACCACGATCGCGGGGATGCACTGCGAGTCGGGCGACATCCTGATCCGCGACGTGGAGCTGGCAGATCCGCAGGTCGGCGACCTGCTCGTGACGCCGGCGACCGGGGCCTACGGCTACGCGATGGCCAACAACTACAACGGCGTGCCGAGGCCGCCCGTGGTCTTCTGCCGGGAGGGAAAGACACGCGTGGTCGTCCGCCGCGAGACCTACGAGGACCTCGCGGCGCACGACGCATGACGACGCAGCCGTTTCGAGTCGGCCTGCTCGGTCACGGGACGGTCGGGTCCGCGTTCGCGAGGCTGCTCGAAGAGCGCGCCGATGCGATCGCGACCGCGACCGGCCGCCGGCCGGAGATCAGCGGCACGTTGACGCGCTCCCGCGGGCGGTTCGAGGAGATCGTCGAGGGCGCCGACGCGGTCGTGGAGCTGATCGGCGGAATCGAGCCCGCGCGCGACTACGCGTTGAGGGCGCTCGAGGCCGGCAAGCCGCTCGTGACCGCCAACAAGCAGCTGCTGAGCCAGCACGGCGACGAGCTGCTCGCGGCGGCCCGCCGTGGCGCGGTGCAGCTGCGCTACGAAGCCGCGGTCGCGGGCGTGGTGCCCGTGATCAGGGTGATCCGGGAGTCCTTCGCGGGGGCGCACATCGAAAAGGTGCACGGCATCGTGAACGGCACCACCAACTTCATCCTCAG
Source organism: Solirubrobacterales bacterium (assembly GCA_038326655.1). Lineage (GTDB taxonomy): Bacteria > Actinomycetota > Thermoleophilia > Solirubrobacterales > JBBDJG01 > JBBQKG01. Next base: position 44,122 of record JBBQKG010000001.1, read on the forward strand.
CGAGATGGCGCGCACGGGCGCGACCTATGCCGACGCGCTCGAACGAGCGAAGCAACTCGGATATGCCGAGGCCGACCCGACCGAGGACGTGAACGGCAAAGACGCGGCGGCGAAGATGGCGATCCTCGCGCGGCTCGCGTTCCATGCCTCGGTATCGCTCGATGACGTGCCCTTCGAGGGCATCGAAGAGATCACCCCCGACGACATCGACTACGCGAAGGAGTTCGGGCTCGTGCTGAAGCTCCTCGGTGTCGCGGAGCGCCGGGACGGCGGGGCGAGCGTGAGGGTGTTTCCCTGCTTCCTCTACGGCGGCCACCCGCTCGCGGCGGTCGGCGGGCCGTTCAACGCCGTCACGCTCGAGTCGCCGATGATCACGGAGGTCACGCTTTCGGGCCCGGGCGCCGGCGGCCCCCAGACCGCATCCGCCGTGCTCGGAGACGTCGTGTCGGTGATGAGCTCGGAGGGCATGGACCTCGACCCGATCGAGGAGCTTCGCTTCGTCCCGGGCGAGGAGGTGGAGTCGGCCTTCTATCTCCATCTCGACGTCGCCGACGAACCCGGTGTGCTCGCGCAGATCGCGCGGGTGCTGGGGGACAAGGAGGTGAGCGTGAAGAGCGTGGTGCAGAAGGGCATGGGGGAGAACGCCCGCCTCGTGATGGTCATGCACCCGGTTCCCGAGGGCCGCTTCGACGCGGCCGTGCGCGAGATCTCGAAGCTGTCGCTGCTGCGCTCGCCGCCCCGGTCGATCCGCGTGATCGAGGAGGAATTCACCGGGTGAGCGCTCAGGCGCTGAAAGAGCGCCTACCGCTGATCGAGCGTTACCGCGACCGGTTGCAGCTCGCCGACGATACGCCCGTGGTGACGTTGATGGAGGGCTCGACGCCGCTCGTCCACGCTCCGCGCCTGTCGGAGCGGCTCGGGATCGAGACGCACCTCAAGTTCGAGGGCATGAACCCGACCGGGAGCTTCAAGGACCGTGGCATGACGGTCGCGGTCTCGGCCGCGAAGGGCCGCGGCGCGGAGGCGATCATCTGCGCCTCGACCGGCAACACGGCGGCGAGTGCCGCCGCCTATGCGGCGCGCGCGGGCCTCCGCGGCGCCGTGATCGTGCCGGAGGGCAAGATCGCGCAGGGCAAGCTCGCGCAGGCGGTGATCCACGGCGCCCGTGTGATCTCACTGCGGGGCAACTTCGACCAGGCGCTCGAGCTCGTCAAGCAGATCGTGGAGCGCCAGCCGGTCGAGCTCGTGAACTCGATCAATCCCTACCGGATCGAGGGCCAGAAGACGGCCGCCTTCGAGGTCTGCGACGAGCTCGGCGCCGCCCCGGACGCGCTCTCGATCCCGGTCGGCAACGCAGGCAACATCACCGCGTGGTGGAAGGGCTTTTGCGAGTACGGCCAGGGCCGGCCGCGGCTCTATGGCTTCCAGGCCGAGGGCGCGGCGCCGATCGTGCTCGGCGAGCCGGTCGAGCGCCCGGAGACCGTCGCCTCGGCGATCCGGATCGGCAACCCGGCGCGCTGGCGCGAGGCGCTCACCGCGCTCGAGGAGTCCGGAGGCCGTGTCGAGGCCGTCAGTGACGACGAGATCCTCGACGCCCAGCGCTGGCTCGCCTCGAACGAGGGGGTGTTCTGCGAGCCCGCCTCGGCGGCCGCGATCGCGGGCGCCGTCAAGTACCCGCCGGAGGGCGCGCTGCTCGTTTGCGTGCTCACCGGACACGGCCTGAAGGATCCTGACGCCGCCCTCCGCGCCGCCCCGCCCGTGATCCCCTGCGACGCGGACCTCGCGCAGGTGGAGCGGGCGGTGCTCGGCTGATGGGCCGCCGCCGCCGCGTACGCGTGCCCGGCTCGTCCGCCAACCTCGGTCCGGGCTTCGACGCGATGGCCGCCGCCGTCTCGGTGTACATGGAGCTGGAGGTGGAGGAAAGCGGCGAGTTCTCGGTCGAGTCGGACATCGCCGGGCTGCCGGCCGACGAGACGAACCTCTGCGTGCGCGCATTCGCCGACCTGCATCCGGTCGACGGTCTGTCGTTCCGGATCTCCTCCGAGATCCCGCTCGCGGCGGGACTGGGTTCGAGCGGCGCCGCGATCGTGGCGGCGCTGCTGGCGGCCGACCACATGTACGAGCTCGCCGTCTCGCGCGAGCAGATCCTGGAGCGCGCGGCGCGGATCGAAGGCCATCCGGACAACGTCGCGGCCTCTCTTTACGGCGGGTTCGTCGTCTACGCGGACGGCCACGTGACGAAGCTCGAGCCGCCGTCGGGCCTGGAGGCGGTCGCGGTCGTCCCGGCGGAACCCGTCTCCACCGAGGCCGCCCGCTCGGCGCTTCCGGCCGAGGTGCCGCTCGCCGAGGCGACGTTCAACGTCGCCCACGCCTCGCTGCTGACGCTCGGGCTGGCGAACGGTGATCTCACGCTGATCGCGCGCGGCCTCGCGGATCACATCCACCAGCCGCGGCGCGAGCGGCTCTATCCACGCTCGATGGAGCTGGTGCGGCGCGCCCGCGAGCTCGGCGCGCTCGGCGCGACGATCTCGGGGGCCGGCCCGACGGTGCTCTTCTGGGTCTTCTTCGAGCAGACCGGCGCGCTCGTCGAGCGGCTTCGCGAGGTGGCCGGCGGCTGGGCCGAGGTGAAGCGGCTCAACTTCGTCGCGCACGGCGCGGACGTCGCCGAGCTCTAGGCAGCGCCGGGCGGCTGTTCCTGCGGCGCTAAGCGGTGTGCTCGGGGACGGGGACCTGCTTCGCCGCGGCTTCTGTGTCGGCCAGCCTGACCGCTTCCTCGATCGCGGCGCGGTTTCCCTTTTCGAGCAGCGGCTGCAGGATGCCGCGCAGCGCCAGCGGGATCGGCACCCAACGCGGGGCGTAGGCCTTGCGCGCGCGCCGCTCGACGGCGCGGACGATCGCGCGCCCGGCGTCGCCGACGGATGCGACCGAGCCGACCGGGCCAGGCGTGCTCTCGCGCAGGAGCTTCGCCGGGGACTCGTCCAGCGACTGCCGCACCATGTCGGTGTCGATGAAGCTGAAGTAGGCAACGCCGACCTTCGTGCCTGTGTGGGCGATCTCGCCCCGCAGAGAGTCTGCGAACGCCTCGACGCCGGCCTTGGTGGCGGCGTAGTGGGCCATCAGCGGCATGTGGAGCGCGGCTGCCAGCGAGGCGATCGGCAGGATGTAGCCGCGGCGCGCGGTGACGTACGGGAGCGCCGCCCGCACGGTGCGCCAGACGCCGAGCAGGTTGACCTCGATCGTGCGCTCGAAGGCGGCCGGGTCGATCGTCGCGACGGTGCCGATCGGCGCGATGCCCGCGTTGGCGATCAGGACGTCGATGCCCCCGAAGCGCTCCACGGTCGCCTCCACCGCGCGCTCCAGCTCAGCGACATCGGTGACGTCTGCCTCGAACCAGGCCGCGCGCGGCCCCAGCTCCTGTGCACGCTGCTCGAGCAGCTCGGGCTCGATCCCGACGAGCGAGAGCTGGGCTCCCTTGGCGTAGAGCTGGCGCGCGGCCTCGGCGCCGATCCCACGCGCCGCACCCGTGATCAGCACGACCTTGCCGGAGACGTCGTAACGGTCCGCCACCCTCACCAGCCTCCGGGCTCGCCCACGGAGGCGACCACTTCGCCGCGCAGCGCGCTGAGCCGCTCCCGTGCCTCGTCTTCGCCCAGCCGGACCAACAGCTCGTCCGCGAGCGCAAGGTAGTCCGTGCCGAGCTCCGGGCGGTAGTCGAGGATCGACTCCCCGCGCTCCGCCGACTCGGGGTAGCGGATCGACTTGCGGATCGTGGTCTGAAAGACGCGATCGCCGAAGCTCTCGCGCAGCGACTTGAGCGCGTCTCGGGAGTGGTTCGTGCGGAGGTCGGCGATGTTCATCACGACGCCCAGCCACTCGAGGTTCTCGTTCAGGTTCTCGCGCGCGAGCTGCATCACCTCGAGCACCTGCTCGACGCCCTGGAGCGAGAAGTACTCGCCTTCGGCGCTGACCAGCGCGTGCGTGGACGCGACCAGCGCGTTGACGGTCAGCAGGCCGAGCGCGGGCGGGCAGTCGATCAGGATCAGGTCGTACTGCCGGCGCGCCTCGTGGAGGGCGCGCTTGAGCGTGAGCTCGCGGCCCATCTTCCCGCCCAGCACCAGCTCTGCCTCGGCCAGGCCGAGGTTGGCCGGGATCGTGTTCTTGTGGATCGAGTCTGCCGCGCGCGAGCGCCCGGACAGGACCTCCCCGATCGTGGGGTAGGCGTCCGGGTCGACGTCGAAGTAGTCCGAGAGGTTGCCCTGGGGGTCGAGGTCGACCGCGAGCACGTCGAGCCCGACGCGCCGGAACACATCGGCCAGCGTCCGGACCATCGTGGTCTTTCCCGTGCCGCCCTTCTGGGAGAGAACCGAGATCACCGGGCTGGCAGGGGGCAGGATCGTCGAAATGGCTTCCGCTCGCTCGGCTAGGTTGGAGTCCGTTGCGGCCACCTTCTGTGCCGCGCGACCCAGCACTATACTTCGCGTCCCTTCACCGTACCCGTCGCGCGTCCCCTCGAAGAAGGCGTGGAACCCGGGAGGAAAAAATTGAGTTCGAACTCTTCGAAGCGCAGCACCGCCGGTGGTCGCCGTTCGGCCGAGCCGCAGGGCGGCGCCCGCATCTCGCCTTTCCGAGCATACAGGCCTCTCAGCCCGCCCAAGACCGTCGAGGACAAGGACGCGTGCGCGCTCTACGCCGCCGTCCGCCGTGACGGCCGGGCCACGCACGACGTGATCACGAATGCGTTCGAGGCCCTTCAGAAGATGCTGCACAGGGCCGGCAACGTGGACGGCGAGGGCGACGGCTGCGGCGCCCTGATCGACATCCCGCGCACGCTTTGGCAGGAGGAGGTGCGAGGCGGCGGCCACGCGCCGCACCTCGCGCTCGACCCTTCGTTCGCGGTCGCCCACATCTTCGTCTCGCGCAAGGCCGACATGGCTCAGGTCGGGCGCGACACCCGCCAGATCCTCAACCGCAACGGGTTGCGCGTGCTCGCGGAGCGCCTGGACCGCGTCGACAGCACGGCGCTCGGCCCGACCGCGCGCGAAGAGGAGCCGCACTTCTGGCAGCTCGCGGTGCTGGTGCCCGACGCCACTGCCCGCGATCGCAGCCTCTTCGACGCCGCGATCGAGCTCGAGGAGCAGCTCGGCCTCCACGTCGCCTCGTTTTCGGCCGACAGCTGCGTCTACAAGGTGATGGGAGCTCCGAAGGTGCTCCAGCACTACTTCGACGACCTCGACGACCCGCGCACCGAGACCGTCTCGCTGCTCGGCCACAACCGCTACTCGACCAACACGTGGCCCTCGTTCATGCGCGTGCAGCCGTTCTCCGTGCTCGGCCACAACGGTGAGATCAACACGATCGCGCGCCTGCGCTCCGAGGCCAGGATGCTCGGCGCTCCGATCCGCGACGACTCGTCGGACTCGCAGGACTTGAACCGGCTGATCGAGACGCTCCTGCACCGGCGCGGGCTCTCGCTGCCGGAGGCGATGGAGCTCACGGTGCCGCCGATCGTCAACGAGATCCGGCAATTCCCCGAGGACCTGCGCGGCTTCTACATGTACCTGCGCCAGGTCATGGGACCGTTTGCGCAGGGGCCGATCGCGTTGATCGCCCGGTACGGGGACGAGCTCGTGTTCAGCGTCGACGCCCTCGGCCTGCGGCCGCTGTGGCAGATCGAGGCGCACGACGCCTACGTCTTCAGCTCCGAGCCCGGCGTCGTGCCGCTCGCCGACATGACCGGCGAGCCGAAGCCGCTCTCGCCCGGCGAGAAGGTGATGATCCGGATCAAGCGCGACCATTCCTCGCGCCTCTACGACCACCAGGAGATGCAGCGCCTCGTCCACCGGCGCTGGCTCGACCGCACCGGCGCCGAGCAGGTCGCGGGCGGCTTCGAGCAGGCGATCCCCACCGGGGGACCGCTCGAGGGCTCCGAGATCCCCGGCTACGCGGCTGCCGGGCCGTCCGAGCCGGTGAAGGTGGAGGAGAAGGTGCTCGCCGGGATGGGCTGGCAGCGCGACGACGTCAAGCTGGTCCAGCAGATGGCGTCGAACGGCGCCGAGCCGATCGGCTCGCTCGGCTACGACGGCCCGCTGGCGGCGCTCTCGCCGGAGCGCCAGAACCTGGCCGACTACTTCAAGGAGACGGTCGCGGTCGTGACCAACCCCGCGATCGACCGCGAGCGCGAGATCGAGCACTTCTCCTGCCGCGCGGTCTTCGGCGCGCGGCCGTCGGTGAACCATCCCGACCACGACCCGCGCACGATCGAGACCGCGTTTCCGATCATCATCGGCGGCCACGACGACATGGCGCCGCTCTCGGACGAGGTCTATCGCCGCGTGGCCAAGGAGCACAAGACCTATCTCCTGGAGGACCTCTGGGAGGAGTTCCGCGGCCGCAACGCCGTGATCGACATCTCGTGTCTCGAGACCGAGACGGTTCACGGCGCGCTCGAGCGCCTGAAGTACGAGGCTGCCAAGAAGGTCCTCGACGGCGCGGAGCTGCTGGTGCTGTCGGACCGCACCGCCTACGAGGGCGAGCGGCCGTTCCTGGACCCACACCTGGCGTTGTCGGCGATCGACGCCGCGCTTCGCGACTACCGCGTCGGCGCGGATGAGAAGAACCTGCGGCGCCGCACGTCGATCGTCCTGCGGTCGGGCGCGATTCGCAACGTGCACGACGTCTGCATGGCCCTCGGGCTGGGCGCGGACGGCATCTGTCCGTACGTGATGACCGAGGTGATCTGCGTCGACGACTACGAGGACGACATCTCGAACATCTGCTCGGCCCTGCGCAAGGGCATCGAGAAGGTGATCTCGACGATCGGCATCCACGAGGTGCGCGGCTACTCGCGGCTCTTCTCCTCGATCGGCCTGAAGCCCGAGCTCGCGGAGGTGTTCGCGACGCCCGCCTACTACGGGTCCGAGCAGGCCGGTACGGGCTTTGCCGAGCTCGACGCCGAGTCCGCCGTCCGCCAGCGGATCCTCGCCGGGCAGGAGGACGCCAAGCCGGCGAAGACCTTCCGCTTCTATCCAAAGGTCTACAAGTCTGCGATCGCGGCCGCCAACGGCACGTCGAGCTTCGACGAGTACTCCGTCAAGGTCCGCGAGCAGGAGCGCGACCAGCCGATCTCGATGCGGCACATCCTCGAGCTGCGCTCCGATCGGAAGCCGATCGACCCGTCGCAGGTCGATCCCGGCGTCGGCCGGCACTCGTACCCGATCGTGATCAGCTCGATGTCGTTTGGCTCGCAGGGCGAGACCGCGTTCCGGGCCTATCCGGAGGCGGCGAAGCAGATCAACATCGTGTGCGTCAACGGCGAGGGCGGCGAGATCCGCGACATGTACGGCAAGTACCCGCTCTGGCGCGGGCAGCAGGTCGCCTCCGGCCGCTTCGGCGTGACCTCGGAGATGCTCAACTCGTCCTACCTCGTGGAGATCAAGATCGGACAGGGCGCCAAGCCGGGCGAGGGCGGGCACCTGCCGGCCAAGAAAGTCTCGGAGAAGGTCGCCGCCGCGCGTAACGCCTCGCCCGGCACCGACCTCATCTCACCCTCGAACAACCACGACCTCTACTCGATCGAGGACCTCGCGGAGCTGATCGACGAGCTCAAGACGGCCAACCCCGACGTGCGAGTCTCGGTGAAGGTGCCGGTCGTGCCCAACATCGGCACGATCGGCGTGGGGATCGCGAAGGCCGGCGCGGACATCATCACGCTCTCCGGCTTCGAGGGCGGCACCGGCGCCGCGCGGCAGCACGCGCTTCGCCATGTCGGCCTGCCCTCCGACATCGGCACGCGCGCCGTCCACCTCGCGCTGCTCGAGACGGGTATCCGCAACCGCGTCGAGATCTGGGCGGACGGCGGCTACCGGCACGGCTGGGACATCGTCAAGCTTCACTGTCTCGGAGCGAACCGGGTCGCGTTCGGGACGCTCGCGATGGTCTCGCTCGGATGCACGATCTGCCGTGGGTGCCAGCTGGACACCTGCCACGTCGGCATCGCGACGCAGATCGAGTCGATGGAGGAGGCCGAGCACAAGGGCCTCAAGAAGTTCACGCCGCAGGAGTTCGACCGGGCCGTCGAGAGTTGCTCGCACTTCTTCGGCGAGATGGGCGAGGAGGTCCGCCAGGTCGTCGCCGGCCTCGGCTACGAGCGCGCGCAGGACCTGGTTGGCCGCAGTGACCTGCTCGTGCAGGCGCGCGCGAAGGACACGATCGACATGACCGAGATGATCCGCCCGCTCGAGGAGATGCTCGACCTCGAGCCGATCGACATGCCGGTCAGTGCCGAGGAGGAGCGCGAGCAGGCCGGCATGATCGTCGCCCGGCCGATTCGGATGGAGCCGAAGCAGGCCTCGCGGGACATCGCGGCGCTCGCCGCCGACATCTGCGGGAGCACGGTGTCGATCTCCGGAGAGAGCGGCAGTCCGGTGGCAAGCGGCCGGACGGGTTTGGTCGAGGACGGGCAGGCCATGCGGACGGGGCACGTCTCACACGAGTATCCGCGTCTCGTGGACGCCAGCGATCGCGTGATCGGCACCGAGCTGGCCGGCGCGCTGTCGCGGGCACGCATCTTCCGTCCCGAGGGAGCGCCGCCCTCGAGCGACGAGACATTCGCGGACCTTCACTTCAACGGCGGCTCGGTCGGCGGCTCGGGGCTCGGCGCCTTCAACGTCTGGGGCGTCGACATCCGGGTCGAGGGCGGCGCACAGGACGGCGTCGGCAAGACCATGTTCGGCGGCACGATCGCGATCATGAAGGGCCGCAACCGCCTCGGCCGGCGCGTGAACGGGTCCGTCGGCAAGTCGTTCGCCTACGGGGCTCAGCGAGGCCGCTTCTTCGTGCAGGGCTCGGCCGACTCGCGCTTCTGCATCCGGCTCTCCGGCGCCGATGTCGTGATCGCAGGCGAGCCCGAGGGCCCGATCAACGACGAGCTCGGCGGCATCGCCGACCGCGCCAACATCAAGGGATTCGCGTTCGAGTACATGACCTCCGGGCGGGCTGTCGTGCTCGGGGACATCGGGCCGTGGGCGTGCGCAGGCCAGACGGGCGGCCGCGTCTACATGCGGCTGAACAAGGCGTGGGGCCTCGACCGCGAGGCGCTCGAGCGCCGGATGGGCAAGGGCGCGAAGGTCGCGCTTCGCGAGCTCGACCGCGAGGGCATCGCGGACGTGCAGGACCTGCTCGGGCACTACGCCGGCGAGCTGGACCGCTCCGACCAGCCCGAGGAGGCGGCGCGGATCCGCGCGATCGCGGCAAACGCGACCGCGCATTTCCTGATGTCCGAGCCCGAGCGCGAGCAGACGGACCCGTCGGTATCAACGGAATAGGCCAAGGGTGCGGTGAGGCCGGTCCGAAGGTGCGGCGAGCCCGCACCTGACCCGTTCGGCTGCTTGCAGCCGAACGGCCTTTTTCTCTAGGCCGCCGTCATCTCGGCTTCGCCGAGATGACGGGGGGCGACTTCGCCGCGTTCCAGGAAATACAGGTGGTAGCGGCCGATGATCAGCTCGTCGCCGTCGTGCAGGCGCGACCATTCCTTGCGGTCTCCGTTCACGAAAACGCCGTTCAGGCTGCGGTCGTCGAGGACCCGCACGCCCTCGCGCTGCCGGCACACGAGCGCGTGACGCCGGGAGACGGTGGGGTCATCCAGGCGGATGTCGGCGGTCAGGCTGCGCCCGATCTTCGTCCACTCGCGCGTGAGCGGCATGAGCGACACGCGGCTGCCGTCCTTGTAGACCACGTAGTGGCCGTCCTCGTCGATCGAGTCGCGGATCTTCTCGAGCCACGCGGCGTCCTCGTCGGCCTCGATCGGCGGATCCGCCTGCGGGTCGGAGGTATCGAACATCGACGCGCGCGCAAACTGGTCGCTGCCACAGTTCGGGCACTCCGGCACCTCGTCGAGCGATTGAAGGGCCACATGGAAGCCGCACGAACGACAGCGGAACGAGCCTGCCCCGGCCAGTGTGCCCGCAAGATATGTGTGCACTACCCCTCCTGCCTGCCGGCTTGCGCGTCCTTAGCAGGCGTCCGGTTCGCTGTACGGGGACTCCCTCATTCCGCCAGCCGAGCCTTGATTGTAGCGTTGTGGATGCCCTTGGAATTGTGACGTACTCCGTGGAAATCTCCGGACTTTGCAGCGTAACTCGCTCCTCAGGTGGGAAAGGGATGGGGCCGCGGGCGACGAAACCCGTCGGCATGAAGAAGGTCCTCATGCGAAAGACCGAGCCCGAGGAGCCGCCGGAAGCCCGGCACGCGCCGGAGCTCGAGCGCCAGCTGCTGCGGTCGAGCGTCGTCGACATGACCGCGCACCGGCGCGCGTGCTCCGCCTGTGGCCGCTCGCCACTGGTCGGAGAGCGGATTCAGGTATTCGCCGGTCGCAACGGGCGTGAGTGCGCCCTCTGCGACCTGTGTGCGCCTGAGGCAGGTGACCCGCTTCGGATGGAGCGCGTCTGGCCGATCGCCCGCACGCTCACGCGGCACGCGGCATAGGCCACCGCCCGTCGGGGAGGTATATCTTGCCGCCGTGCGCCCGATCAGGCTCAGTGCGACGGTCGACAGCCCCCGCGAGCGCGTGTTCGACTACCTCGCGGACATCGCCAACCACGTCGAGTTCCGCGACCACTACCTGAAGGACTTCCGGCTCGAGCGCGCCGAGTCGCGGGGGATCGGCGCCGCGGCCAGCTTCCGGGTCGCCTTCGGCAGCTCGCTCTGGGGTGAGGTCGTGATCGCCGACCTCGAGCGCCCGTACCGGCTCTTCCTGACCGGCCAGACCGGCCGCCTCGGGCGCGTGAAGATTGGCTCGCGCTACACGCTCACCTCGTTCGGACAGGACATGACACGGGTCGAGTACGAGGTGTCGACGACTTCCACGGCGGTCACCGACAGGCTGCGCGAGGCCCTGGGCGGCAGGGCGTGGCTCATGCGCCAGAGCCGCAAGGCACTCCGCCGGCTGGCACAGGTGCTCGAGGAGGGAGAACCGTCGTCCCACGCGGCCCGTGTGGCGGCCGGATAAACTCTCCCGCCCGTGAGACCTAGACGCAGGCCCGCAGGAGCCCTCGCCGCGTTGCTCGCCGCGCTTGTGATCGGGCTGGTTGCGGCCGGATGCGGCAACAACGACAAGACCACCTCCGGCTCCGAGGGCCAGTACATCCATGCCGGTGACGCCGTCTATCAGGTGCAGCTCAGCCGGCTGCTGAACCCGAACACACGGCCCGACGACGACTATCTCCAGGGCCAGGCGCCGCTGTCCGCCAATGAGCAGTACCTGGGTGTCTTCATGGCGATCCAGAACGACGGCAAGAAGGAGTACGTCCCGCCGAGCGACATGAAGGTCGTCGACACCCAGGGCAACGAGTACCTCCCGATCCAGACGAGCGGCAGCGGCTTCGGGCTCGACACCGACCCGATTCCGCCGGGCGGACAGGCACCGCCCCCGGACTCACCCGCCGCGGGAGGCCCGGAAGGCGGCGCGCTCGTGCTGTTCCGGGTCAAGGAGGAGTCCGCGACCGACAACCTTCCCCTGAACCTCCGGATTCCCGTCCCAGGCGGGAAGGAGTCGACGGTCACACTCGATATCTAGGGCCTCGCCGCGGCGCTGGGGCTAGTCAGCCTGGCGCGTCGGGAAGCCGAGCGACACCGCGACCAGGATCACGACGCTCGCGATCACGGCCAGCCACCCGCCGAGCGTCTCCGACCCCTCGGCGAGGAGGCGTGCGATCACCTCGAGCGCGGCGCCGGCGGCGACCGCCGTGTACCACGTCTGCCCGATGCCGCCACGGGCCGCGACGATCGCGCCGACGACCGTTATCACGAGGCCGGCCGTGGGGATGATGCCGAATACGATGAAGATCGCCCCGAAGGCCGCGATCAGCAGCGCGGCTTGTGTCAGCCTGATCGTGCCGGGGTCGTGGCGGGCACGAGCTTCCATCAATCCCGTCGAGCCTTCCATGCGCGAACAACATAGCCGATGACCGCACTCGATTGGATCATCGTCGCGTTTGTGGTGCTGATGGCGATCTGGGGTTATTTGCAGGGACTTGTCGTGAGCGCCCTGTCGCTCGCCGGTTTTGCGGCCGGCGCCTTCCTGGGGAGCCGGATCGGGCCCCTGCTGCTCGCCGGCGGCTCGAGCTCGCCATACGCGCCACTCTTCAGCCTCGTCACGGCGCTGATGGTCGGGGGGCTCGCCGCGGTCATCTTCGAGGCGATGGGGGAGGGCATCCGGCGGCGGATGCTGTTCCCGCTGGCGGGAACGATCGACGGGATCGGCGGCGCCGTGCTGGTCGCGGCGCTCGGCCTCGCGGTCGTCTGGATCATGGGCGCGGTCGCGCTCCAGACTCCCGGCGTGCGAAAGTTCCGCAAGGACATCCAGCGCTCGGTCATCCTCAGCGCCCTCAACGAAACGCTCCCGCCGTCGGGGCCGGTCCTGAACGCGCTCTCGCGCGCAGACCCGTTCCCGCGGATCCGTGGGCCGCAGGCAAACGTGCCGCCGCCGAATCGCCGGATCGTCCGGGACCCCGACGTCCGCGCCGCGCACGCGTCCGTCGTGCGCGTGCTGGGTACCGCGTGCGGCCTCGCGGTTCAGGGCTCGGGGTGGGTCGCGTCCCCCGGCGTGGTCGTCACCAATGCCCATGTCGTCGCGGGCGAGGACGACACCACGGTCCAGACCGATGGGGGCCCGCAGCGTGGCGCCCAGGCGATCGCGATCGATCCGCACAACGACGTCGCCGTGCTGCGCGTCGACGGCCTCGGTGCGCCGCCGCTGCGGCTGCGCACGCGCGCGTCCGCGGGCGAGCCCGTGGCGATTCTCGGATATCCCCAGGACGGGCCCTTTCACATCGTGCCCGGGCGCCTCGGCGGGACCCTCACGGTGATCAGCCGCGATGCGTACGGGGCTGGCCCGGTGAAGCGGCGCATGACCGCGCTGCGCGGCGACATCCGCTCGGGGAACTCGGGCGGACCGGTCCTCGACGGCGACGGTCGCGTGGTCGCGACGGTGTTCGCCGCGACGATCCAGGGCCCGCGCGGCGGCTTCGGGGTCCCCAGCGGGATCGTCGCGAGCGACCTGCAGAGCGCCCACGGCCCGGTCGACACCGGACCCTGCACCCGGTAGCCCGGGCGCTCAGCGGCCGGCGGGTCGCCGGATCCGGCCGACGGGCATCCTGGCGCCGGGGGCGATGCGCCGCGAGGCCGCGACCAGCGCGGCCACGCCGAGCGCCGCGATCAACGTTCCTGCGACCACGTCGCTCAGCCCCACCGGGCCGCCCTCGTTGCCGTATCCGACCAGCCACGGCGCAACCACGAGCCACAGGCCCACCAGGATCGTGAGCGCGTTGAACGGCGGCAGCACGATCCCGGCCAGGGTGAGAACGAACACCAGCGAGCCGCTCACGACGTCCGTCGCGACGGCGCCGTCGACGTGGTCGTATCCCCAGATCCACGGCGAGGCCGCAACCCAGGCTCCCAGGAGCAACGAAAGCCAGGACACGTCGGACCAGAAGCCGCCGGGGGTCGTCTCGATCCGCGCGCCCGGCGCCGGCTCGACCAGCCTGTGCTCCAGCGCGCGCCGCCGGGCAGAAGCGGCGAGGCGGCGGTAGCCGCCGCTCGCGAGCAGCGAAACGAACAGCACCAGGCCGATCAGCGCCCAGAACCACAAGTGGTCGGCGAGCACGACTCGACCGTATCGCACCGCGAGCGGCACCTATTTCGCGTGCGGCCGGGGCGCCGCTTTGCGCCGCCAGGTTTTTCCGTCAGGCGCGGCTCCTATGGTGGCCCCATGATGCTCTGCTTCATCGAGCCGGCGGAGGCGATCCGCGTCATGGCGGAGTCGGTCGGCCGCGAGTCCCGGCGGGCGCTGCTCGCCGAGGTGATCGAGGCCTGGGTCGACGACATCCCCGAGGAAGAGCTGTCTCAGCACTACGCCCGGGCTGTCCACGACCTCGATCACGAGGACCTGTCGATGCTCGCGGCCTGGCACGCGACGCTCGAGGTGGGCACGCCCGTCGCGAGCGCCGATTTCCTCGTCGGAGCCTTCGAGGGCCTCGGGGAGCACAGGCGCGACGTGCTGAAGCTGGCCGCGCGGTTCCGCGGCGACGAGGCCTTCCTGGCCGGCGTCGGGGAGGAAGAGGCGCTCGACATCGTCCTGCCCTGGCTCTCGGAGGAGCGGGTGCGGCGCCTCTGCAGCTCAGCGCTCGAGATCTACGTCAGGGACCGGGCCGGTACCGACAACTAGGGGCGGCCGCGTGCCGGCCCGCTAGCTCGTCTGCGGCGCGGCGGCCTCGACCCCGGCCCTGATCTCGCCGATCGCCTGCTCGTTCGAGCGGAAGTGGATCGCGGTCATGCCGAGCTCCCGGGCCGCCTCGACGTTCGGCTCGTTGTCGTCCACGAAGAGGCACTCCGGCGGCTCCAGCCCGTCGTCGAGACGCTCGACCGTGAGCAGGTAGATCGCCGGATCGGGCTTCCGCATTCCGACCCAGGCGGAGTCGACGATCAGCTCGAAGATCTCGTCGAGGGGCAGCTTGCTCCTCCAGAGCTCCTCCCACTCGCGCACATTGTTTGTCAGGATCGCCATGCGGAATCCGCGGTTGCGCAGCTCACGCATGAGGTCGAGCATCGGCTCGTTTGCGTGCAGGGCATCGAAGTAGATCTCGCGGAAGCGGTGCAGCGTGGGGCGGTGTCCCAACTCCGGCTCGAGCCCCCATGACAGGTCGTCCAGAAAGTCGCGCTCGGTGATCTCACCGCGCTCGAGGCGGAAGAGCGGGTACTCGCCGTCGCGCTCGGACACTCGCTGCATTCCGCGTCCGAGCTGCTCCGTCGTGATCCCGGTCTCGTCCTGGAAGGCGGCAAAGGCCTCGATCAGCCGGTTGGTGAGGACCCCGCCGAAGTCGCTGATCACAGCGCGCAGCCGGGGCTGCGCGCTCATGCGAGCCGGCCGATCTGGTAGCCGCCCGCAGCCGGCTCGCCCTCCAGCGACCACCTGAAGCAGGCCGCCGTGCCGCCGCCCGCCCCCTGCGACGTGCACACCGCCTCACCGGACACGCGCCGCGGATACTCGTCGCCCGCCATGAAGAGCTCGATCCCCGCCGTGCGCGGCCGCCCGGCGCCGTCGTACACGGTCGAGAGACGCACGTCATCGAAGGCCTCCGGGGGCGCGTCGGGGGTCACCAGGAACGCGGCGATGTGCTCGGCGCCGTGGCCCTCCCCGCCTGGCGGCAGGACCGCTGCAACCGTCACCGCGCGGGCCTCCCCGACCGCGTAGAGGGACCGGATGCGGGCGCCCGTGGGGTCGCCCCACGCACGGGCGCGGCGGCCCACCCCGTCGATCGACGTGGAGGCGCCGTCGACGCGCAGCTCGCCGCGCACGCGGCAGAGCTGCTCGTAACGATGGATGCCGACGAGCGCGATCGGTGCGGCCGCCCCTTCCTCGAAGTCGACGGGCGGCGACGCCGCCTCGAAAACGACGTCGAGCACGACCCGGTCGGTGTCCATGCGCGCGTGCCATTCCGACTGCTGCACGATCGTCTCGATCGCGATGCCGGCCGCCGAGGCGCTCTCCCAGCTCTCGATGCCGGGCTCGAGCTGACGCTCCGCGAAGAGCGCAACGACCTCGCCCGCCGAGCACACGACGGCGTGCGCCGCCGCGCGTGCGCCGCCGTCGGTACGGGCGAGCCGCAGGAGCGCGCCGCCGCCCGAGCGCAGGTCGCACAGCTCGAGCACGACCGCATCCTCGAACGCGCCGGAGCCGTCCTTGGGCAGCTCGCCCTCGGGCCCTGTCATCCGGCAGGCAGCTCGGGTTTACGCGGGGGGTCGGGCGGCGGCGAAGGGTAGGCCGTGGGCGCGGGTCGCTGCGCGTCGCCGCGCCCCTGGACGGGCCGGGTCGCCATCCTCACGAAACGAAGGCCGCGCCGGCGCAAGAGCAGGCCGGCCAGCGCGCGCCGGACAACCGCGCGCGTCGGCGGCAGCAGCAGGACGAGGCCGAAGATGTCGGTGATGAAGCCCGGCGTCAGCAGGAAGGCCCCGCCGAGGATGATGAGGGTCCCATCGAGCACCTCGCGGTGCGGGAGCTTGCCCGCCCCGAGCGCCTCCTGAAAGCTACGCCACGCTCGCCTGCCCTGCCAGGACAGTAGGCGTGCGCCGATGATCGAGTCGGCGATCAGCAGCAGGATCGTCCACAGGGCGCCGATTGCCTGCCCGACCTGGATGATCACGTAGATCTCCGCGATCGGCACGATGATGAAGAGCAGGAACAGCAACGCGACCATGCACTCGAAGCCTAGACGACGGCTGCCGGGGGCTTGCGCACGGCGATCTCTAGAATCCCCGGGTATGAGCGAACCCGCTGAAGCCAACGCCCCCACCGTCGAAGACGTGATGGAGGCGCTCGAGAACGTGATCGATCCCGAGCTGGGGCTCGACTTCGTGTCGCTGGGCCTCGTCTACGACGTGGAGGTGCAGGGCAGCGAGGTCCACATCACGTTCACGCTCACGACGCCGGCCTGTCCGATCGGCCCTCAGGTGACCGAGCAGATGAAGGAGTTCGTCAGCGAGGTCGACGGCGTCGAGAAGGTCTTCCCGAAGATGATCTTCACGCCTCCGTGGTCCCCGGAGAAGATGTCCGAGGACGCGAAGTTCGCGCTCGGGTTTTAGGGCACCTACAGATCCAGCTATAGCAACACGGCCCGCCCGAGTTTCCGGACGTGACGAAACGCCGTTAAGGGTGCGGGTCCTTGACCTCTTCGGACGGCTCGCCGCCCGCCTTGCTCGCGTCGTCGGGCGGTGCCGGAACAGTCGTCTGGCCCTCAGCGGCGTCATCGGCGATCTCGGGTGTCGCCTCAGCGTTGTGCTCTCCTTCGCCCCCAGCGCTCTCGACGTCTTTTTCCGCCTGTTCGTTCTTGGGGTACTTCGACTCTTCGCCCATCGTCGCTCCCTTGGATTTGTTGGCCCACCGATCGGGTTCCTGGCAGGGGATACCCGAAGACCGACCGCGTTACGCGGTTCGTTCTCGACGATTGCGGCGCCCCGCGGGCTACGGGACGAAGTAGCCCTGGGTCAGGAAGAGCGTGTTCGGGTTCGTGGAGGCGACGCCGTCGGCGCCGCCGTCGAACGCGTTCACCTTCCCGATCTGCCAGATCGTGCGCATGCTCGCGCGAGCATGCCGGGGCGCGCGCCGACATGCTCGCGCCAGCGTGCCGGGGGGCGCGCCGGATAGTCGCCGCGGGGGTCGCTGAACGCGGGACAGGCCGCGGTCACGGGGTTCTGGGTTCCGCACACGTAGGTGTCGGCGGATGCGGCGCCGGGCAGCCGAGCGCTCGCGCGCCAAGAACGCCGCGGTTCAGGCGCCGGGTTAGGGGACGAACACGCCCTGGACCGCGAACGGCGAGTTGTCGACCGTCGTGGTGGCGGTGCCGTCGCCTCCGCCGTCGTCCACCTGGACCTGGCCAAGCCGGATGGTCATGCGCTTGGTGTCCTTGATCATGCCGGGCACGATCGTGTTCGCGGTGGTGCTGATGGCGCAGATCGAGCCCGTCGTGGTCGACGACGTCGGATTGCACGGAATCGTGACCGGCAGGGCCGTATCGCTAACCGTGGCCACGTCGGTGCCGCCGGCCGAGGACGTGCCGTTGAAGTTGTCGGTGACCCGGAGCTGCAGGTTGGCGACGAGCTCCCCGGTGTAGTCGGACAGGGGACCTCCCCCGCACCGGACGCCACTCGCAATGCAACGGATGTCGGACAGGCTCGCAGTGATGTCGATATCGGAGTCGTCGGGCGGTCCGGGCACGCCGGCATGAACCGAGAGCCGCAGGAAGCCGATGAAGTTCGCCGCTGCGCCGTTCGAGTCGGTCGAGCCGACCGTGAGATTCGGCGAGACCTGCACCGGCGGGTTGCAGGAGTCGAACGCGAGCGGCGCGCCGTGGATGCGGTTGCCGCTTGCACATGGCTGGAATGTCGGCACCAGCGAGACCCTCAGTGGCGTGGCGCCCTTCGGACGCGGGTAGCCCGTGGGGGCCGCCCGCCAATCGGGCGCGCTGTCCCAGAAGGTGTTGTTGGTGACCCGGGTTTGGGCGGTGCCGTCCTGGCCCATCACGTAGATCTCGGCATTGCCGTCGCGCTGGCTCCGGAAGGCGATCTTCGTGCCGTCGGGAGACCACGCCGCCTCGGAGTCGTCTTTCGCGTTGGAGGTGAGGCGCGTCTGGGTCGTGCCCCCCGCGGCCATCGAATAGATCTCGAGGTTGCCGTCCCGCGACGAGTCGAAGGCGATCTTCTGCCCGGTGGGCGACCACCCCGGGCGGCGGTCCGAAGCGGCGTTGTTGCTGACGTCGACCTGGTTCGAACCGTCGGTGTCCATCGTGTAGATCTCGAAGTTGCCGTCGCGGTCGCTTTCGAACGCGATCTTCGAGCCGCCGGGGCTCCACGCGGGGCGGTCGTTGTTCGAGGCGTTGTTCGTGATGTCGACCTGGTTCGACCCGTCGGCGTCCATCGTGTAGATCTCGAAGTTGCCGCCGCGATCGCTGCGGAAGGCGATCTTGGTGCCGTCGGCGGACCAGGCGGGTTCGGCGTCCATGCCGGGACTGTTGGTGAGCTGCGTCGGATTCGAGCCGTCGGCGTTGGCCGTATAGATCTCCTCGTCGCCGCCGCTGCGGAAGCTCGAGAAGGCGATCTTGGTCCCGTCCGCGGACCACACCGGAAAGAGGTCTGTCGACGCGTTCTGGGTGATGTTCACCTGACTGACGCCGGCGGCGTCAGACGAGTACACCTCGTAGTTCCCGTCGCGGTCGGTGGCGAAGGCGAGATTGCCGTTGACGCCGGGGAAGGCGGCCTGTGCCCGGGGGGCGGCCGCCGCGAGCAGCACGAACACCACTCCAAGCCCCACCAGTGAGGCTCGAGCGATCCCGCGCCCGTCTCCACGGGCAGCTAGTCGTCCGGCGGTCCGGCTCATCCTGACCAAATCTCCCTGCTCTCGAGCAAGCGTACTTGCTTTGCGCCTCCCCGGCCCGAAAACCAGGGCGGCCTACGTCTCCGGACCCTTGCCTCCCTGCAACGGGTCGAAGTGCAACAGGGCGCTGTGCCCGAAGTCGCCGTAGGTCGGCGGCTTGCCGCCCGTTCCCTGGGGCGTGATCAGCCAGTGAAGGGTTCCGCCGAGCGCCTTCGCGACGTCGAGCCCCTCGGACTCTCCCAGCACCTGCTTCTCGATCGCCAGTCGCCGCGAGCCGTCGTTGAGGTCGATCGCCCACACCTGGAACAGCGTCTTGGTCTGGCCTGCCACGAGCAGTTCGTGCTTGTAGAAGGTCGCGCCCGTGATGCCGGTCGGTGGCACCGCGTTCGGCAGCACGATCACGGGCTCGAGCAGCGGGCCGTTCGGGGCCGCGTTGGCCTGCGTGATCTGGGACATGTCGTAGGCGAGCAGGTCGTGGCCGCCGTTCAGACCGCCGTTGGAGGTCCACAGGAGCTTTCCGTTGGGCGACACCTCCGCCCACATCACCTTGTCGATGAAGGCCGGATCGAGCTTCACGTAGTAGCGCCACTGGAGCGTGTCGTCGTCCGCGACGCCGATCGACCCCGTGCGGCAGAAGTTGCCGATGAAGGGGAAGAAGCACTCGAGCGGCAGCAGCACGCGCCCGCCTTCGCGCTTGTCCCAGGTGATGTCGCCGATGTGGTTGTAGCCCTCGCGCTGGTTGACATCGGGCGCGATCACGTTCGTGTTCCGGGCCTCCTCGACGAGGTTCGAGTCCGTGCGGTAGAGGCCGCTGAAGACGCCGTCGAAATACAGGTTGCGCTGCTGGTCCGACGTGACGCCCTGGAAGTACTCGAGCGGGACGATCGAATGCCCGGTCTCGGCCCAGCCGGTCTTGTTCGCGGCCGGCGCCGATCGCGCCACCGCCAGCAGGCCGAAAGCCGCGCACGCCAGGAGGGCGGCGAGTGCGAGCACGCGGAACGAACGTGCGCCGAAGATGCTGCTGCGACTTGTCGTCATCGGATCTTCACCTTGATCGTCGAGTAGTAGGCGTCGAACTCGGAGACCCGTGCGGAGACCTGAACCTTCCAGTCACCCGTCACGCCGAAGACGGCCCCGGTCATAACGTAATGCCCAGGACCCGCCTTGCGCGCGCCTGCGTCGAGCGGCCCGACGCCCTTGGCGGGCTGCGAGAGCTTCACGACGAACTCCTTGACCTTGTCGAACTGAGCGCCGGTGCGCTTGTCGATCAGGTAGGCGTGCATCACGTTCGGCCCCACGGTGGCGGGGTCGACGGTCAGCTGCAGGTCGGCCGGGCCGAGCGAGGTGGTCTTCGAGACCGGGCCGGTGGAGACCGCCGTCGAAGGTGGATAGCTGACCAGCGCCGCCGTCACTCCGAACACCGCGACGAGCAGCGCAACCTCGGCGCGAAGCGCGCGCCGGAGCACGAAGCCGGCGTGACCGGGAGGGCGGGCGGCGGCAGCGATCGCCCTCAGCTTGGGCACCATCAGGCGCCGGTTGTACGCGCCGAGCAGCGCCAGCGGTCCGACCACGATCACGAACTTGATCAGCGCGGCACGGCCGAAGGCGGTGTGGAGCACGTTGTGAATGGTTCGGACCTCGATGTACGACTGCACGAGACCGGTCAGCACGAGCGCCGCGAACGCGAGCCCGGCGATTGCGGAGAAGCGCGCAACGGTTGCGGCCAGCAGGCGGGTCCGGTCGGTCGGCTCGAGCTCGCGGGTGGCGCGCGGAAGCACGAACAGGAGCACGGCGAGGCCGGCGGTCCAAATGCTGATCGAGAGCACGTGGACGACGTTCGCCGGCATCAGGACGCCGGTCGGGCTCTGCAGGCTGGCGTGGCCGGCGAGCGCGGGGGAGAGCGCCAGGAACCCGAGCGGCAACGCCGACAGCACCAGCGCAAGTCGCCCGAATGGACGCTGAAGGGCGAGCCCTGTGGCACCGACCGATGCGGGCCTGAGCACCGGCTGGCGGCTACGGGCCATGGCCGCGCCGAGCACCGCGCCCAGCCCCAGCCAGACCAGCACGCGGATGCCCCATACCGTGCCCCAGCGCGTGCCCAGCACCTCCTTGATGACATCCGACTTGAGCGCCGACCAGAACGACACGCCCGCCGCGGTCGCTCCCTGGAACACGATCCCCAGTGCCCCGCTGAGGACGCCGGCGAGGATCGCGAGCCCCAGCAACGCGCGCATCCGCACCACGAACCGCTCCGACGCGAGTTGCCACGAGCGGTCGGCGCCCGCCACCGTGGCGAGGCCGGGGATCCAGATCACGAGCAGGAAGAAGACGGTCCCGATCGCAGCCGCGATCGACGTGTACTGCAGGCCCCGGGCGACGCCGAACCCGACTTCGGTGACCTTTCCCGCCGCGCTTCGCTGCGAGAGCAGCTTGGACACGGTCGCACCCGCAAGACCCGCCTTGCCGATCGAGAACACGAGGCCACCCGCGACGGGATGGCCGTCGGCGGAGATCACGCGGTAGGTCGCGGTATAGGTCCCCTTCGGCACGCCGGGCTTCAGGTGGGTGGCGAGGTCCGATCCCTTCCCGCCCGGATGGAACGCCTCGCCCGCCTCGACCCGGGCGCCGTTGCGGTCGTAGACGCGGATCGCGCCGAAGTTGCCCTCGACCGACTCGCTGAAGTGGAAGGCGATCTGGTCGGGCGCCTGTTTCGCAACGGAGCCCGCGAGTGGCGTGGTCCCTTCTAGCGTGGCGTGCGCGAACGCCGCCGACGGGGTGATCGCGCCGACCGCTAGGAGCGCAAGCGCAAGCACCAGGAGGCTCCGGGCCGGCCGCGTCACCATGCCTCCTTGGCGGCCTTCTCGCGGCGGCGGGGCGTGTCGGCGGGCGCGGTCGGCCCGCGGCGGCGGAGCAGCACGGCGATCACCCCGAGCAGCGCGAGCACCGCGACCACGATCAGGGCGATCGCGCCGGTCGAGAGCCCCGAGGAGGAATCGCCGGCGGGTATCCACGTCAGCGTCCCGAGCATCGTGACCGGAGCGCCGCCGACCCGCGCGGGCACCTTCCAGTCGAAGATCTTGGTGCGCTTGCCCTGGTCCTTCACGATCGGGGGTGGCTTCTTGTCCATCCAGTGGATGCGGTGGTCGAACCACCTGTAGGTGCCGCCGGTCGCGACCTGCTGCCATTTGGGCTTGCCGCCGAGCAACGCGCTGCGCGGGATCTGCACCGCGTCGGGCGTGCCGAACCGGATGCCGTTGAGGTACTTGGCGGGGGAGTTCGCGTTCGCGTCGACTTCGCCGTTCGGCAGGAAGCGCAGGTAGGGCTCGCCGTCGTAACCGGGGATCAGGACGGTCTTGTCGGTGCGGTTCTTGACGACCAGGTACTTGTCGCCGCCCTCGGTCGTGACCGCGAGGCCGGAAACCGGCGGCGCGAGAGCCGCAAACCGGGTCTGGTAGTTCTTGGTGCTGGGCTCGCCGGCGGCGCGCGCGAAGGCGGGCGCGATCAGCGCGACCAGCGCGACCACGGTCGACAGTCTGGCTAGTGAAACTCTCAAGAACGCCTCTCCATGCCCTCGGGCCCGGCAGCTCGGGCGGAAGTCTGGATAAGCGTAGCTTGCACCGGCCTTCCGTGGACCATTGGAAACGTGACCGGGAGGATGCGTTCGGACGCGCCGCTATCTTGCTCCGGTGGCTCTGCGCGGCAAACCTGCGCGGCTCGCCGCCCTCGTCGCGGGCGCTCTCGGCGCCGCGTGCATCGTGGTGGCGTTGATCGCGACCCGCGGCGACGAACGCCACCCGGCGAGGGGCCGCATCGGGGCCGCGATCGGAAGCGAGCCTGGCGGCCAGGTGCGCGACACCGAGGCAGCCCAGAGCTTCCCCGAGCCGGATTCGGGGGCGCCGCGCCAGCTCGCCGAGGATCCCGCGTCGGCGGCCGCGAGCTCAGCCGCCGACACCGGGCCGAGCCCGGGAGCGCCCTCCGACGCCGAGGTGCGGCGCGACCTGCGGCGGCTCCAGCGCTACCAACGGCGGGCGAGGGCCGGCGGCAGGCTCGGGCTGACGGGACGGGGCCGCGCCGAGGCGCCCCCGGGCTCGCCCGGCGCGATCCAGGACATCGTCGCCGGCGGCAACGCGATCGCGACCTTCCCCTACCGGCTCGGCGGAGGGCACGGATCGTTCGTCGACGACGCTTACGACTGCTCGGGATCGGTCAGCTATGCACTTGCCGCCGCGGGCCTGCTGGACGTGCCGCTGACGTCTGGAGATCTGGCTACGTGGGGCGTCGATGGGCCCGGGCGCTGGCTCACGATCTATGCGAATCCCGGGCATGTCTTCATGACGGTCGGCGGGATCAGGTTCGACACCAGCGGCCGCGACGGCCGCAGGGGCTCGCGCTGGCAGCCGCTCGGACGGTCCGCGGGCGGGTTCGTCGTGCGCCACTGGCCGGGCCTCTGATCTGCCGGCGATACCTTGGTCGGCGGCGATACTTGGTCGACCGACAAGCAAATGAACCTGCCGCCGGGTATCTGGGCTACTATCGCTGCACAGTTTCGTGTCCACCGGACCCGAGGGGCGTTTAAATGGGGAATAGGGAGAGGTTGCTTTCGCTTGCGCTGGGTGTGCTCTGTGTCGCGCTCGGCATCTTCTGGACCTCCGCGGCCAGCGCGGACCAGATCATCACGAACCCGTCGTTCACGGACTCGCGCAGCGACTTTCAGGCGAGCCGTCCGGGCACCGTCGTCGAGGGTCGCTACGGCCCCACGACCGTCAACGCGAACAGCGCGGTCCACAACGTGATCAACTTCAGCGCTCCCGCGCCCTGCACCGACTGCTACATCACCGACATCGTGCCGAACCTGATCTACGACGGTGACGCGAACAACACGACGGGCACGACGGCAAACCTGAACAACGGCGCGATGATGCACCACTTCGTCTTCATCAACCCGGCCCGCCAGGACCAGGTCTGCCCGAGCGGCCTCCAGGGCCAGCTCGGCGAGCGCTTCTTCGCCTCAGGCAACGAGCGCACCCACATGCACCTGCCGTCGCCCTACGGCTACTACAACCCGGCCGGGCGGACCACGTGGACGATGATCATCCACCTCGTCAACAAGTCGGCCGTGCAGAAGAAGCTCAGCATTCAGGTCTTCTACAAGTACCGGCTCGCGAGCGACACCAGCTACCCGCCGCCGCTCGAGGCGAAGCCGTGGTGGCTGGACATCGACGGCTGCGGCGACTCCGAGTACACGATCCCGACCGGTTACTCGGACACGCACACGAGCTGGACGCTCCCGACCGGGACCAACGGCAAGATGATCGCGATGTCGGGCCACCTGCACGACGTCGACATCACGAACCCAACGCCGTGCGACATCCACTGTCCCGAGCAGGGCGGCGGCATCGCGCTATCCGCCGAGCTCGTGGGCGGTGCGAACACCTACTACGGCCCGGCGCCCCCGAACAACCCTCCGCCGGCCGACCTGACCGGCACGACGCTGTGCCGATCCGAGGGAAATTACGGCACGCCGTGGGCGGGAACCAATTTCAAGGGCCACCTCGACACGATGAGCGAATGCGGGATCCAGACGAACGTCCCGGCGGGCGCGCAGCCGGAGGCCTATCCGGCCGGCGCCGCGTACCCGACCACGGGCGTTGCCGTCTCACAGGGCCAGACGATCCAGCTCCACAGCGAGTACCAGAACGGCACCGGCGCCCAGCAGACGGACGTGATGGGGATCATGATGGCGTGGTACGCCCCCACGGGGACGATCGCCGGCTACCCGCGCCCGAAGGGCGCCACGCCGATGCGCGCATCGCTCGTGCCCGCCTATCAGCAGTGCAACAGCCCGAACCGGACGCACGGAGCGCCGCTCGCGTCGCCCTCGTGTGCACCGCCGGTCCAGACGTCCAGCTCCCTCACCGTGGGCACTCCGGACGCCAACGGCACATCCGCCGCCAACTCGGTCGCGTACGCCAAGTTCGACGTGATCTCCGGCAATCCGGCCACGACCGCGGACGAGGCCGACGTGAAGCTCACGGTCAGTGCCTCCGACGTCCGCAACAACGACGCGGGGCTGACCGACTACGCGGGCCAGCTGAAGCTGTCGACCATCACCCAGATGATCGACCGCGACAACGGGCCCTCCGAGACCGGCACCACGCAGGACATTCCGCTCTCGTACACGGTGCCGTGCACGACCACGCCGGGAAGCAGCACAGTCGGCTCGACCTGCTCGCTCAGCACCACCGCCGACGCGGTCACGCCGAACACGGTGAAGGAGGGCAAGCGCGCGATCTGGCAGATGGGCAAGGTCAACGTGTACGACGGAGGCTCCGACGGCGTCGCGAGCACCGACCCGAACACGCTGTTCCTGACCCAGGGCTACTTCGTACCGTGATGAGGAGCTTCGGCGCATGACCCACCCGTCGATCGGGCCGCGCCGCTGGCCCCTCCTCGTGACGCTCACCGCGGTGCTCGCGACCTTCGCGATGGTTGCGGGCGGCGTCGGCTCGGCGAGCGGCGCGAGCCTGTCGAGCTCGAAGGCGAAGAGCGCCGTGGTGAGCTTCGTGAAGCACAAGTGGGGGTCGAGCTATACCGTGCACCCCGCCTGCTACAAGCTGACGTCGAAGCGAAGCAAGTGCTTCGTGCACATGGTGCACGGCTCGAGCACCTGCACGAAGTACGCGACCGTAACGCTCCAGGGCAGGCACACGTCGGTCAGCATGAAGCCGCCGAGCTGCTGACTCGCGCGGCCCGGCCAAACGGGAGCTATCCTCAAACCATGAGCGGGGGTCATGGAGGAGCCGCGATTCGCTTCTCGTATCTGAAGCTGGTCGTCGCTGCCTCGATGCTGCTCGCGCTGGTCGCGCTCACACCGCTGGTCGCGCACGCCGCCGTCGGTGACACGACGCTGGTGAGCCGCGGCGCCGCCGACGCGGTCGCGCCGGCCGACGGCGACTCGGGACCCGGGGTCGCGGTCTCCGCGGACGGGCGCTATATCGCCTTCGAGTCGAAGGCCACGAACCTGAGTGACGCCGCGCAGGCCGGCGTCACCAACGTCTACAAGCGCGACACGACGACCGGCACGACCACCCTCATCACGCGGATGACAGGCGCCGACGGCGCCGGGGCGGACGGTGACTCCGCCGCGCCCGCGATCTCGCCTGCCGGGCGCTACGTCACGTTCGAGTCCGTCGCCGACAACCTCAGCCCGGACGACGACAACGCCGTCCGCAACGTGTTCGTGCGCGACACCCTGGTCGATTCCACCACGCTCGTGTCGCGGGCCACCGACGGCAGCGCGGCGAACGGAGACTCCTCGCATCCGTCGGTCTCCGCGAACGGCACCTTCATCGCGTTCGACTCGGTCGCCGACAACCTCAGCGCCGAGGACCGGGACGAGTTCTCGAACGTCTACATGCGCAACATGGAGACGGGCGAGACCACGCTCATCAGCAAGGTCGCGTTCGGCTCGATCGTGATCGCTGCGGACGGCAACTCGTACGCGCCTGCGATCGACCGGGACGGCCGCCGCATCGCCTACACCTCCGACGCCGACAACCTCAGCGCGAAGGACGCGAACGCCTACACGAACGTGTTCGTGACCGACCTCCAGACCAAGTTCACCAGCGCCGTGAGCCTGCCGACCGGGGGCTTCCTCAGCCAGACGCCCTCCGACGGCGATTCCGCGGACGCGTCGATCTCCGCGGACGGGCGATATGTCGCATTCGTGTCGATCGCCAACAACTTCGTCGACGAGCCGATCCGGACGCCCCAGATCGCCGACGTTTTCCGCCGCGACATCCAGGCCAGCAAGACGGTGCTCGTCAGCCGGGACACCGGCGTGGACGGTGCGCCCGCGTTTGCGAGCTCCGTGCATCCGTCGATCTCGGGAGACGGGCGCTTCGTCGCCTTCGAGTCGGCTGCCGGCAACCTGAGCGCGGAGGACACGGCAAACCCCGACGTCTTCGTGCGCAACGTCGATGACGGCGTCACGACCCTCGTCGACCGAGCGTCCGGCGCCACGGGCGCGATCGCCGACGCCGGCTCGTATGCACCGGCGCTGTCGCGAGACGGGCGCTTCGTCGCCTTCTCGTCGGACGCCGACAACCTGATCCCGGTGGCGGCCGACACCCCGCCCGCGTACAACCCGGCGGTCCGGAACATCTTCACCCGGCAGGTGCCGGTCGCGCCGCCGAAGGCGGACACCGGGCCGGACCTCGGCACGAACGACCACAGCGCCCACGAGGGGCACGATCCCAACAGCGCCGAGCATCTGGGGCACACCGCCGCCGAGCACGCTGGTCACACGACCGCGACCGGAGGGCCGGGAATGACGCTGTTCGGCCCGCCGCAGCAGGACGTGGACAAGCTGTACATGCTGGCGCAGGTGCATGCCGACGCGAAGCTGGTCGTGACCGCGACCGTGAAGGTGCCCGGCAAGGCGCGCTCGACGAGGCTCTACAGCTTCAAATCGTACTCACGCTCGGTCACGGCGCACGAAGTGTTTCGCGTGAAGCTGAAGCTCGCGAAGTCGAAGCTGCGGGCCGTCAAGCGGGCCCTGAAGCGGGGGAAGAGCGTCAAGGCAAAGATCGTCGGCAAGGCGCAGAGCCCGGCGGGCGGCGGCTGGACCACGATCAACCGCACCGTCAAGCTGCGCGACTGATCTACTCGCCCGGGCCGTGAGGCTCGTCGAGCCTGATCGCCCGGATCGAGTGCTCGTCGGGAAGCTTCGCGAGCACCTCGTGGATGATGGTGTGCACGTCGTGCTGATCGTGCCCGAAGTCGTCGAGCAGGCTCTTCAGGGCCGTGTGCGTGATCTTGAGCTGCGGAGGAGTGAGTTCGAGGTGAAAATGGAACTCCTCCGGCTGGAACTCCTCCGGCTGAAATTCCTCCGGCGCGGGGTCCGCGGAGCCACTGCGGTCAGGCGAGTCGGGCATCTGTCTCCATCCTTTGAGCGGTCGCTGTAGGCGAATCGTAGTCGGGCCGGCAGCGCGCCCTCGCCGCGCGCACTCTATGCCAGCGAGGCGGCCAGGGAAAGGTCCTGCCCGTTCAGCGCCGGCGGCGAAGAACCGATAGCTGCCGAGTGGCGGTGCCCCTACGATGTCGATCATGAGAGGTGTCAGGGCAGGACTGGCGGCGATCGTCGTCCTCACAGTGCTGCCCGCGGCGGCGGCGGCTGCGCCACGGCGCGCGATCGTGCTGCTGGACACCGCGGCCAGACCGGCCACGGCCCACGCCTCGGCGACCGCCGTGCTCGCCCGCAACGGGCTCCGGCGGGCCCGCCCGGACGTGCCGCAGGTCGGCGTGATGACGGTGCGGGTCCCGGCCGGCACCACCTTCCGCCGACTCGCAGCGCGCCTCGAGCGCGATCGCAGCGTCCGGCGCGTCGAGCCGGAGTCGCGCCACCGGCTGCGCCTCCTGCCCGACGATCCCGCGGCGAACTGGCAGGATCCGCTCGCCTCGCCCGCGATTCCCTACCAGTGGTACCTCACCCGGGAGGGCTTTCCGGCCGCGTGGGACCTGACCCATGGCGACGGGGTCAAGGTCGGCATCATCGATTCCGGGATCGACTCCTCCCATCCCGACCTGGGCGGCAAGATCGCGGCCGCCCGTGATCAGGATGCCGGGCCGAACGGGACCGCAGACGAGGTGGGCCATGGCACTCACGTCGCGGGGCTTGCCTGCGCTGCGACCAACAACGGGGTGGGCGTCGCGGGCACCGGCTTCAACTGCCAGTTGATCGCAGAGAAGAGCGACCTTTCCAGCTCGAGCGTGATCGCCTCGTTGGTGGACGCGACCAACGGCGGCGCAAAGGTGATCAACATGAGCTTCGGTGGGGGCAGGCTCACGTTAGGCGAGCTGCGCGCTCTGCGATATGCGTTCAGGCACGACGTGGTGCTCGTGGCCGCGGCGGCCGACAGCCCCACGGTCGAGCAGGGGCATCCGGCGAAGGACCTCCAGCCGACCGGCACCGGCCCCTTTCTCGACAAGGGCGACGGGCTCGTGGTGACCGCTGCGGACCTCACGGGTGGCCGCGCGTCGTTTGCCGGCCGCGGCTCCCAGATCTCGATCGCCGCTTATGGCGACACGGGACCGGGCGGCGCGCCCGGCGTCTTCTCCACCTATCCCTCGAACCCCACGCAGATCGAGAGCGGCGACACGAACCCGCCGTCGGCCCCGTGCCCGAGTTGCCGTGCATCGCTGAACGGCGATCCCCGCTACGGCTACCTGTCCGGCACCTCGATGGCATCACCCCAGGTCGCGGGCGCAGCTGCGCTGGTCCGCGGCGCGAATCCTCGCCTAAGCAACATCTCGGTGATCAGAGTGCTGAAGGAGACCGCATTGCGCACCCGCGGCTGGACCAACGACCTCGGCTGGGGAATCGTGAATGCGGGCGCGGCGGTCCGCCAGGCGCTCTCGCTCGCGGCGGACACGGTGCCGCCGAAGACGCGATCGCGCGGCGGCCGGCGGCGGCAGTCCGGCCGGCGCTTCACGCTTCGCTGGCGGGCGCGCGACAGCGCCGCCGCGGGCATCCGCGCAGCGGGCCTGGAGGCCTATCGCGTGTACGCGCGCAGCGGACGCGGCGCGTATCACCTCGAGCTCGTGACGCGCTCCCGTTCGGCCCGGTTCGTGGGCAAGCGGGGCCGCCGCTACTCCTTCTACATCCAGGCCCGCGACCGCGCCGGCAACGTCGAGCCGCCACCGCGCAGCGCGGACTTCGTGATCCGCGTGCATTGAGAAGATTCCGCGAGCTCGCGGGTGGCTGAAGGGTCCGGGGCTAGACTCAGGACGATGGGTTCCGGGCCTCGCAAGATCCTGCTTGCCGCTCCCCGTGGCTACTGTGCCGGCGTCGACCGGGCGGTCGCGACGGTCGAGCACGCGCTCGATCTCCACGGGCCGCCGGTCTACGTCCGAAAGGAAATCGTCCACAACAAGCACGTGGTCGAGAGCCTCGAGCGGCGCGGAGCGATCTTCGTCGACCAGGAGACCGAGGTGCCCGAGGGCGAGACGGTCGTGTTCTCCGCTCACGGCGTGGCGCCCGGCGTCCACGCGAACGCGAAGGCGCGTGCGCTCAACACGATCGACGCGACCTGCCCGCTGGTCACGAAGGTGCACGTGGAGGCACGCAAGTTCGCCGCGGACGGCTACACGATCGTGCTGGTCGGCCACGCGGGGCACGAGGAGGTCGAGGGCACGACCGGGGAGGCGCCGGAGAGCATCCTGCTCGTCCAGACCGAGGAGGACGTCGACAACCTCGACGTCGCCGATCCCGACCGGGTCGCGTTCATCACGCAGACGACGCTCTCCGTCGACGAGACCACGGGGATCATCCGCAGGCTGCGCGAGAAGTTCCCCAACATGGTTGGGCCACGCACAGACGACATCTGTTACGCGACGCAGAACCGCCAGGACGCCGTGAAGCAGCTGGCGCCGCGGTGCGATCTCGTGCTCGTGATCGGCTCGCGGAACTCGTCCAATTCGAATCGCCTCGTCGAGGTGGCGCGACAGCACGGCGCGCAGTCCCATCTCATCGACAACGAGCACGAGGTGCGCGAGGAGTGGCTGGAGGGTGTCGAGACGGTCGGCATCACCTCCGGCGCGAGCGCCCCCGAGGAGCTCGTGCAGCGCCTCGTCCAGTTCTTCCGCGACCGCGGGGCCGACGAGATCGCCGAGCTGGAGGTCACCGAGGAAGACGTCCGGTTCATGCTCCCGAAGGACATCCGCGAGCTGCTGAGCTCGCGCGCGTAACGAATTCTCCTCCCCGGCGGAGTCGGCTCAGGAAAACCCGGCTTGTACGGGGGAGCGGATCGGCAAGCCAGTTTTTCACGATTTCCGAGCGCCTAGGCGGGCCCGGGCGCGAAGCTGAACGCGTATGCGCGCGCGGGGACGTGGAAGACGAGCGTCAGCTCGTGCGCGGTGTGGCACCCGTAGTCGACCAGGTCGTACAGCTGCGGCCCCTGCAGCATCAGCGTGCGCACCCACTCGCCGTCCACGAGCACGTCCGCCTTGCCCTGTCCGTCGAGCACCGCCGCGGCGGTGGCACCCGCGAAGCGGATCCTCAGCCGCTCCCCTTCCTTCACGCTGCGCGCGGACCGGTCAGGCTCGAGGTATACGTGGGGCGTCGGCGGCTTCACCAGCGCGCCGGGCCTGTCGGTGTCGCGCACCGGCTCGAGCGTCTCGGGCAGCTCCTGCGCGGGATCGATCTCGTGGAGCAGCTCCTGAATCGCCCGCTCGGTCTCGTCGTAGGCACCTTCGGCGAAGTGGTAGTAGCGCAGGACGCCCCGGCGGTCCCACAGGTAGAGCGCCGGCCACACCTCGTTGCCGTAAGTCCTCCAGATCTCGTAGTCGGGATCGGGCGCGACCGCGAAGTCGATCCCGAGCCGCGCGACCGCCGCCTCGACGTTCGCGCGCTCGGCTCCGAAGTCGAACTGGGGCGAATGGACGCCGAAGACACGCAGCCCGAAATCGCGGTAGCGACGGTCCCACTCGCGGACGTACGGCAGCGCCCGAAGCGAGTTCAGCGAGGCATGGTCCCAGAACCACACGAGCACGGCATGCTGCCCGAGCAGCGTTCCGAGGCGAACGATGCGCGCATTGATCCACTCGACCTCGGGCGGGAACTCCGGGATCGCGATGTCGAGCTGATCGGGGCGCAAGGGATAGACGCTAGAAGATCGGCGAGAATGGCGGTGTGGCACGTCACGACGAATCGCTCGTGGGCACCGCGGCGGTGACCGGCAGCACGGCCGCCGTGGGCAGCGCCGCGATCGTGGGCAGCGCGGCAATCACCGGCAGCACCGCCGTGGTCGGAAGCGCCGCCGTGGTCGGCAGCGCCGCGATCGTGGGTAGTGCGGCCGTGGCGGGAAGCCTCGGCGTGGTCGGCAGCGCAGCGGTCGTGGCGGGGCTCGGCAACGCGCGCTGTGCCGCATGCGTGGCCTGCATCGGCTGCATCGACTGCATCGGCTGCGTGGCCTGCATCGGCTGCGTGGGCCTCCGGGGCGCGGCCGGTCAGGTCGGCAAACGCGGCTGAGCCGCGCTCAGGTCACCGTCAGAGCGGATACGGGACGGTCTGGATCGCCGCGAGCGCGTACCAGGCGCCGAACAGGAGCCCGAGCGTGCCCAGAGCGGGTGCAAGGGCGGCGAACCTGCGCGCGACCGGCTGACGGGTCAGCGCGACTCCGAACAAGGTCGAGCAGAGCGCCATCGAAACCGCGGTGGCGGTCGCGAACAGCGCGAGCGCGATCACCGCACCGGCAGGCTGCGAGACCGCGGCCACGACCAGCACGCCGGCTCCGGCCGAGCCGCCGGCCCCGTGGAGGAGGCCGATGCCGAAGGCGGCCGTGGGCGAGCGGCCGAGCGTCTCGGGATGGCCGTGCTCGTGGAAGGCGCGCACGTGGCCGCCGCCTTCGTCGTGGACGTGCGGGTGGGAATGTCGGACCGGCCCGTGGCTGTGGACGTGGACGTGCAGGTATCCCCGGTGCCAGCGCACGAGCAGCCGGATCGCGAGTGCCACGATCACGACGCCGACGGCAAGCTCCGCGCCCCGCTGCGCCGCGTCCGGCAGGCTGTGGCCCAGCAGCACGACAGGCAGCCCGAGCGCGAACAGCGTGACGGCATGACCCGCTCCCCAGGCGAGTCCGAGCAACCCCGCCCGGTGCGAGCCTCGCCGGTCCTCGGACATCACGAGCGTCGAGACGGCGGTGAGGTGGTCGGGATCGGTGGCGTGGCGGAGGCCGAGCAGCACCGCGACGGCGAGCGCCAGCGCAAGGCTGCCGCCCGACCCGAGCCCCGCGATCCTGTCGTCGAGGCCGAGCATCACGGCGCTCCCCGCGCGAGCCGGGCGGCCGCGACCGCGGCCTGCCCGAACGAGATCCCGCCGTCGTTGGGAGGCAGGCGCTCCGGAACGAGCAGCCGCAGTCCCGCGCCGGTGATCAGGGCAGCCGTGCGCTCGAGCAGCAGGCGGTTCTGGAACACCCCGCCCGAGAGCACCACGGTCTCGGTCCCGTGGCGCCCGGCGGCGTCGGCACAGGCGGCCGCCGTCGCGTGGGCAAGGCCGTTGTGGAAGCGGGCCGAGATCGTGGCGGTGGGCACGCCGCGCCCGACGTCGCCGAGGACGGCCATGACGGTCTCGCGTGCGTCGAGGCGGCCCCCGCGGACAGGGAACGGATAGGCGCCAGGCTCGCCGAGGTCCGCTGCCGCCTCCAGCTCGAAGGCCGCCTGGCCCTCGTAGGTGACGTGCGTCCGGAGGCCGCAGAGCGCCGATACGGCGTCGAAGAGCCGGCCCATGCTGGTCGTCACAGGCGCGAACGGCGAGTCCGCCGCGCTGAGGCCGGCGATTTGGTCCCAGCGCACGGAATCGACGCGTGGCGCGAGCGTTCGGGGCACGGCGGCTCCGGTGCCCGCGGCTTCCGTCACCCACACACACGCCATGCGCCACGGCTCGCGGATCGCCTGCTCGCCGCCGGGCATGCGCACGGGCCACAGGTGACCGGCGCGCTCGAACCCGGCCAGGTCGCCGGCGAGCAGCTCACCGCCCCAGACCGTGCCGTCGGTGCCGAAGCCCGTGCCGTCGTAGACCGCGCCGATCGCCGGGCCGGTCTCGCCGTGCTCGGCGAGGCAGGCAGCCAGGTGCGCGTGGTGGTGCTGGACGCCGATGTGCTGAGCCGCCTCGCGCTCGAGCGCGTGCTTGGACGAGAGGTATTCCGGATGCAGATCGTGCGCGACGACCACGGGCTCGATCGCGAAGAGCAGCGCAAAGCGCTCGATCCCCTGCCGGAACGACCGCAGGGTCTCGTAGTTGGCCAGGTCGCCGATGTGATGTCCGACCCAGGCACGCCGGCCCTTTGCAAGGCAGAAGGTGCTCTTGAGCTCCGCGCCGCAGGCGAGCAGGTGCCGCTCTGCCGGCACCGGCAGCTCGATGCGCTCGGGCACGTATCCGCGCGAGCGCCGGAGCATCAGGGGCCGGCGCCGGCCGCGGAGCGAGACGGCGCGGACCACGGAGTCGTCGGTGCGCGTCTCGATCGGCCGGTCGTGGAGCAGGAAGAGGTCGGCGATCCGGCCGAGCCGCGCGAGCGCGTCGGCGTCCTCGTAGGCGATCGGCTCATCGGAGACGTTGGCGCTCGTCATCACGAGCGGGACTCCCGTGTCGGCGAGCAGCAGGTGGTGGAGCGGGGAGTAGGGCAGCATCAGCCCCAGGTCAGGTGAGCACGGCGCGACGGCTGCCGCCAGGAGCGTGTCCGGCCGCCGCCGTGCGAGCACGATCGGGCGTTCCCGGCCAAGCAGCAGCTCCCGCTCGAGCGGGCCGACGTGCGCGAGCCGTCCGGCCGCCTCGAGATCGGCGACCATCAATGCGAAGGGCTTCTCCTCGCGGTGCTTTCGCGCCCTCAGCGCGGCGACCGCGTGCTCGTCGTCCGCGCGGCAGCCGAGGTGGAAGCCGCCGACGCCCTTGATCGCAAGGATCAAGCCCCCGACGAGCGCTTTCGCCGCCGCCTCGGCGATGTCCCGGGCTTCCGCGGTGTGCACGGGGCGGCCGGAGGGGGCGAGGAGCGTCAGCGCCGGCCCGCAACCGGCGCATGCGATCGGCTGGGCGTGGAACCGGCGATCGAGCGGATCCTCGTACTCGGCGCGGCAGCGCGCGCACATCTGGAACGACCCCATCGTGGTCAGCGGGCGGTCGTAGGGAACGCCTCGCACGATCGTGAAACGTGGGCCGCAGTTCGTGCAGTTCACGAACGGGTAGCGATAGCGGCGCTCAGCAGGGTCGAAGAGCTCCGCGAGGCATTCGGCGCAGGGCGCCGTGTCGGGCGAGACGAATGCGTCGGGCTCGCCGCGTCGCTCGCTCGAGACGATCTCGAACACGGCGCCGCCCTCCATGGGCAACGGCTCGACGGCGAGTCGCTCGACCGCGGCAAGCGGGGGCGCTTCGAGCGGCAGGCGCTCGAGGAACCGCTCGATCGGTGCGGGCGGTCCCTCGACCTCGACCAGCACGCCCCGCTCGTCGTTCAGCACGAAGCCGCCGAGGCCGAGGGCGCGGGCGAGCCTGAACACGTACGGCCGGAAGCCGACGCCCTGCACCGTCCCCTCGATGCGCACCCGCACGCGCCGCACACCGGCCGGGGCGGCGACGCTCACCCGACCGCCTCCACCAGCTCGCGCAGCACGTGATAGGCGCTTGCCTGCGCCTCCTGGATCCGGGGGATGTGCTGGGAGCGCGTGACGATCACGTGGTCGGCAAGCTCCTCTGCCGCCACCCGGCCGCCGTCGTATCCCACCATCGCGACCGTCACGAGGCCGCGCCGGCGCGCCTCGGCGAGCGCCTCGATCACGTTTGCCGAGTTGCCGCTGGTGGACAGCGAGAGCAGCACGTCGCTCCGCTGCCCGTAGGCGATCACCTGCCGCTGGAAGATCGCCTCGACGCCGATGTCGTTCGCGAGCGCGGTCAGGATCGAGGCGTCCTCGGTGAGGTCGATCGCCCGCCTGGGTGGCCATCCCCACGGCGGATCCCTGAAGTCCGCGACCACGTCCATCGCGTCGGTCGCGGAGCCTCCGTTGCCGAGCGCCAGGAGCTTGCCGCCTGTCTCGAAGGCCGAGCGCAGCGCGCCGGCCGCAGCGAGCAGCCGGTCGTGGCCCTCGGTCAAAGTCTCGCGGCGCAGCTCCGCGACCTCCGAGGCCTTCATCAGGACCGAGCGCTGCACGTCCTGCACGATCGCCTCCAGGTCGTGCTCGCGCTCGCCCAGGAAGGGGTAGAGGAAGCTGGACGCGCCCGCATCGTGCACGGGCGCCGCCTCTCGCCCGGCGAGCAGCCCACGGTGATCGAAGAACACGTGCACCAGCTCCCACAGGACGTGGTACAGGGTCTCGACGAGCTCCTGGCGCACGAACGGGTCGCGGCTCGGCGGCGCGAACTCCCACGCGGCGCCTGCCGGCTCGAACGCGATCGTGAGGCACCCGCGCTCGACGGCGACCCCGAGCGCCGCACGGGTCGGCTCCTCGCCTGCCTCGAACGCGATCACGATGTCGTCCGGCTCGATGGCGAGCGCCGCCTGCGCGGCGAGGTCGCCGCCCTCGCGCGAGAGGCCGATCGCGGGTAGCGCGCGCTTGCCGACGATCACCGGGTGCACGAACTCGACCGCGACATGGCGCGCGTCCGACCGCGCGGCCGGCGAGCTGCCGAGCGCGATCAGGCGCCCGCCGCGCGCGAACCGCTCCGCCATGAGGTGGCAGAGCCGGGCGATCCGGACCGCTTCCGCGGCGAAGAAGCGCTCGTTTGCCTCAGTGCGGTGATCGAGCAGCTCACCGAGCCGGTCCGGCGCGGTGCCGACGACCTCCGTCACACCGGCGCCGCCGAGCGGTCGGGGAGCCGCGCGAGCCAGTCGCGCCACTGCTCGACGCCGGCCCCCGTCCGCGCGCTGAGCAGCATGCACTCGACGCCCGGATGGACCTTCTCGATGTTGTAGAGGAGCCGATCGAGGTCGAAGTCCAGGTGCGGCAGCAGGTCGATCTTGTTGATCAGCACGAGCTCGCACGCCCTGAACATGAGGGGGTACTTGAGCGGCTTGTCCTCGCCCTCGGTGACCGACGAGACCATCAGGCGGGCGTCCTCGCCGACCTTGA
This sequence comes from Solirubrobacterales bacterium, assembly GCA_038326655.1. GTDB lineage: Bacteria > Actinomycetota > Thermoleophilia > Solirubrobacterales > JBBDJG01 > JBBQKG01. The sequence goes on from JBBQKG010000001.1 coordinate 80,657, forward strand.
ACTCCGCGGGGCACACGAGGTTGCCGACGTTCTCGATCACGAGCAGGTCGAGCTCCTCCAGCGCGACCTCGGGCAGCGCGCTGCGCACCATGTTGGCGTCGAGGTGGCACTCGCCCCCGAAGCCGCCGTCCGTGTTGATCTGGGTGACGGGCACGTGCAGCGAGGCGAGCCGATCCGCGTCGAGGCTTCCCTGGACGTCGCCCTCCAGCACGCCGACGCGCACGCCCTCGAGGTCCCGGACCACGCGCTCGAGCAGCGAGGTCTTACCGGCTCCCGGGGCGCTCATCAGGTTGACCACCGTCACGCCGGCCCGGTCGAAGTCGTCGCGGTTCGCGCGCGCGATCGTGTTGTTTGCGTCGAGCGCGTCCTCGACGACCCTCACCTTGGTCTTGTGCATTCGCCTCTCCTACATAGAGCGGATTTTCAGGTACCGCTTGATCTCGGGCAGCTCGAGCGCGACGACTAGGCCGATCACTGCTGCGAGCCCGGCAATTGCGAACTTCATGGCAGTTGCTCCCTTCTCGTTTCCAGGTCGCTTGCGGCGAGCTCCTCGACGACCGACTCCACCATCCGGACGGCTTCGCCCACCGCCAGCCGGACCGGTTCGCTCAGGTCCGCCGAGAGCTCGTCGTCGTCGGTCACCACGCGCGCCGGCTCGCAGCCCACGACCAGCACCCTGGGGAGCTCGCCGCCGAGGTGACGCGCCAGCGCCAGCACCTTCACCGGGTTCATGCCGTGGGTGTCGATCGCCGCCTCATCGGGGTCGAGCTCGGGCTCGATCAGATAGACCGTCCCCGGCGCGCCCCCGCGCGGGACCGCGTCCACGAGGATCGCGGTGTCGTAGTCCTGGAGCGCATACGCCAGGTCCATGCCGCGAATGCCGAAGTCCTCCACCTCGACGCCCGCGGGCAGGGTGCTCCCGGCCAGCCGGCCGGCGACGGCAGGGCCGAAGCCGTCGTCGCCGAGGAAGACGTTCCCGATGCCGGCGACGAGTACGCGGACCCCGGGCGCCGGCGGCGGACCGGCCTCGAGTGGCTCGACCTCCTCGGGCGAGAAGAAGAAACGGTGGCCGATCTGGCGGTCGGCGCCGAGGTCCCGGCCGGGGTCGTCCTCGACAGTTACCGCGAGCTGCACGGCGTCGTCCATCGTCTGCACGATCTCCTCGATCACCGCCGTCTTGCCCCGCAGCGCGATGTCGAAGACGTCACGCCCCGGCTTGGGCTGCAGGCGGACCCGGCTTCGCCGGCGCAGCTCGACGCCGTCCACGACCACCGCCTCGGGGGCCGGCCGCTCGAGCTGCTCCCAGTACCCCATGCCGCTCATCTGCGCTGCAGCCCGGTCTCGCGGATCGCGCCGTGCATCCGCATCAGCTCCTCGTTGCTGAGCGCCTCGGTGCGCTCGAGGATCGCCCGCGCCTTCGGGTCGGCCGCCTTCATCTCCGCCCGCTCCTCGTCGGTCATGCTGAGGATGCTGAGCGTCAGCAGCTGGTCGATCTCGCTCGCGTCGAACAGGTCGCCGGGACTCTCCGGAGCGATCTCCGGATAGTCGGGAAGGATGATGGGCGAGGAGAGCATCGTGGTCCGGTCGCTTTTCGCGCCGACCAGCACCGGCCAGGTGCCGACGTTCGCGCAGGCCTCCGCCTGCTCGTGAAGCGCCGCCGGCGGATCGGTCAGCGAGACGAACGTGCCGGCCTCGGCGCGCAACACCGTGTGGGCCGAGCAGAATGTCTGCTTCAAGGCCTCCTCGCGGGTCCCGTTGTCGAACGGGCTCTCGTTCTCGATCCGCACGGTGAGCCGGTGAAGCCCCGGCTCGAGCGCCGTAGCGCCGACGTGAACCGCTCCTCCGAGCGCGCGCCAGCTTCGCACGAACGCTCCCGCACGCTTGCCGGCCGCGTCGCACAGCTCTTCCTCGCCGGCGCCTGCGGGCACGTCGATCGCAAACCGCCGGGGCGAGGCGAGATCGGCGAGCGCCAGCGCCGGTGTCCCGATCTCGCGCTCGACGGCCTCCTCCCAGCCGACGTGGCGCTCGTCGTCGACGATCAGCTCCGCGACCGGCTCGAGGCGGTTGCCGGCGGCCCGGGCAACGCTGCGCTCGACCACCTGCAGGAAGCGCACCCGGACCTCGACCCGGCAGTCGGCGCCGCCCTCCACGAGGCATTCCGTCTGCATCGCGGGCCGGTCGTCCGGATGGATGGCGCTGTGACGCTCGGGATAGACCCCACCGAAGGTCCAGCGGCGCTGGTTCTTGATCGCGGTCCGGCGATACGGCCAGAGCAGATAGCCCTCGTAGAGGACGGCGTCCGCAATCTGTGCGATCGCATCCATACGTCAGCCGCCTTCTTCCTCACGATCGAGCAGGGACTCGAGCGTCCGGTCCCAGCTCGGAATCACGTTCTGCGCCCGGTAGGCGTAGAGCCGCTCGAAGACGTCCCGTGAGAGCCGCAGCCAGGCGCTCCCCGGGAAGTAGTGGTCCATCGTCTGGCGCCAGACCGCGACGGGAAGGCGGAAGTCGGCCTCGCGGTCCCAGGCGATCCGCGCGGTCTGGAGGCGGCCGTCTTCCGCGGAGTAGAAGGCGGTTCCGCTGAAGAGGAACTCGAGCGGCACCTCGCCGTCGCCGAGCGCTTGGAGGTACTTTGCCGCCGTCACGTCGAAGTCATAGGTGCAGGGCACCAGCAGCTCCACGACGGTTTCGCCCGCGAAGGCCGGCACGACCTGGGTCGTGCGCAGCCAGGGCAGCGTCCTCAGCGTGGTGGACCAGCGCTTCGGCTCGCCGAAGACCTCAGCCAGACGCGTCTCGTCGTCGTGCTCGTAGCCACGGCGCCGCGCGGCGATCTGCACCTGTACGTCGAGGAGCACCGAGCGGACCGCGTGCCCGCTCCGCGAGACGATGCGCAGCGCGAAGCCGAGCGTCGGGACCGCGGCGTGGTCCACCGTGGCGGCGCCCTCGACGGTGAAGTCGAGGTCGATCACCGGGCCGGCGACCGCTCTTACGCTGGCTGTCTGCGCTTCCACGTCAGGCCCTAGGCCGGGGAGAGGTTCGGCATCCGCGGGTCGATCGGGTTTCGCGCCTCCGCGTTCACGCCCGTCGAGCGCTCGGCGGTCGAGCGCCCACCGGGCAGGTGCCCAGCCTGGCTCTCGTAGTTGCCCTTGGAATTTCCCTGCTTCACGCCGGGCGTGTGCGAGGGCGTGTCGGGGCTCACGTCCGGCTTGCCGACCTTGAGAATCGCCATCAAGCTTCCTCTCCGCCGGCGATCGCCGGCTCTGTTTGCTTTGCGTCCGTCACCTTGCCGTCCCGGTCAACGCGGCGAGAGCGCCGGTCGAGCGCTTCGAAGAAACGCTCGATCTCTTCCCATACCTCACGACCGCCGGTCAGGCCCCTCCAGTGCGTGCGGATCAGCCCCACCAGCCCATAGCTCTCGTCGATCGGCACGAGCCAGTGGCCACGTGCGCCCCTGGCACGGTTGATCAGCAGCGCCTCGACGTCGTGCTCGAGGGTCTGGACCAGGGGGTTGGCGGTCTCGATCGCCTCCCAGGTGCGCAGCTCGAGCAGCGACTCGGTCGCACCCATCGGCCCGGGGTAGAGCGCCACAACTCGCTCCGCACGCGTGCTGTGGAAGAAGAACGCCATATCCACCGGGATCCGGAGCTCCTCCCAGGCGAGGTCGTCCAGATCGAAGTCGACGATCCGGGCGCGCCGCTGTGGCACGAGGCGGTAGTGGTTGCCGCCGGCCGCGTTCCGGTCGAACAGCACGCTGCACGGGCGGCAGGCGCAGAGCAACTCGCCGGATTCGAGGTTGATCAGGTGCCGGTGCTCGGGCTCGATCCGCTCGCCGCAGAGCTCGCACTGCTCGGCGGCTTCGGGCTCGGCTTCGCGCGACCGCTGCGCAATCCGGCGCAGCCTCGACCCGGGGACGCTGCTGCCGGCTGCCGTCACGCCAGCGCGACCCTTGCGAGCCCTCCGTCGTCGACCAGTAGCGGCACGGGATCGAGGTGGAGCTCGGGTGCGGCGATGCACCGGCCGGCGCGCGTCACCTCGTAGCTGTGCCCGCAGCCGTCGCAGCGCAGCTGTCCCCCGTTCAGCTCAGCCGCCTCCAGCGACCGGCCGCATGCGGGGCAGCTCGGGCGGTAGGCGTACGGGGTCCCGTCGACCTCGCAGAAGAGCACCGCCTCGCCCGCGACCTCCTTCAGCAGCGTGCCGCCGCCGCGCAACTGCGGCAGCACCCCGGCGGTCGCCCAGGCGCTTCCGCCGTTCGATCTCGACGCGACCGGCTCCAGCTGGATCAGGGAACTGCCGCCGGGGGCCAACGCCGCGGCCGGGTTGGCCGCAGGTATGGCCATCGGCAGTCCCGCCACCGAACCGTCCGCGGGCTTGCCCGCGGACGGCACTTGTTCTATCTCCTCCACCTCCGGTGCGGCCTTGCGGATCGCATCCTCGATCGCCAGCTCCAGGGTCGCGGCCGACGAGGGACAGCCGTCGCAGCTGCCCTCCAGCGCCAGGCGGACGATGCCGTCCTCGATCCCCACGAGCTCGACGTTGCCGCCGTGGGACTCGAGATACGGCCGCACTTCCTCCAGCGCCCCCCGTACCCGTGACTCGAGCGGCACGGGATGGAGCCCGTGCACCAGCAACAGGTGCGACACGAGCTCGTCATCCGCGAGCCGGTCCGGCTCGGATGCAACTTCGACGATCCGCGCAAGCCCCTCGCCGTAGAGGTCGAGGAGCGCGCCGATCGTCTCCATGCACTTCTCGCGGGCGTTCGGATCGGGCAGCGCCTCGACTTCCTCGAGGAGCGCCTCCAGCCCGGCTATCTGCTCGCCGTCGTTCATGCTCGATCAGCCGTTCTGCGCGCCGAACATCGGTGAGTGCACCTGCTTCAGCGTCTTGCCCTTGCCGAGGTACATGTGCACCCCGCAGGGCAGGCACGGGTCGAAGCTGCGCACCGCCCGCATGATGTCGATGCCCCTGAAGTCATCGGGGCCGTTCTCCTCGAAGATGGGCTGGCCCATCACCGCGTCCTCGTACGGGCCCGGCGTGCCGTAGCTGTCGGTCGGGCTGCCGTTCCAGGGCGTCGGCGGGTAGGGGTGGTAGTTCGCGATCTTGCCGTCGCGGATCACCATGTGGTGCGAGAGCACGCCCCGCACGGCCTCGTGGAAGCCGCACCCGATCGCCTCGTCCGGCACGTCGAAGTCCTCGAACACCTTCGTGTTGCCCGACCGCACCTCCTCGAGGCCCTTGTTCAGGAAGTGCATCGCCATCCCGGCCGCGTACGCGACGAAGTAGATCCTCGCCCGGTCGCGCTCGATCGCGTTGGACCACTTCGGGATCTTCCAGTCGAGCGTCGCTTCGGGCGTGTTGGGCGTCTTCGGCAGGGTGATCGTGACCCCGTCCCCGGTGGAGTTGACGTAGGGGGTGTGGACCTTGTTCGCGAGGGCGGTGGCCCAGAGCCGCGCGAGCGCCCCGCCGCCGGTGTCGAGCGCGAGGTAGTCGCCGGTGCGCTGGTCGTACCAGCGGGGGCTCATCACCCAGCTGTAGTTGCCGCCGGCAAGGTCGCGCTTCTGCGGCTTCGGCAGCGTCGTCTGGTTCCACGGGTGGCGCTTGTCGACCGGGTTGCCGAGTGGGTCCTTGTCGACGAAGGTCTCCTCGTTCTGCCAGTCCTCGTAGTAGGAGCTGCCGAGCAGGATCCGGATGCCGAGGTTGATCTCGACGAGGTTCGTGGTCACGAGCTCGCCGTCGACGATCACCCCCGGGGTGACGAACATCTCGTTGCCCCAGTGGTCCATGTTGCGGTAGTCGTAGTCGACGTGCTCGGGGTTGTTGAAGGCACCCCAGCAGGCGAGCAGGATGCGCCTGCGGCCCACCTCCTCGTAGCCGGGGAGCGCCTCGTAGAAGAAGTCGAACACGTCGTCGTTCATCGCGACGGCCTTCTTGATGAAGTCGAAGCAGCGCAGCAGGCGGCTCAGGTAGTCGGTGAACAGCGTCGGCGTCGGCACCGTCCCGACACCGCCCGGATAGATCGTGGAGGGGTGGACGTGGCGCCCCTCCATCAGGCAGATCATCTCGCGCCCGACCCTGCTCATGTGGAGCGCTTCCTTGTAGGTCTCGCCGGTGAACGGGTTGTAGGAGCGCATGATGTCGGCGATCGTGCGGTAGCCGTGGACGTCGCCGCGGGGCGCCTCGGTCTTCTCCGCCTTCGCGAGCACGCTCGGGTTCGTCTCCTTGACCATCTGCTCGCAGAAGTCCACGAACACGAGGTTGTCTTGGAAGATGATGTGGTCGAAGATGTACTCGGCCGCCTCGCCGAGGTTGACGATCCACTCACCGAGCGGCGGCGTCTTCACCCCGTAGGCCATGTTCTGCGCGTACTGCGAGCAGACCGCGTGGTTGTCGCCGCAGATCCCGCAGATGCGGCTCGTGATGAAGTGCGCGTCGCGGGGGTCCTTCCCCTTCATGAAGACGCTGTAGCCCCGGAACAGCGAGGAGGTGCTCTTGCACGACACCACCTCGTTGTTGTCGAAGTCGATCTTCGTGTAGATGCCCAGGTTCCCGACGATCCGCGTGATCGGATCCCAGGACATGTCGACGATATTGCCCGACTCCGGCTTTACGTGCTCGCGAACGGCCATCTAATGCACCCCTTTTCGTTCAGTCGTGGAATCGAATCCGCTACGCCCGCCAGCGCGGCTCGTAGCCGGTCGTGAGCTCGGGGCGATTGTGGCGCCACTTCGGCTCCTTGTTGACGGTCTTGTTGGTGATGCTGCGAAGCCTGCGGATCAGGGACCCATAGGCGCCTGTCATCGCGGACGAAACGCTCCCGCCGGGCGGCTGGTCCATGAACGGCATGAACTTGTCGGGGAAGCCGGGCATCGTGCAGCCGATGCAGATCCCACCCACGTTCGGGCATCCGCCGATCCCGGCCATCCAGCCGCGCTTGGGCACGTTGCAGTTGACGACCGGGCCCCAGCAGCCGATCTTCACCTGGCATTTCGGCGAGTTGTAGTCCTTCGCGAAGTCGCCCTGCTCGTAGTAGCCGGCCCGGTCGCAGCCCTCGTGGACGGTCTTGCCGAAGATCCACTGAGGCCGCAGCTGGTCGTCGAGGGGGATCAGCGGCGCAAGCCCGGCGGCCTGGTACAGCAGCCAGGTCAGCACCTCCATGAAGTTCTCCGGCTGGACCGGGCAGCCCGGCACGTTCACGATCGGCATGCCGCCCGCGGAACGGAAGTCCCAGCCGAGATAGTCGGCGAGCCCCATGCATCCGGTCGGGTTGCCCGCCATCGCGTGGATGCCGCCGTAGGTGGCGCAGGTGCCGATCGCGACCACACCCCAGGCTTTCGGCGCGAGCCGGTCCAGCCACCAGTTGAGCGTGAGCGGATCGCCGGTCGCGAGGTCGTTCCCGAACGAGGTCCAGTAGCCGTCCCCGTTGATGTTCTCGTTCGGGATCGATCCCTCTATCACGAGCACGAACGGCGCGTCGAGCGTGCCCTCGGCGGCGGCCCGGAACGGAGCCAGGAACTCCTCGCCGCCCAACGTGGGGGAGAGCACCTTGTTGTGGAGGTTCACCTTTGGCAGCCCCGGGATCGCGCCCAGCAGGACATCCTCGATGCTCGGCTGCCCGGCAGCCGTGATGCTGATCGTGTCGCCGTCGCAGCTCATTCCCTCCGAGATCCAGAGGATGTGGACTTCGTCGACGCCGAGCGCGTATGGCTCAGCCATTGCTCATTCCTCCGTTGGTTGTCATGGCTTGTTCAAGCTCCTCTTCCAGCTCCAGCGAATCGACGAGCAGCTCCTCGCCCTCCGTCAGCTCCACGTCGAGTGAGCCGCAGCTCGCGCAGCAAAGAGGAAAGTCCGGTAGCGGCGTGGCGGCTCTGCATGCGCGGCATATACCCGCAGACGGCACCTGTTCGATCATCAGCTCCGCTTGCTCGAGCTCGGTGTCCTGCGTCAGCAGCTCGAATGCGAACTCGAGCGCCGACGGCACCACCTGCCGCATGTGCCCGACTCGCAGGTCCACCCTCGTCACGCGCCGGCCACGGGCGTGGCGACGGGCGATCGTGACGACGGAATCGGCGATTGCGAGCTCGTGCATCGCTTCAGCAAATCCTCGGCAGCGGATCGCCGACGAGCTGGTCCATCACCCGCTTGCCGCCAAAGGCTGTTTCCACGAGCACCATCCCGGGCGGCTCGGTCTTCACCTCTCCGATCAGCGCGGCCTGCTCGCATCCAGCGACCGCGCTGAGGGCGGCGAGCGCCGCCTCTGCCGACTCGGGCGCCACGAACGCGACCAGCAGGCCCTCGTTTGCGATGTACATCGGATCGATCCCGAGCAGCTCCGCGGCTCCGACCACGGCTGGCTCGACCGGCACCGCGGCCTCTCGCACGATCATCGCGACGCGCGAGGCTCGTGCGAGCTCGTTGATCACCGAGGCGACCCCGCCGCGGGTCGCGTCGCGCATACAACGCAGGTCCTCGCCCGCGGCCTCCAGGAGCGCATCCGCGGCCGGCCAGAGCGAGCACGTGTCGGACTCGATGTCCGCGTCGAGGTCGAACTCGCCTCGCGAGAGCATGATCGCGGTGCCGTGCCGCCCGATCGATCCAGAGACGATGATCGCGTCGCCGGGGCGGATCGAGGCGGGGGAGAGCGCGGCGCGCGGATCGAGCTGCCCGATGCCGGTCGTGCACACGTACATCGAGTCGGCGCTGCCTCGCTCGACGACCTTGGTGTCGCCGGCGACGATCGCGACGCCCGCGGCCTCGGCCGCGGCGGCGATCGCCTCCACCTCCGCCCGCAGCTCGTCCGCGGGCAGCCCCTCCTCGAGGATCAGCGAGAGGCTCAGCGCGAGCGGGCGCGCGCCGGCGACCGCAAGGTCGTTGACCGTGCCGTTGACCGCAAGCTCGCCGATCGACCCGCCCGGGAAGCGGATCGGCCGCACGACAAAGCTGTCCGTCGTGAGCGCGAGACCGACCCCGTCGACGATCACCGTGCCGGCGTCGTCCATCGCGGCGAGCGCGTCGTTGGCGAAGGCCGGCACGAGCAGGCCCTCGATCAGCGTCTGGGTCGCCTTGCCGCCGGCGCCGTGCGCCATCGTGATCTGATCGTCCTTGAACCGCGCCCGCTTGCCGCGCGCGGTCTCGATGATGTCGAGCACCTTCCGCTCGCGCTCCGACACGCTCTGGTCGCGGACGCTCACACCACTTCCCGTTCGAACATGTGTTTGTGTTCGCGCCTGGCGCTCTCTGACCGCGTCGCCATCACACGACCTCGCGCTCACGGGCGAACCGTCCGTAGTTGTAGTAGGCGGCGCACGCCCCCTCGGGCGACACCATGCAGGTTCCGATCGCGTGCTCGGGCGTGCAGGCGGTGCCGAACACCTTGCACTCGAAGGGCTTGATGACGCCCTTCAGGACCTCGCCGCACTGGCAGGCCTTCGGGTCGGCGACGCGCACGCCCGGCGTGTCGAAGCGCAGCTCGGCGTCGAAATCGGCATAGGCGGCGGAGAGCTTCAGCGCGCTCTGCGAGATGAAGCCGAGGCCGCGCCACTCGAAGTGGGGCCGCAGCTCGAACACCTCGGCCAGCACCTCGAGGGCCTTCAGGTTGCCCTCCCACGGGACCACGCGGCTGTACTGGTTCTCGACCCCGGAGCGCCCCTCGGCCAGCTGGCGCAGGATCATGTGGATCGCCTGGAGGATGTCGAGCGGCTCGAACCCGGCGATCACGACCGGCTTGCCGTAGTCGGCGGGGATGAAGCTGAAGGGCCGGGCGCCCACCACGGTCGACACGTGGCCCGGGCCGATGAACCCGTCGAGCCGCAGGTCGGGTGACTCGAGCAGCGCGCGAAGCGGCGGCACGATCGTGACGTGGTTGCACACGCAGCTGAAGTTCGTCAGGCCCTCCTGCTTGGCGCGCTTCAGCGTGAGCGCGGTGGAGGGCGCGGTCGTCTCGAACCCGATCGCGAAGAAGACCACCTCGCGGTCCGGGTGCTCGCGCGCGATGCGAAGCGCGTCGAGCGGCGAGTAGACCATCCGGATGTCCGCGCCGGCGGCCTTCGCGTCGAGCAGCGTGCCGTCCGAGCCGGGGATCCGCAGCATGTCCCCGAAGCAGGTGAAGATCACGCCCGGCTTCTGTGCGACCGCGATGCCGTCGTCGACGCGGCCCATCGGGATCACGCAGACCGGGCACCCCGGGCCGTGCACCAGCTCGACGTTCTCGGGCAGCAGGTCGTCGACGCCGTACTTGTAGATCGAGTGCGTGTGACCGCCGCAGACCTCCATCACCTTGTAGTGGCGGCCGGGCTCGACGGCGGTCAGGATCTCGCCCGCGACGGCGCGTCCGAGCTCTGCGTCCCTGAACTCGTCGACGAACCTCACGCGCTCTCTCCGAGGTTCGTGAGCGCGACGTCCGCATGGACGAGTAGCCGGTCTCCGGCGCTGACCGGCTCCACGAGCTCGATCTCGACACTCCGGCGTGACCCGCTGCCGTCCTCGCAGAGCGCGAGCCGCAACGCGGTGTCGACCCCGACCACCCGCATCGGCTCTGCCTCGTCCCCACACGTGATGCAGTGCTCGTCCGGGCCGCAGTGGGGGGCGAGGCCGGACATTTTGCTATGCGCCCCTCATTGGATTGCGCTCGCCTTCAGCTCCTCCAGCTCCTGCTCGTACTCTGCGCCCATCTGCTGCAGCAGCTTGTGGGTCGCGTGCGCCTCGTCCTCGTCGATCTTGGACAGCGCGAAGCCGACATGGATCAGCACCCACTCGCCGGGCTGGACACCGCCGCCGTCGGAGTCGAGGAGGCCGATGTTGACGTTACGCCGGACGCCCACGACATCGGCGCGCGCAAGGCGCTTCTCCTCGTCCACGATCTCGATGATTTGACCTGGAATTGCCAGGCACATGGGCCGCGCCTCATCGGTCCCTATCGTCTTCGATTTCGTGGAAGTCGCCGTCCGCACGGGGACTTCCTCAACCTCACCCCAAGCACGGTTGTATAGCACCCCCGTACAGATCCTGCAACGGTACTGCGTAGGTTTGCCAGGGTTCGCAGTTCTAGCCGTACGCCGGTGGGGGGACCACCGGCCAGCGGGCGCGCGGGTCGGGCCGCGGGTTGTCGAGCAGGACGATCACCATCCGTCCTTCTTCGATCCGGTGGTTGCCGTCGCGGACGCCCTCCGCCCACCGGCGCCATTGGCCGCGGTAGAGGCGCTTTCTCAGGAGCGCCTTGACCGTTCCGCGGCCGGCGACGGCGGGGCTGTCGTGCCCGATCGTCCCGCGGGCCGCGACATCGGCTGCGCCGTGCACGAACTCGACCTGGCGCAGCCCGTGCTCCCATGCGGCCTGCACGACGCGGTCGGCCCAGGTCTCCACCTGGTCCAGCGCGTATCCGTGCCAGTCGACGCGGACGGTCTGGGTGGTGGGATCGAGCTCCACGGAAGCATCGTATGACTGGGGGAACAACTGGGGTTTAATGCAGGACGTGGTTTGGAGGTGGGCAGCGGCGCTGTTCTGGCTCGTGTCGGGCGCGAACCACTTTCGCGCACCGAAGTTCTACGAGGCGATCGTGCCGCCTCCGCTCGACCGGTGGAAGCACGAGGTGAACGTGCTGTCCGGCGCCGCCGAGCTGATCGGCGGCGCGGCGGTGCTTTCCAGTCGCACCCGTCCGGCCGCGCGCTGGTGGCTGCTCGCGACGCTGCTGGCGGTCTACCCGGCCAACATCCACATGGCGGTGCGGCCGGAGCGCTTTCGGCGCTTCCCCCCGGCGATGCTGTGGGCGCGACTTCCGGTGCAGGGCCTGTTTGCGCTGCTCACGTGGCGCGGCACCGGCTGAGCTCGCCGTGATCTAACCCAGCGCTGCGCCCGCTACCGTCATGGAAGATGGACAAGCGCGCGAAGTCGATCCCCACCTCCCGGCTGCGCCGGACCGCCAAGCTGGGCGGCCTCGTCGGCTCCCAGGGCGCTCGTCTCTACGCGACCAAGGCGGCAAACCTCACGCGTGACGAGGAGGGCCGCCGAGCGGCTGCCGAGCGCCGCCAGCTGAAGGCGGCGGAGCACATCCTCGACGTGCTCGGCACGATGAAAGGGGCGGCGATGAAGGTCGGGCAGGTCGCCTCCTTCGTCGACACCGGCACCCTTCCGCCCGAGTTCCACGCCCGCCTGGAGGCCAAGCTCGCGGAGCTGCGCGACTCGGCGCCGCGCGTCTCCTTCGAGGACATGCGCAAGGTGGTCGAGCGCGAGCTGGAGGCGCCCCTGGAGGACGTCTTCGAGCAGTTCGACGAGCAGGCGTTCGCGGCCGCCTCGATCGGCCAGGTCTACCGCGCCCGCCTGCCGGACGGCCGCCGGGTCGCGGTCAAGGTGCAGTACCCCGGGATCGCCCAGGCGGTCCGCGCGGATCTGCAGAACATGGGGCTGATCATGCGGGCGGCGAAGCTCTTCGCGCCCGCAATGGACGCCAAGGCGATGGCGGCGGAGATCCGCGAGCGGCTGATCGAGGAGCTCGACTATCAGCTCGAGGCCGAGACGCACCGCCGCTTCGCGCGTACGTGGCGGGGCCACCCGTTCGTGTTCGTGCCGGGCGTGGTCACGTCGCTCTCGAGCGAGCGTGTGCTCGTCACCGATTACGTGGAGGGCCGCAGCTTCGACGAGGTCAAGCAGCTTCCGCGCACGGAGCGTGACCGCTTTGGCGAGATCGTGTTCCGGTTCTTCTGCGGGTCGCTCTACCGGACCCGCCACTTCTCGGCCGACCCACACCCCGGCAACTACATCCTGATGGACGACGGCCGCGTCGCGTTCCTGGACTTCGGCATGGCGAAGAAGCTCTCGTCCGACCAGCTCGGTGCCGAGCTTCGCGTTCTGCGTGCCGGGCTCGAGCGCGACCCCGAGGAGCTGCGCGCGGCGCTCGCCGACATGGGGTTCTTCGACCCGGCCGACGCGATCGTGACGGCGGCGGCGGTGCTCGAGCACTTCGATGCCGCGGCGGGCTGGTACAGCGAGGACCGCGACTTCACGATCGACCGCGACTACGTGCGCCAGGTCTTCATCGACGTCAGCGATCCCCGCTCCCGGTTCTTCGAGATCATGAAGCGGCAGACGATGCCGCCCGACGCGATGTTCGCGCGCCGGATGGAGGCCTTGACGCTCGCCGTGCTGGGCCAGCTCGAAGCGACCGCGAACTGGCACCGGATCGCACGCGAGTGGCTCTACGGGGACCCGCCCGCAACGCCGCTCGGCGAGGCGGAGGCGCGGTTCTTCGGCGAGCCCTCGCTCGCCTAGATCTAGCTCCTAGACCAGCACGCGCTCGGCGAGCTCGCGCTCGAGCGCGGAGGAGACCACGTCGTGCAGGAAGGGGGAGTCCTCCAGCCGGCCCGCGATCACTTGCAGAAAGCCGCCGACGAGCAGGCGCTCGGCTTCCTCTCGCGAGAGCCCGCGGCTCATCAGGTAGAAGACCTGCTCGGCGTCGATCCGGCCGATCGTCGCGGCATGCGTGCACCGGACGTCGTTGGCCTCGATCTCGAGCCCCGGAATCGCGTCCGCGTGCGCCCCGTCGGAGAGCAGCAGGTTGCGGCTCTCCTGGAAGGCGTCGGTGCGTTGCGCGCCCGGGTCGACACGGATCATCCCGCTCCAGACCGCGGTGGCCCGATCGCGCAAGATGCCGCGAAAGGCGAGGTCCGAGGTGGTGTCCGGAGCGGCGTGCTCCTGCCGGGTGTCGTAATCGAGGTGCTGCGTGCCGTGGCCGACGTAGGCACCGGTCACGCGCGCGCTGCCGCCACGCCCGGTGATGTTGGTCTCCATGCGAAGCTTGCCCTGTCCCGAGCCGAGCCCGAGGCCGACCCAGTGGAGGGACCCGTCCCGGCCAACCTCGGCCCGCTGGCTGCCGAGCACCCACATGCGCTCGCCCAGATCCTGGACACAGAGGTAGCGCACGGAGGCGTTCTCGCCGACGACCACCTCGGTGACCGGGTTGAAGTAGCCGTCGAGGTCCTCGCTCGCGGACAGGTACTGCTCGGCGACCGTCACCTCGGCGCCGTCTTCGACCACGATCAAAGAACGCCACGGCATCGCGCCGGCGGTTGCCTGGATCGCCGTGATCGTGATCGGCTCAGTCACGATCACGCCGGGCTGGACGTGCACGAAGGCACCGGCACCGAAGCTCATCGTGTTCTGGGCGGCGAACTTGTCCCTGCCGAGCACCAGCGACCCGAGGTGGGCTTGCACGATCTGCGGGAAGTCGCGGATCGCCTCGGCCAGCGTGCACACGGTCACGCCGTTGGGCGCGGCCATGTCGCCGGTCCGGGCAACGCGGTCGACCGCCAGCACGGACGGATGACCGCTGGTCTCGACCACGGGTGCGCGCACGGGCTCGGCGGCGAGGTTGCCGCCTTCGGCCGGCTCGAAGCCCTCCGGATCGAACCGGCTCAGGTCCGTGAACTCCCAGCCCTTCTGCTTCTTGTGCGGGACCGGCAGCTCGGTGAAGCGCGTACGACCGCGCTCGCGCAGCTCGGCGAGCCAGTCCGGCTCCGTGATGGGCGGGGTGGTGACTGTCACTAACCGATCGAGCCCTCCATCTGGAGCTCGATCAGGCGGTTCATCTCGACCGCGTACTCCATCGGCAGCTCACGCGTGAACGGCTCGATGAAGCCGCCCACGATCATGCCCGACGCCTCCTCCTCGGAGAGACCGCGGCTCCTCAGGTAGAAGAGCTGCTCCTCGCCGATCTTCGAGACCGTCGCCTCGTGGCCGACATCGACGTCGTCCTCGCCGATTCGGATCGTCGGATAGGTGTCCGAGCGCGACTCCTCGTCCAGCAGGAGCGCGTCGCAGACCACCTTCGACTTGGACCCGGTGGCGCCGGGAGCGACCTCGAGCAGGCCGCGGTAGCTCGCGCGCCCGCCGTCCTTCGAGATCGACTTCGACGTGATCGTGGAGGTCGTGTTGGGAGCGATGTGGACGCACTTGCCGCCCGCGTCCTGGTGCTGGCCGCGGCCCGCGAACGCGATCGAGAGGATCTCCCCGTGAGCGTGCTCGCCCATCAGGTAGATCGATGGATACTTCATCGTCAGCTTCGAGCCGAGGTTCCCGTCGATCCACTCCATCGTTGCCCGCTCGTGTGCGATCGCCCGCTTCGTGACGAGGTTGTAGACGTTGTGCGACCAGTTCTGGATCGTCGTGTACCGGACCCGCGAGCCCGGCTTGCAGATGATCTCGACAACCGCCGAGTGCAGCGAGTCGGTCGTGTACGTCGGCGCCGTGCAGCCCTCGATGTAATGCACGAACGAGTCCTCGTCGGCGATGATCAGCGTGCGCTCGAACTGGCCCATGTTCTCGGTGTTGATGCGGAAGTAGGCCTGCAGCGGCATCTCCACGTGCACTCCGGGAGGCACGTATACGAACGACCCGCCCGACCACACGGCCGAGTTGAGCGCGGCGAGCTTGTTGTCGTTGGCCGGGATCACCGTGGAGAAGTGCTCGCGCACGAGGTCCTCGTGCTCGCGCAGGCCGGTGTCCATGTCCTTGAAGATCACGCCCTGCTTCTCGAGGTCCTCGCGGATCTGGTGGTAGACCACCTCCGACTCGTACTGGGCGCCGACACCGGCGAGGTACTTGCGCTCGGCCTCGGGGATCCCGAGCTTGTCGAACGTGTTCTTGATGTCGTCGGGGACCTCGTCCCAGGTGCGCCCCTGCTTCTCCGAGGCCCGTACGAAGTAGTGGATGTTCTGGAAGTCGATGGCGTCCATGTGGCCGCCGGCCCACTCGGGCATCGGCCGGGACTCGAAGTGCTCGAGCGCCTTCAGGCGGAACTCGCGCATCCAGGCCGGCTCCTGCTTGTGGTCGGAGATCTCCTCGACGACCTGGCGGCTCAGGCCCTTCTTCGCCTTGAAGGCGTAGTCCTTCTCGGAGTCGTGGAAGCCGTACTCGTATGAGTCCTTGATGCCGCTGAGGTCGTCAGGCGGCGCAATCTGGGTTTCGGGTGTGGCCATGGCCTATCGAACCTCCATCTTGATCGTGCCGTCCTCGACGCGCACCGGGAAGGTGTCGACGGGAAGATAGGCGGGAAGCGTGCGTGGGCGGCCGCTGCGCAGGTCGAACAGCGATCCGTGCCGGGGGCACTCGACCGTGCGAGCCTCCGGGTCGAATAATCCTTCTGCCAAAGGCCCATCATCGTGCGAGCAGCGGTCCTCGATCGCATACAGCTCGCCCCCGGCGTTGAAGACGCCGATGCGGCGACCGTCCACGTCGACCAGCCGGGATTCGCCCGGCTGGAGCTCGGTGGCGATGCAGATATCGATCATGTCGGTCATGCAATCCTGAGTCTAGCGGTCGGGTTTGCTTCCTAGATCTCGTTCCGGAGTTTCGCCACGTCCTCCGCGGCGGGGTCGTCCTCTGGGGTACCCGTCGGCCACTCGTCCGTACCGAGCAGGGCGCCCTGGACGACCTTCAGCCCCAGCAGGCCGCACTTCAGGCGGGTCGGGGACAGCTCCAGGCCGAGCTCCTCGGCGATGAAGCTCCGGTCGAGCGAGGCCACCTCGCTGACGGTCTTGCCCATCAGCTCGTCGGAGATGATCGAGGCCGCGGCCTGGGAGATCGCACAGCCCTGGCCGTGGAAGCGCAGGTCGGCGATGCGATCGCCGTCCAGCTTGATGTGCACCCCCATCTCGTCCCCGCAGAGCGGGTTGCGGTCGAAGCACTCGACGTCGTGCGGCTCGAGCTCTCCGAAGTTCCGGGGGTTCTTGTAGTGGTCGAGGATGTATTCGCGGTAGAGCTCGTCCATGTCGCGATCAGGTCCCGAAGATGGTTATCGCTGCCTCGAGGGCGGCCGTCAGGCGGTCCACGTCGTCGCGGCCGTTGTACACGGAAAAGGATGCGCGGGCGGTCGCCGGCACACCGAGCTGGCGCATCAGCGGTTGGGCGCAGTGGTGCCCGGCCCGGATCGCGACCGCCTCGCGATTGCAGATCTCGGCGATGTCGTGCGGGTGGACGCCCGCGACCGTGAAGCTCACCAGGCTCCCGCGCTCGCTCGCGTCCTCGGGCCCGTAGATCGTCAGCCGGTCGATCGCGCCGAGCCGCTCGAGCGCGTAGGCGGTGAGGTCGCGCTCGTGCGCGCGGACGGAGTCCATGCCCAGCCCGGACAGGTAATCGACCGCCGCGCCCAGGCCGGCCGCCTCCGCGATCGCGGGCGTGCCCGCCTCGAACTTGGCCGGCAGCGCCGCCCAGGTGGAGTGGTCGTCTGCGACCATCCGGATCATCGATCCGCCGCCGAGGAAGGGCGGCATCTCCTCGAGCAGCTCCCGCCGTCCCCAGAGCACGCCGATGCCGGTCGGACCGAGCATCTTGTGTCCGGTGAAGGCGTAGAAGTCTGCCCCCGTCTGGCCGAGGTCGACCGGGAGCTGAGGTACCGCCTGTGCCCCGTCGACGAGCACCTTCGCGCCCGCCGCGTGGGCGCGGGCAGCAATTTCGGCGACCGGGTTGATCGTGCCGAGCACGTTCGAGACCTGCGTGAGCGCGATCAGCTTCACGTCGCCGGTCGCGAGCAGCGCGTCGAGGCCGTCGAGATCGAGCCGACCCTCGGCGTCGAGCTCGACGTAGGCGAGGCGGGCGCCCTGCTCCGCGCAGAGCAGCTGCCAGGGCACCACGTTGGAATGATGCTCCATGCGGGTCACGAGCACCGTGTCGCCGGCGTCGACGTGCTCCCGCGCCCACGTGAAGCGCACGAGGTTGATCGCCTCGGTCGCGTTCCGCACGAACACGATCTCCTCCGGGGAGGCCCCGACGAAAGCCGCAACGCGCGAGCGTGCGCCCTCGTAGAGCTCGGTTGCCTCGGCCGCGAGCGCGTGCATGCTGCGATGGATGTTCGCGTTGGACTCGCGGTAGTAGCTCGAGATCGCCTCGATCACGCTCGCTGGCTTCTGCGAGGTGGCGGCGTTGTCGACGTAGACCAGCGGCTTGCCGTTGATGCGCCGCGCGAGCACGGGAAAGTCCGCGCGGATCTCGGCGAGGCCGCGGGGGAGGGAGCCGGCTGTGGCGGTGACCGTTTCCAACTACGCGGCCACTCCGGCTTCGTGCTTCTCGCGCACCCAGTCGTAGCCCTTGTCCTCGAGCTGGCCCGCGAGCTCCGCGCCGCCCTCCTCGACCACCCGCCCGTTCAGCATGATGTGGACGAAGTCGGGGGTGATGTAGCTCAGGATGCGCTGGTAGTGGGTGATGATCAGGATTCCGAGGTCGGGCCCGCGCATCGCGTTGACCGCGTTCGAGACCGTGCGCAGGGCGTCGATGTCGAGACCCGAGTCGGTCTCGTCCAGCACCGCCACGAACGGCTTCAGGATTGCCAGCTGGAGGATCTCGCAGCGCTTCTTCTCGCCGCCGGAGAACCCCTCGTTGAGGTAACGCCGCGTGAACTCGCGGTCGACTCCGAGCAGCTCCATCTGGGCCTCGAGCACCTTGCGGAAGTCCTTCAGGTTGATGGGGTCCTCGCCGCGCGCCTTGCGCTGGGCGTTGATCGCCGTGCGGAGGAAGTTAACGACCGACACACCGGGGATCGCGGAGGGGTACTGGAACGCCATGAACAGCCCCGCGCGGGCGCGCTCATCGGCGTCGGACGCGGTGATGTCCTCACCCTTGAAGAGCACCTTGCCCTCTGTGATCTCGTAGCTCGGGTGACCCATGATCGTGTTCGCGAGGGTCGACTTCCCGGAGCCGTTCGGGCCCATCAGCGCGTGGACTTCACCGCGCGAGACCTTCAGGTCGAGGCCCTTGAGGATCTCCTTGCCCTCGACGTTCACGTGCAGGTTCTGGATCTCGAGGTCAGCCATCTGTTCGCTTGTGCCTTTCTCTCGTCTTCTCGGTCAAACTTGGAGCGCCGTGGCGCGGCCGGCCTGCCTGCGTGAGCGCCCTCGCGGTCGCGGCGGCTTCGCGCCGTGCTCGGCGAAGGAGACGAGCTCGGCGAGCGTCGTCTGCTCGAGCGCGCGGCTCACGCTGCCCTGCACCCGGGTCCACAGCAGCTTGGTCGCGCAGCTCTCGTCGGCGTCGAGCTCGTGGTTGCACAGGACGCGGCTCGTCGCGGGGTCGGTCAGGCACTGCATCGGGGCAAGCGTGCCCTCGAGCGCCTGGACGACCGCGGCCATCGTGATGCGCTCCGGCGCGCGGGACAGCTCGTAGCCGCCGTGCGCGCCACGCGTGGACTGCACCAGCTCCGCCTTGCGGAGCCTCCCCACGAGCTGCTCGAGGTAGGCGAGCGGCAGGCGCTCGGACTCCGCGATCTCCGCCAGCGACACGGGGCCGGCGCCATGCCGTCGCCCGAGCTGGATCATCACCCGGACGCCGTACTCGGATCTTGTCGAGAACATCATCTGCGCATCAGCTCCTTGGTCGCCGCGTCGGTGGGCTCGAGGCGGCAATTCCTACCTGTGCGGTCAGAATAACAGCCGTCCGGCTGCGAGCAGCGGGACGGGTTTACTCGGCTGCGGCTTATCCGCTGGCCAGCAGCACGCGGATGTCGTGCGCGAGGTCCTCGGGCGTGAGGTAGTCGACTGGGAAGCCGACCCGCTGCCGGCCCCGCTTGTCGATCAGCACCACGTAGGAGTTGTGCTCCTGCTTGTCGGTCTGAGGCGCGAATCCGTAGTCCCGCCACACGGGCTGGAGCTCGCTGCGGGGGCCGAGCAGGAAGTCGAGGTAGCCGCTCACGCGCCGCTCGAGCAGGAAGCGGCGGGCGCTGTCGGCCGTGTCGTTGGCCGGGTCGACGCTCAGCGCGAGCGCCCTGACATCGTTGCGCTGGGCGCCCGAGAGGTCGTCGAGCGCGCCCCGGACCTGCTGCGCGGTGAGCGGGCAGGTGTCCTGGCAGTGCGTGTAGAGCGGCGTCAGCACCACGACCTCGCCCCGCAGCTTGGCGAGCTGGACGAGATCCCCGTTCTGGTCGCGCAGCGCGAAGTCGGCGGCGGGCACGGCGGGGCGGACGGCGCCCTTGAAGGGCGAGAGCGGCGCCTGCGCCCCCGACGTGTCGAGGTTCTCGACGATCGCGGCGGGCCCGTTCGAGTCCGCCGAGCGTCCCGCGAACGCGGCGAACACCGCCGCCGGCAGCGCGAGCGCCGCGACTACGATCAGGACAAGGCGGGCGCGGGATGACATCGGCCCATTGTCCATAAAACTGGCCGTTCGCGGCCAAGGCCGCGAACGAGTCGGGCTAAGGCTCGACCAGACCCCGCCGGATTGCGTACCGCACGAGCTCGACCCGGTCGCGCATGCCGAGCTTCTGGAGCACGCGCGCGCGGTGGGACTCGACCGTCTTCTCGGAGAGCTGGAGGATCTCCGCGATCTCGCGGTTCGTGTGCGCCTCCGCGATCAGCTTCACGACCTCCTGCTCGCGCGGCGAGAGCTCCTCCGGCTGGTCGCCCCGCTCGAGGAACTCCCGGATCAGCGTCTGCTGCGCGCTGGCGGTGAGGAAGGGCTCGCCCCGCCCGGCCGCGCGCACGGCGTCCACCAGGTCCTGATCGGCCGCCCGTTTCAGGACGTATCCGGCGGCGCCGGCCCGCAGCGCCTCGAAGAGGTAGCGGTCGTCGTCGTGCATCGAGAGGATCAGCACCTGCGTGCCCGGCGCGTGCTGCTTGATCTCGTGTGTGGCCTGAAGCCCTGTCATCAGCGGCATCGAGACGTCGAGCACGGCCACGTCCGGCCGGTGCTCGATCACCTTCTGCACCGCTTCGACGCCGTCCTCGGCCTCGGCCACCACCTCGATGTCCGGCTGGCGGTCGAGCAGCAGCTTCACGCCGGAGCGCACGATCCCATGGTCGTCGGCGATCAGGACCCTCACGCTGCACCTGCGGGAAGCGACGCGGTCTGCTCGGCGACGTCGTCGCCGAGGTCGAGCATCGGCACCTCGAGCCTCACTGTGGTGCCCTTGCCGGGACGCGAGTCGACCTCGAGCACGCCGCCCACCAGCAGCGCCCGCTCGCGCATGCCGGACAGGCCGAGGCCCTTGCCCTCGTCGTCGAACGCGAAGCCGCTCCCGTTGTCGCTCACGATCAGCGTGACGGAAGGCCCCTGGCGCTCCAGGCTCACCTCGATGTGCATCGCATCCGAGTGCCGGCCCGCGTTCACCAGCGCCTCCTGCGCGACGCGGTAGATCACGACCTGCATGGCGGAGGGAAGCTCGGCAAGCGTGGGGTCGGCCCAGAAGTGCACGCTCGCATCGCCACGGCGGTCCTGGACCTTCACCTGCGTGCGCAGTGCGGCGACGAGGCCGTGGTCGTCGAGTGCGGTCGGCCGGAGCTGCCGGGCGAGATCGAGCAGCTCACCCATCGCCCGGTTGGCGAGCTGCTTCGTCTCCGCGAGCTCGGCGCGCAGCGCCGCGGGCGCATCCTGGGCGGCCGCCTCGATCCGGAGCAGCAGCGCGGTGAGGGCCTGGTTGACCTCGTCGTGGAGGTCGCGCGCGATCCGCTTGCGCTCCTCCTCCTGGGCTTGGAGCACCATCTCGCCCGACCGGCGGCGCTCGCCCTCGAGGCGCTCCAGCATGCGGTTGAAGGTCGCCGCGAGCCGCTGGATGTCGGTCGACACGCCGGGCAGGTCGGCGTCGAGCTCGAGCCGTCGCCCGGGGCGGGAGAGGTCGACCCGCTCCATCATCGCGAGCAAGCGGTCCAGCGGCTCGAACCGCCTTCTCAGCAGCAGCGTGTTGAGCAGGAACGTCAGCACCAGCGTCATCACGAGGATCAGGAACTGCCAGCGCTGGTGGGAGATCGACAGATCGAGCCCGGAGGCGACGCTCGCGACGAAGATCCCCGCGGTCACCATCAGCAGGTTGAGCGCCAGGATCTGGCTCAGGAGCGAGGGTCTCTTCATCACCTTGGTGCGCCCGGGCCGCGATTGGGGTGCCGCCGGGCCTCGAATCGGGTCCGCACCCGATACCCCGAAACGACCCGATGGACGATACTCGTACTCGGCATGGCAGCTTCTCCTATGGGCATGAACGCCCCGGCAGCACTGGTCGGAGACATGAATCAGGTAACACAGACAAACTGGAAGGCGGGGATTCGCACGACGGTGCTGCTTGCCACGCTGACCGGCATCCTGGTCGGGCTCGGCGCGCTGATCGGCGGCCCGGGCGGCGCAGGGCTGTTCCTCGGCATCGGGCTTTTGATCAACCTGGGCTCGTACTGGTTTTCGGACAAGATCGCGCTCAAAATGAGTCGTGCGCAGCCACTTTCAGAGGAAGAGGCGCCGCGGCTCCACCAGATCGTTCGCGAGCTGGCGTTCTCGGCCGGCATTCCGATGCCGCGCCTCTACATGATTCCGGCCGACCAGCCGAACGCCTTTGCCACGGGCCGTAACCCGAAGCATTCGGCCGTTGCGGTCACGCGCGGGATCACGCAGCTGCTGAGCGAGGCGGAGCTCCGTGGCGTGCTCTCCCACGAGCTCGCCCACATCCGCAACCGGGACGTGCTCACGACCAGCATCGCGGCCGCGATCGGCGGCGCGATCACCTGGCTCGCCTACATGCTGCTCTGGTTCGGCGACGACGACAGCCCGTTCGGGCTCGTCGGAGCGCTCGCGATGATGCTGCTCGCGCCGCTCGCCGCGAGCCTGATCCAGCTCGGCATCTCGCGCCAGCGCGAGTATTCGGCCGACGCCACGGGCGCTCGCATCGCGGGCAGCTCCAACGCGCTCGCCGACGCGCTCGAGCGGCTCGAGGCCGGCGCCAAGGCGATGCCGATGCAGGTCAACTCGGCCGCGGAGCCGCTCTTCATCGTGAAGCCGTTCAGCGGCGGCGGCGTGGCGGCGCTCTTCTCGACTCACCCCCCGATCGAGGAGCGCGTGCGCCGGCTTCGGACGATGGGAGTCGGAGCGTAGGAAAGACTTCATAGCCGGGCTCCGATCGCGGAGCTTCGGCAACATGAAGGGGGCTGTGGCGGCGGCGCTGGTAGAAGCGCCGCCGCCCTTTTTTTCGGCGCGACTGGCCCGTCGTGGCGGGCGGCAAAGTATGCGGCTCGTGTCGTCGCGGCGGATAGCCGGCCTCGCCGGCCTGACAGTGCTCGCAACGATGATCGCGATCGTCGCGATCACGCCGGGCAACGTTCCGGGCGTCCGGGACTCCGCACCGGCGATCACCGCGTTCGTGCACGCCCACCGCGGCGCGCTGCTGGCGGCCAGCTGGCTGGTCGCGCTGGTGGGGCGGTGCGTTTCCCGTGTTCGTGGTCGCCTTGCGGGACTCGCTTCCCGAGCGCGGAGGGCTGTTCGGCACGATCGGGCTGGTGGGCGGGATCCTCGAGGCGGCCGGCATCATGGTGATCGCCGTGCTGCTGGCGATCGCGGCCTGCGGGAGCTGTCGTGCAGGCGCCGGAATCCGAGGTAAAACGGCCCTGGACAGCGCCCCTGCGCTGCTATATTTGGTGAACTGCAATCGGATTTAGGGGTTTTCCCCGGTTTCAACGTTTTCCGAGAGGTAGCGAGATGCGCACAGGCAGCCAGCTGATCAAGGACATACGCGCGAAGGTCGATCAGGTGGACCCGTCGGAGGTCCACGAGCTCCAGGCCCGCAACGGCGCAGAGCCCGATTTCGTGGTCGTCGACGTGCGCGAGCAGGCCGAATGGGACCAGGGGCACATCCCCGGCGCGATCCACATTCCGCGCAGCTATTTGGAGTCGCGCTTCGAGAACTTCGTGCCCGAGCGTGACAAGAAGATCGTGCTCTACTGCGCCACCGGCCAGCGCTCGGCGCTTGCCGCCAACACGCTCGAGGAGCAGATGGGCTACGAGGACGTCGCCTCCATGAACGGCGGCTTCGTGCTCTGGAAGGACCGTGGCTACGAGTTCGACCGTCCCCGGATCCTGACTCCCGAGCAGCAGGAGCGCTACTCGCGCCACCTGCTGGTCCCGGAGGTGGGCAGCGAGGGCCAGCAGAAACTGCTCGACGCGAAGGTTCTGCTGATCGGCGCGGGCGGGCTCGGCTCGCCGGCGGCGCTCTACCTCGCGGCTGCCGGCGTCGGCACCCTCGGGATCGTCGACGACGACGTCGTCGACCTCACGAACCTGCAGCGGCAGGTGATCCACACCACCGCGCGGATCGGCGAGCCCAAGGTCGAGTCGGCCCGGAAGACGATCGAGGCCCTCAACCCGGACGTCGAGGTGATCGGCTACCAGACGCGGCTCGACCGGCACAACGTGCTCGACCTGATCCGCGACTACGACGTGATCGTCGACGGCGCCGACAACTTCCCGACGCGCTACCTCCTGAACGACGCGGCGGTCCGCGAGCGCACGCCCGTGGTCCACGCCTCGATCCTCGGCTTCGACGGCCAGCTGACCGTCTTCGTCCCCTACGAGGGGCCGTGCTACCGCTGCCTCTACCCGCAGCCGCCGCCTGCTGATCTCGCGCCCTCCTGCGGCGCCAACGGGGTCCTGGGCGTGCTGCCCGGGATCATGGGCCTGCTGCAGGCCAACGAGGTGATCAAGCTGATCATCGGCGCGGGCGAGCCGCTTGTCGGCCGGCTGCTGCTGTTCGAGGCGCTGACGACGCAGTTCACCGAGCTGAAGGTCCGTCGCGACGCGGAGGGCTGCCCGGTCTGCGGCGATGGCGTCGATCTCGGAGCGGTGGAGTTCGAGGACTACGAGGCGCTCTGCGCGGCCGCCGGCTGAGCCAGCCGCCGCTCCGTTAACTTACGCCGCGATGGCGACCGTCAAGATTCCACCGGTGCTGCGCCCGTCAGTGAGCGGGATGAGCGAGGTGCAGGTCGAGGGCAGCACGGTCGGGGAGGTGCTGCACGGCCTCGCGGGCGAGCACCCCGGCACCGAGGGCCAGCTCTTCTCGAGCGAAGGCGAGCTCAACCGATACGTGAACGTCTACGTGAACGACGAGGACGTGCGCGTCCAGGACGGCCTCGAGACGGGCGTCGGCGCTGGCGACACGGTCGTGATCCTTCCGGCGATGGCCGGAGGGTAGAAAAACCCGGCCGGACTACACTTCGCACAATGCTTCAAGCACGGCCAGTGAGGGAGCCCGGCAAGTGCTGCCCCGACATTGTCGGGGTGATCGGCAACACGCCGATCGTCGAGCTGAAGCGGCTCGCGCCCAAGGAAGGCGTGCGCCTGTTCGCAAAGCTCGAGTTCTACAACCCGACCGGCTCCGTCAAGGACCGCGTCGCGAAATCGATGATCGAGCGCGCCGAGGCCGAGGGCGCGATCCAGCCGGGCCAGCACATCCTCGAGCCTACCTCCGGGAACACCGGCATCTCGCTGGGCTTGATCTGCCGCCTCAAGGGCTACCCGCTCACGGTCGTGATGCCCGAGAACGTCACCGAGGAGCGCTCGCGGCTGCTCGAGATGTACGGCGCCGAGATCGTGTACTCGGAAGGTGCGAAGGGCTCCAACGGCGCGGTCGAGAAGGCGCTCGACTTGGCGGAGAAAAACCCGCACTTCTACATGCCCTACCAGTACGGCAACCAGGCCAATCCCGACGCGCACTACTACGGCACCGCCGAGGAGATCATCGAGGAGCTCGACGAGGTGACCGCGTTCGTGGCGGGCCTCGGCACCGGTGGCACGCTGATGGGCAACGGCCGCCGGCTGAAGGAGCACGACCCCTCCACCAAGATCGTCGCCGCGGAGCCGCTCCAGGGCGAGGACGTGCAGGGCCTGCGCTCGCTCGACGACGGATTCATCCCGCCGATCATCGACATCTCCCTGCTCGACCGGAAGATCCTCGTGTCGAACCGGGACGGCATCATCTGGACCCGGAAGCTCTTCTACGAGGAGGGCATCTTCGCGGGCGTCTCCTCGGGTGCGATCGCCTCCGTGGCGGCGCGCGTGGCCGGCGAGCTGGACGAGGGCAACGTGATCTTCATCGTCGCCGACGGCGGCGACAAGTACCTCTCCGCGGGCCTGTGGACGAAGCCCGTCGACGAGCTCGAGGCGGTCGACTCCACCGTTTGGTGGTAGCGGCGTGCGGATCTCCCGCACGCTCCTGGACGAGATCCTTCGCCACGCCCGCGAAGAGTTCCCGAACGAGTGCTGCGGGATCGTCGCGACCAGCGACGGCGCCGCCACGAAGGTCTTCCCGGCCGAGAACATCCATCACAGCCCGACTCGTTTCGAGATCGACGGGCGTCAGGTGATGCGGATCCAGTCGGCGGCAGACGAGCAGGGGTGGGACCTGGGCTCGATCTACCACTCGCACACGAGGACCGGTGCCTACCCCTCTCAGACCGACGTCAACTTCGCCCAGAACTGGCCGGGGATGGTCTGGCTGATCGTCTCCCTCGAGGATCCCGAGCGGCCGAGCGTGCGCACGTTCGAGATCGACGGGGGGGCGATCTCCGAGCGCGATCTGTCGGTCGCGGATTAGTGGCCTCGAACCCGTCGCAGCCGCTCGCCTGTCCCCGCTGCGCCACACGCTACTCCCTCGACGAGCGGTTCTGCACCGACTGCGGGATGCCGCTCACCTATGCCGGCCGCGTCGACGTCACCGAGCCGGCGAGCGGTGTCCGTGAGCGGGCCCGCAAGGTGAAGCCGGAGTACACGCGCGGCGACCTGCGGCGGGTGGCGACCGCACGCCACCAACCGGAAGCCGAGCTGATCCAGATGCTGCTGCTCGAGGAGGGCGTGCCGAGCACGCTCAAGCGTTCGGCCGGCTTCGACGTGCCCGACTTCCTCGCCGCCGGGCCGCGCGACGTGCTGGTGCCGGAGTCCGGGCTGGGGATCGCGCGAGAGGTGCTGCGCGAGAGCGAGATCTCGGCGAGTCCCGATGCCAGCGTGCCGGCGCCCTACGCAACCACCGGGCGCCCGATCGCGCGCCTCTTCCTCGGGCTGGTGGCCGGCGCCGCGGTGCTCGGCCTCCTGCTCTGGGTCGTGCTCGTCCTCAACTCCTGAGCGGCGTGACGCCCGCGCGGGGCGAGGCGAGGCGCTCGATGTGGGAGCGCCAGAGCGAAACCAGCTCGGTGCTCGAGACATCCAGCGCCGACTCGAGCGCGCCCACGGGATCCTTCGCGGGCTGACGAGCGAGCCGCACCGAGGCGGCCTCGCCCTTCCGGCGCGCGAGCAGGTCGAAGACCGCGCCCGCGACGAGCGGGGCGTCGCGCCGCGAGGGCGGGAATCGCACCGGCCCCTCACGGAGGCGGATCGCGAGCGCGGGACGCAGAAGCGGGACCTGCCCCGAAAGATATTGGCCGATGCCCTCGAGGACCCACGGCGCGCGCAGGAGCGTGCGCGCGGTGCGCGGCCGGAAGGGGGGAGGAAGCAGGGGGTTGTCGGTGCCCGCCACCAGCATCGTGTAGACCCGCAGCGGCGTGAGCAGCAGCGCTTCGAGCGAGTCGGGCCCGCCGGCCACCTCACGCAGGCGCTCGGGCGCCAGCACGTGGACCTCCGCGGCGGAGAACCAACCCGTCATGTAACGGCGGGCGGCCGGCGACGCGAGCCGGCGTGCGACCGGGAGCCACGGCTGGGCGAGTGCAAGCTGCAGCCAGGAATCGTGAAGCACGACCGTGACGTTCGCGGGCAGGCGCGGATAGAGCTCACGAAGCCGCGCGCGACTCGAGCGCATCCAGGACGGCCTCGGCGTCCTCCGCGTGCGCCCCCTCGTGGCGGGCGGCGAAACTCGGCGAGGCTGTCTCGACCCAGACCACCGGCGGATTATCGCGCCGCCATCTCAAGCTCGTAGTCGAGCTCCGTGCGCACCCCGAGCCGGTGCATGACCTCGTTCGCCTCGTCGAGCGAGCCGGTCTCGAGCACCGCCTCGGCGAGTCGCACGACCGCGGCGACCGCGGCCTCCGGGTCGAAGTAGAAGGTGAGCGCGCCGATCGGCGAGAGCGGCACGTGGCGGCGCCCGTCGCGGATCGCAGCGGTGCCGATCTCGCCTCGCGCGCAGCGAACCGCCTGCGCGCTCGCCTCGGTCGGCACCTCCGCGGCTGCCCGGTCGAGCTCGTCGGCCGTCGCCAGGCTCATGCCCTCGGTACCGAGCAGCGCTCCGGCGGCGCCCAGGCGGGCGACGCGGTCGAGCAGCTCGTCGAGCGTCAGCTCGCCGTCACAGCCCGGTCCGAACACGGCTCCGGCGACCCGGACGCCGCGTCGCTGCAGGTGCACGCCCGCGGCCAGCATGACCGCGTCGCAGAGCGGGCTCGCCAGGCCTGGCTCGGAGCCGTCGGCGAGCACGTCGCCGCCCACGTCGACGAGCAGCACGAGGTCGGCGCCGAGCGCGCCGGCGGCCTCCGCGATGCCGTCCGCGATCGCCCCCGGACCCACGTTGGGGTCGACCAGCAGGGTGTCCTGGCCCCGGAGCTTCGCCATCCGGGACTCGGCGAACACGACGCCCCCTTCGGTTCGTGTGGCCGGGCCGGCCAGCACGACGCCCTCGCCCAGGCGGCGGCCGTCGAGAATCTCGCTCACTCGCCGGGGGCCGGGGGCAGGGTCGATCGGACGGCGCTCCCACGTGACGCCGCCGAGCACGGCCGGCGTGCCGAGGCGCTCGCAAAGCAGCGCGCTCGCAAGCGCGCCCACCACGTCACCGCCACCGCCGATGCCGAGCACGATCGCCCGCTCGGCGGAGCGGATCAGCGTTTCGACCGGTCGGGCGGCGGCGGTGGGTGCGGGCCCGGGGCTCAGGCGAGGGTCGCGGCGCCGGCGAGCGCGCCGGCCTCTCGCACGATCGCCTCGATGCCCGATGCGGCTCGCTCGAATTCCTCGTCCGCGATCACCGGCGTGCCCTCGAAGGGAAGGTCGCGGTCGATCTCGACCCATGACCTGCAGCCCTCGTACTCGGGCCGTACGCGCACGGTGACCGGTCGCGGGATCCGGTAGACCCGCAGGACCAGCACGTGCAGCGGGTGGCGCGGCTTCCACCGCAGCCGCTTGAAGGCGTAGTCGGAGGTCCAGATGTGGAACGGGCTCAAGCCGTCCACGATCCTCGGATCGGCCACCTCGTAGTGCTCGTAGACCTCGGCCCAGGCCCGGATCCGGACGCGGTCGGGCTGCTCGATGCCCCCGTCCTGGATCAGCGCCTTGGGAGGCGGTTCAGCGTCGGTCCAGACCCCTTCCTCGAGTGCCCGGCGAAGCTCGGGGTGATGCGACTGGCGGACGAGGTTGTTCCGCTGGTGATCGAAGGTGGGGTAGAGGAAGAAGCGGTCGTGCTCGAGCTCGAAATGCCGGTTGTCCTCGCGGATCCCGCCCTTGCGCAGGGTGAGCAGCTGCTCGCCCTCGGCAAGCGCACGGACGGTTACGGCCCATTCTTTGAACGCGACTGGCATAAGACTGCTTGGAAACGACTTTTTCCGTGTGCCCGCACCCTCGGCGCGGGCCCCTTCTCGGCTGGTCCGAGCGAGAGCGGGCCGTCCTTCAACCCGCAATGACCGGAAAAAAACGCTCCTACAGGTCGGACATTGTACGAACCTTCCACACAATTTCAAATCTTGATCGGCCGATCAGTCAACTTTGCATACGCCCGACCGGTCAGCGGCCCGCACCGCAGTTGACTGAGTGTCAAGCTCCGTAGCCGCCGCCTCCGGGGGTCTCGATCCTGAGCGCCTCGCCGGCCGCGAGCCGCCCCTGGGCCTTCGAGGGCAGCTCCCGGGTCGCTCCGCCCGCGCCCACGAGGAGGTTCCGGCCCCGTTCGCCCGGCGCGCCGCCGGCTGCCCCTCGCGGCGCCACGCGGCGCCGCTCCGTCAGCAGGGAGTACTCCATCGGCTCGCGGGCCTCGAGCTCGCGGATCAGGCCGTCGCCGCCGCGGTGGCGCCCGGCGCCGCCCGAACCGCGCCGCAGCGAGTGCTCCCGCACCCACACCGGGAATTCTTGCTCGAGCGCCTCGACGGGCGTGTTCAGGGTGTTGCTCATCGCGACGTGGACGGCCGACGGGCCGTCGGCGTCGGGGCACGCCCCCTGGCCGCCGCCGAGCGTCTCGTAATAGGTGAAGGAACCGGTCGAGGCGTCATTTCCGAGCGTCAGGTTGTTCATCGTCCCCTGGCCCTGCGCAGGCATCGGCATCGCCTCGCCAAGCGCCGCAAACACGACGTCGGCGATCCGGCTCGAGGTCTCGACGTTGCCTCCGGCAACTGCGGCAGGCGGCTGCGCGTTGACCAGGCAACCGGCCGGCGCGAGCACCTCGACGGGGCGGTAGGAGCCGGCCGAGGCCGGGATGTCCGGGTCGGTCGCGACGCGCAGCACGTAGTACACCGCCGACTTCGTCACCGACAGCGGGCAGTTGAGGTTGCCTTTGCTCTGGTTGTCGGTGCCCGCGAAGTCGACCTCGACGCCGGCTCCCCGCACGCGCACCCGCACCGCGATCGAAAGCTCGCCTCCACCCTCGGCTTCGAGCACGTCACGCGCGTGGTATTGCCCGTCCGGGATCGCCTCGATCGAGGCCCGGGTGCGGCGCTCTGCATAGTCGAGCACCTCCGCCATGCCGCGCTCCACGAGGTCGAGGCCGTTGCGCTCGACCAGCCGCGCGAGGCCGATTGCGGCGACCCGGTTCGCCGCGAGCTGGGCGCGCAGGTCCGCCTCGCGCTGGCGGGGTCCCCGCATCCGGCTGGTGAGGCCGCGCATCAGGTTGCCGTCGATCTCGCCGCGCACGGCGATCCGAGTCGGCGGGATCACGACGCCCTCTTCGGCGAGCGTCGACGAGCGAGCCGGCATGCTCCCCGGGGTCGAGCCACCGACGTCCGCGTGATGGGCGCGGCACGCGGCGAAGCCCAACAGCCGATCGCCGGTGCGGCCGTTGTTGAAGAGGGGCGACACGATCGTGATGTCCGGCAGGTGCGTGCCGCCCCGGTAGGGGTCGTTCAGGATCCAGGCGTCGCCGGCACGATGGCCGAGATCGCGCACCGCGGCAACGGCGTCCGGCATCGCACCGAGGTGGACCGGGATGTGCTCGGCCTGCATCACCATCTCGCCGGCGGCGTCGAACAGCGCGGTGGAGGCGTCCCGGCGCTCCTTGATGTTGGCCGAGTGAGCCGCCCGCACGAGCACCGCGCCCATCTCCTCGCACACCGCCTTGAAGCTGCCCGCGAGGACCTGGAGCGTGACCGGGTCGAGGCTCACGCGATCCGCTCCATCACGAGCGTCCCGTGGGCGTCGACGGCGCCGCGCCAGCCGGGCGGCACAACGACCGTCGTCTCCGACAGCTCCACGATCGCCGGGCCCTCGAGCGCAGTCCCGGCAGCGGGCTCCCCTCGCAGCACCAGCGCGTCCACGGGCGCGCCCGCGAACGTCGCCGCGCGTCTGCCCCCCTCCGCCGCCTCGGATCGTTCCCCGGCCGGCTGCTGCGACATTGGACCGCTGGCAAGCCCCACGGCCGGGCGGGCGGCGACCGCCGCGACGCGCACGTTCACGAGCTCCAGCTCGCCCTGGTCGTCGGCGTAGCCGTAGCGCTCCCGATGCGCGGCCTCGAAGCGCTCGCGCAGGCCGGCGAGCGAGGGCTCGAGCGGCCCCGGCACCGTCAGCTCGAATGCCTGGCCGCGATAGCGGACATCGTAGGAGGCCTCCACCTGCGCGCCCGGCAGCTCACGACGCGCGCGCTCGGCCAGCTCGGATGCCGCGGCGGCCGCGCGGCCGGCCCGGAGGTCGTCCTCGCCGAGCAGGACGCTGCGGCCGAAGTCGCGCCGCGCATCGGACACCACGAGGCCCACGGCGGAGAGCACGCCCGCGGCACGCGGGCACAGCACGCGGTTCATCTCGAGCTCCTCCGCGAGGCGCACGGCGTGCATCGGCCCGGCACCGCCGAAGGCGATCAGCGCGTAGCCGCGCGGGTCCACGCCGCGCTCGACCGTCACGACGCGGAGCGCCCTCGCGATCTCGTGCTCGGTGACACGCACGATCCCCGCGGCGGCTTCGTCGCGGTCGAGGCCCAGCGTGCCCGCGAGCCCGTCGACCGCGCGTTCGGCGGCCTCGACGTCGAGCCGCAGGCCGCCGGCCAGCGCGGACCCGGCGCCGAGATAGCCGAGCAACAGGTTGGCGTCGGTGACCGTCGGGAGCCTGCCGCCGCGCCCGTAGCAGGCCGGCCCGGGGTCGGCGCCTGCCGACTGCGGCCCGACCCGCAGCGCGCCACCGGCGTCGGCCCAGGCGATGCTCCCGCCCCCGGCGCCGACGGTGTGCACGTCTACCATCGGCAGCTG
Source organism: Solirubrobacterales bacterium (assembly GCA_038326655.1). GTDB lineage: Bacteria > Actinomycetota > Thermoleophilia > Solirubrobacterales > JBBDJG01 > JBBQKG01. The sequence continues at coordinate 112,717 of JBBQKG010000001.1, forward strand.
CAGCACGCGGCCCGCGATCGCCTGCGCGGCGGCCTGGCGGACGCGACCGCCCTCGACCACGCACACGTCGGTCGAGGTTCCGCCCATGTCGAACGCGAGCACCTCGCCCGCGGCCGCGAGCTCGCCCACGGTTGCCGCGCCGATTGCACCCGCGGCAGGGCCCGACAGCACCGTCAGGGCGGCGTGGCGGCCGGCCGTCTCGGCATCGATCAGCCCGCCGCCCGAGCTCATGATCTCGGGTGGCGGCAGGCCACGCTCCGAGGCCCGTGCCGCCAGCCGGCGGAGGTATGTCTCGATCAGTGGCGAGAGGTAGGCGTCGATCACGGTGGTCGACGTGCGCTCGTACTCGCGGAAGACGCTCAGCAGATCGTGCGACGCCGACACGTGGACGCCCGGAAGGCGGGCCGCCACGCTCTCGGCCACGCGGCGCTCGTGCGCCGCGTCCACATAGGAGTGCAGCAGGCAGACGGCGACCGACTCGACCCCGGCCTCCGCAAGGTCGTCCAGCGCCCGCTCGAGCGTGCGCTCGTCGAGCGGTCGGATCACGCCACCCGGCCCTACCCGCTCGCCGACCTCGAGACGAAGCTCGGCCGGCACCAGCGGTGCCGGGGCCCGGGCGCAGGGCCGGTACAACTCCGGCCTGGCCTGGCGGCCGATCTCGAGCACGTCGGCGAAGCCCTGCGTCGTCACGAGCGCGGTCCGCGCCCCGCGCTCCTCCAGGAGCCCGTTCGTCGCGACCGTCATGCCGTGACCGAAGCGCTCGACGCTTCGCGCTTCCACCCCCGCCTTCTCGAGCACCTGCTCGATTGCGGCGATCACGCCGTCGGACTGGTCGCGGGGAGTCGACGGCACCTTGGCCGTGAAGAGCCGGCCGGCGCCGGCCAGCGCGGCGTCGGTAAACGTTCCGCCGACGTCGACGCCGAGGGCGTAGGAGCCCGGTCGGGCGGTTGCTTGCGCGCCGCTCACGGTGCGCGAATCTAGATGATCGAGGGCAGCCCAAGGGCTGAGCTCCGGGGCGGGGAGGGGGACCGCCCCGTGGCTCAGGTCGTCAGGCCGGCGTCAGGCCGCGAGCTCGAGCTCCTCGAAGTTCTCTTCGAGGTGCTGGTGCGACGGGCAGTACTCGCTGCGCGGAAGCGGGTGGCGCTGACACGGCTTGCCCTTGCGGGTCATCGCCTGGCAAGAGCGCTGCACACCGGTCTGGTCGTAGATGTACTCCGGCACACGCGCCACGAACTCGCTGGCGACGCTGAGGTTGCGCTCGATCACGAAGTACACGCGCGGAAGGTCCCCGATCGCGAAGTAGGGGCGGATGTTGTTGAACAGCGTCCGGGCCGGCCGCGCAAAGTAGCGGCGGTCGGTCATGAGGCGCTCGATTGCGTGCTCGCACTCGCGGAGCACGAGCTCGCGGTTGGTCTCCCGCTGCGTCGAGGGCCTCTCCTCGATCACGTAGTCGGAAAGCTCTCGGTAGATCGCACGGCTGAAGTGATACATCGTCGCTAGCAGCTCCCTTTGGTGGTGACGGCCGCGATGCTCCCTCTCCCAACCGGACCAGCCTTGTCCAGCGCAGCGAGTATCCCCGCGGGTTGTGAAGAGCGTACGTACGGATAGTTAAGGCTCCGTTAAGAGCCGTGCGGGGGCTAATCCCAGCGCTCGAAGCGGCCCTCGCCCTCGTCCACGAGCAGCAGGTGGCGCGCGTCCAGGGCCGGATCGGCCGCCGGGCAATCCGAGCGCAGGTGACAGCCCCTGCTTTCCCGCCGGGCGAGCGCGGATCGCCCGATCAGGCGCGCGAGCGGATGCGGGTCGCGCGTGAGGTGCGCGAGGCCCTCGCCGTCCCGCGCCAGGCCGGCGTGCTCCCACAGGGCGCGGCGGGTAGCTTCCGTGGGCGGCGCGCCGCCGAGCGGTGCCGGAGGCGAGCCTGCGGGCAGGCGCTGCGGCTCCGCGATCGCGGCCAGGGCGGCGCGCCGGCCGAAGACGAAGCACTCGCTCAGCGAGTTGGACGCGAGCCTGTTCGCGCCGTGGAGCCCGGTGCAGGAGCACTCGCCGACGGCGTAGAGGCCCGCCAGCGAGGAGTGGCCGTGGAGGTCGGTCGCGACCCCCCCGATCATGTAGTGCGCCGCCGGGGCGACCGGGATCAGGTCCCGTCGCGGGTCCAGCTCGACCCGCGCGAGCGCCTCGACGATGTTGGGGAACCGCTCGGCCGGCACCGCGCGCATGTCCAGGAACACCGACTCGGCGCCCGTCGCCTGGAGCCGCTCGTAGATCGCGCGCGCGACCTCGTCGCGCGGTGCGAGCTCGTCCACGAACCGCTCGCCCGTCGCGTCGAGCAGCAGGGCGCCGTCTCCCCGCACCGCCTCCGTCACCAGGAAGCCGTCCATCGCACCGGTGGACGCGAGCGCGGTCGGGTGGAACTGCATGAACTCGAGGTCGGCAAGTGCGGCGCCGGCATCCTCGGCCAGCACGAGCCCCGCTCCCACCGCGCCCGGCGGATTCGTGTGCCGCCGCCACAGCGCAGCGGCGCCGCCGGTCGCGAGCACGGTCGCACCGGCTGCGACTGCACCGGAGTCCGCCACCACGCCGACGCAGCGGCCGTCCTCGATCCAAAGACGATTCGCGGCGCTGCGCGGTCTCGCCTCGATCAGCTCGTGGGACTGGACCAGGGCGGCGAGCGCCGACGTCAGGTGCCTTCCGGTCGCGCTGCCGCCTGCGTGCACGACGCGGCGCCGGGTGTGGCCCCCCTCGAGCGAAAGCATCAGGACACCGCCGGGATTGCGATCGAATTCGATGCCTCTCGCCTGGAGCTCGCCGACCCGCTCCGGCGCCTCCTCCGTGAGCGCCCGCACGGCACTCTCGCGCGTGGTGCGCCGGCCGGCGCGCAGCGTGTCGTCGAAATGCAGCGCCGGGCTGTCGTCCGCGGCGAGCGCCGCCGCGAGGCCGCCCTGCGCCCAGTAGCTCGCCGACTGCGGGAGGGGCGAGCGCGAGAGCAACTCGACCCGTGCGCCCTGCTCGGCGGCGACCAGTGCCGTGTAGAGGCCCGCCGCGCCGGCCCCCACGATCGCGACGTCGACCGCAGCGGAGCTGTGTGTTTCCTCCGGCAAGGGGGCAGTACGGTACCCGGCAGGCCGGGTCGCCACCTCACCGGCGACGGCCGCGGAGCAGATCTTGCCAGCGCTCTACCTCCACCACCCATCGTCGCTCGAGCACGACACCGGGCCTCATCCCGAGCGACCCGAGCGGATCCGTGCGATCGAGCGCGAGCTCGATTCGCGGCAGTGGCTGGGGTACGAGCGCGAGCAGGCGCCGGCCGTCAGCCGCGCGGTGCTCGAATCGGTTCACCCGCCGGAGTACGTGGAGGCGATCGCACAGCTGTCGGAGCGCGGCGGCGGGATGCTCGACGCCGACACGATTGCCTCCCGTGGCTCGTTCGGGGCGGCCCTGCACGCGGCCGGAGGCGCCGTGCGCGCGGTCGACGCGCTGCTCGGGGGCGAGGCCGCGCCGGCGTTCTGCGCGCTGCGCCCACCGGGGCACCACGCCGAACCGGCGCGCGCGATGGGCTTCTGCATCTTCAACAACGTCGCGATCGCGGCCCGCCATGCGCTCGACGGCCACGGGCTCGAGCGGGTGCTGGTGCTCGACTGGGACGTGCACCACGGCAACGGCACCAACGACATCTTCTACGCCTCCGACGAGGTGCTGTACGCGAGCATCCACGAGTCGCCGCTCTACCCCGGCACCGGGGCGCTGACCGAGAGCGGCGCCGGCGACGGCGAGGGCTACACCGTGAACCTGCCGGTGCCGGGCGGGTCCGGGCACGAAGAGTGGCTCGCGCTGGTGCAACACCTGGTCGTGCCGATCGCCCGGGCATACGCGCCGGGGATCGTGTTGATATCGGCCGGCTTCGACGCGCATCGCGACGACCCGCTCGCGTCGTGCGCGCTGACCGAGGAGACGTTCGCGGCGATGGCGGCGGCGATGCGATCGCTTGCGGACGAGCTCGGGGTCCCACTCGGAGTCGTGCTCGAGGGCGGGTACGACCTCGAGGCGCTGGCGCGGTCGGTGGCCGCGACGATGGAGGCGGCGAAGGGCGGCGGCGCTCCTGCCGAGGCCGTGCCGGGCGTCGCGGTGGAGCGTGCGCGCGCGCATTTCGCGCGCTGGTGGCCGGTGCTCGGGTGAAGCGCTCCGCGGCCCGCGGTCAGTCCGAAAATAGTGGGCGCCGCGTCTTGCGACGCGGCGCCCTTGCCCCCGCTAGCAAGGCTCCCCAGCGACTACGCTGCCTCCCGGGAGCCTCTCTGTGTCGATCACCTAAAAGGTGACCGCCGAGGCGTCGGCCCTTTCATGCACGGGGGCCCTGATCCCCGTGCTCATGCCCCGGGGGCGATGAAGCTGCCCCCGGCCCCTGCCGATCAGCGCGACCATGATGTCGGTCTTCGCGAGCTGACTGAGGTAGAGGTCGACGCGCCCGTCTTTTGGCTGCAGCGTCCGGCGGCGGCGCTCGTGCCGCGTGTCCGGTGCCGTGGGACATGCTGCCGTTAGGCCTGCCGTTAGGCACATGTCACGGATCCGGGCGATGCGGCGGTCCGACCGCACTCCTGCTGCCATGCTGGAAAACCTCCTTGTCCTGCGAATCCAAGGAGCCCGTTTTGCGAACATCGTGTTCACAGGCCGGGCTCGTGAATCGACTATAACCGTGCGGTTCGGGGCGGTCCACTTTTTCTTCGAGGCCTCGAACGAGTCGTTACGCCCGTGCTTGAAGCGGCGCGTCGGGAAGCGCGATGCTCGACCCGCAAACAGGCAAGGAGGTCCGGGTGGTGGGAAGTGGACGGGCGGGCAAGTCCCGCGGGGAGCGAGGCCAGGGCACGGTGGAGTACGTCGCACTGGTCGCACTGGTCGCGCTGATCATGGTGGGCGTGATCGCGGCGATGAACTCGACGCAGTTCGCGGAGGGCCAGCAGCTCGGCTCGCTGATCTTGAAGAAGATCGCGGAGGCCGTCACCAAGGTGCATTACTGAGCGCACGCGAGTCGATGTCATACGTGCCTTCGAGGGTGTCCGGTGTCATGCATCGCAGAGGTGCATGACACCGGGCGTTCGTGCTTCGGAAAAGCAGGCAGGTAGAGAGAGGCAGCGATCCTCACGCGGGGGTCGCGAGAGGCTGATCCTGCACCCCGTACGTGCCGGTTTTTCCGGGTACCACCGACCTCAGAGCCCACGGCCTTCACGCGCGACCCACGAGAGGGCTCAATCGGCTCCGTATGTGCGCCTTCGGTAAGGGGATTTACGGCGCTGTGCATCGCATAGATGCACAACTCCACACACCCCACGCCCGCGCGCCCGGGCCGCCGCCGAATCCACGCGCGGCCTTCTCTTTAGGATGGCGGCGTGGCTCCGCCCGACGAGACCTCTCCTTCCCGCCCCGACGGGCGGGTGCCCGCCGCGTTGCGGCCGGTGTCGATCGAGCCGGGCTTCGTCCGCAGTGCAGACGGATCCGCCCTGATCGAGGCAGGCGGGACACGGGTGATCTGCACCACGTCGCTGGTCGAGGGCGTGCCCTCGTGGCGCGAGGGCTCGGGCCGCGGGTGGCTCACGGCCGAGTACGGGATGCTGCCCGCCTCGACCGGTACGCGCCGGCAGCGCGACTCGGCGCGCGGCCGCCCCGACGGGCGCACGGTCGAGATCCAGCGGCTGATCGGGCGCTCGGTCAGGGCCGTGATCGATCTGGACGGGCTCGGCGAGCGAACCGTCTACCTGGACTGTGACGTGCTGGAGGCCGACGGCGGCACGCGCTGCGCCGCGATCACGGGGGCCTACGTTTCCCTGAAGCTCGCGCTCGACCGGCTCGTCGAGGGGGGCTCCCTGGCAGACGTCCCGCTCCGAAGCTCGGTCGCGGCCGTCTCGTGCGGCATCGTCGCCGGCACCCCGGTGCTCGATCTCGACTACCGCGAGGACTCGACCGTCGAAGTCGACATGAACGTCGTGATGACCGGCGCCGGCGAGCTCGTCGAGGTGCAGGCGAGCGGGGAGGGTGTGTCGTTCTCCCGTGACCAGCTGGACCGGCTGCTGGAGCTTGCCGCCGGCGGGATCGCGTCGTTGCGGCTCGCGCAGGAAGAGGCCGCCGGCGCACTCGTGCCCCAGTCGGCGGGCTAGTCTCCAGTCACCATGGCGTTCGTGCTCGCGACCCGCAACGGGCACAAGCTGAAGGAGCTCGCCGCGATGCTCGCGCCCGAGGTCCTCGAGCCGCTTCCGGATGCCGTCGAGCTTCCGCCGGAGACCGGCTCGACCTTCGCCGAGAACGCGATCATCAAGGCCGAGGCGGCCGCGCGGGCGACGGGCAAGCGCGCGCTCGCGGACGACTCCGGGATCGTGGTCGAGGCGCTCGGCGGCGGGCCGGGGATCCGTTCCGCGCGCTACGCCGGCGAGGGCGCAACCGACGCGCAGAACCTGGCGAAGCTGCTCGAGGAGCTGCGCGGCGTGGAGGAGCGGCGGGCGGCCTACGTCTGCGCGCTCGCGCTCGCAGATCCGGAGGGGGGCCGGGAGGTCTTCGCGGGGCGCTGCGAGGGACGCATCGTGCACGAGCCCCGGGGCAGCGGCGGCTTCGGCTACGACCCGGCGTTCCTGCCGGACGAGCGCCGGCCCGGGGACGATCGCACGATGGCGGAGCTGTCAGCTGCCGAGAAGGACGAGATCAGTCACCGCGGCCGCGCCGCGCGGGCGCTTCGCGAGCGGCTTTCGGTGCGCGCGTAGCGAGTCCCGATGCCAACGTCGCACAAGACCAGCAGGCGCGCCCCGCTGATCGCCCCGGCGGCGGTCGAGGGCACCGCCAAGTTCAACGCCGCGCGCCTCTCGATCATCTCGAACTCGTTGCTGATCGCGCTCAAGATCGCGGCCGGCGCGATCACGGGCTCGGTCGCGATCGTCACCGAGGCGGTCCACTCGAGCATCGACCTGCTTGCGTCGGTGGTCGCCTACGTGTCGCTTCGCAAGGCGGACGAGCCTGCGGACGAGAGCCACATGTACGGGCACGCGAAGATCGAGAACGTCGCCGCGGCGATCGAGGGCATGCTGATCCTGATCGGCGCGGGCGTGATCGTCTTCGAAGCGGTTCGCCGCCTCGCCACGAGCGCGAACATCGACCACCTCGGGGTGGGCATCGGGGTGATCGGGTTCTCGGCGGTCGTCAACTTCGGCGTCTCGGCATGGCTCATCCGGCGGGCCCGCGCGCACGACTCGCCCGCGCTCGAGGGCGACGCCGCACACCTGCGGGCGGACGCCTGGACGTCGCTCGCGGTGCTCGCCGGCCTCGTGCTGATCGAGATCACCGGCGTCGCCGAGCTCGACTCGATCGTGGCGCTGTTCGTCGCGACGGCGATCGTCTACGCGGGCATCCGGATTCTCAGCCGGTCATCGCGCGTGCTGGTCGACGAAGCCCTTCCTCCGGACGAGCTCGACGTCGTGCGAAAGGCGATCGTCGCCAACGCAGCGCCGGAGCTGGCGGGTTACCACAAGCTCCGCGGCAGGCGCGCGGGGAGTGCCCGCTACATCGACCTGCACCTCCAGTTCCTCCCGGGCACGTCGCTGGAGCGAGCCCACGAGATCGCCCATGAAGTCGAGGGCGAGGTCCGCCACGCCCTGCCGAGGGCCGAAGTACTGGTTCACCTGGAGCCCGAAAGAACAACTGGCCAATCGGCTGCAAGCAGCCGATTGGATTAGCGCGAGGGCGCGAGCTAACCGATGATCGGCCGGTTTTCCAATCGCGCCCCAGCGTAAACCCGTCCGGCTGCTGCAGCCGGACGGCCAGTTTCTTCAAGGCAAAAGGTTCACCGCGGCGGCGACTCCTACGAAGAACAGCACGGCGCTGTAGCCGTCGTAGCCGTTCACCAGCAACAGGATCGCGGCGATCGCGCAGATCGCGGCGACGGTGATCCACGCGATCCGCGAGAGCGACATCTGGGATTCTCCGGGAGAGCCGTTCAGGGCGCCTATATTGTCTCGGATGGCGGCGACGTCCCATCAGCTCGCACTCCAGTACCTGCTCGAGCTCTCCTCAGACATCCGCATCGCGCTTCTGCTCGACGCGGATGGTGAGCTGGTCGCAGCGGCGCCCGAGCCTCCTCCGGGCCGGGTCGCGGAGCTCGCCGAAGCGCTGAGTCGCGAGGCCGGAGAGCGGTTCGGCTCCGGCGGCGAGGCGGTCGAGATGGACGCCGCCTGCGACGGGGGCGCGGTGTTCCTCATCCGCTCCGAGCAGGGGTCGATGCTCTGCCTCACGGACCGGTCGGTGCTGCCCGGGCTGATCTTCTACGACATGCACGCGGTCCTGACCGACCTCGACCGCGCCGCCGACGCCGAGGCGCGGCGGGTTGGAGCGGGCCGGTGAAGCAGCGGCGGTCGATCGCGCGGCTCGGCAGCTACGCGGAGGAGGTCGCCGCGGCGATGCGCCGCCGCACCGAGAAGCGCCGGCCGCGCGTGCGCGTGCGGGTCGGGCACGGCGAGGCAAGGGTGCTTCGCGACGAGTCGCCGGAGGCGGTGCGGCTCCAGTCGCTCTGCCAGTCGATCGTGGACGAGGAGCACGCGCGGCCGAATGGCTGACGGAGTCGCCCGGCTGTTCGATCCCGCGCTCGGAGAGCGCGTGCTCGCGCGGGCGTTGTCGCGCGGTGGCGACTTTGCGGAGCTGTACGCGGAGCGGCGCGCCAGCTTCTCGGTGTCGCTCGACGACCGCAAGGTCGAGCGTGCGCAGACCGGGATGGAGCTCGGCGCAGGCGTCCGCGTGATCGCCGGCGAAGCGACCTACTTCGGGCACGTGGACGGCCTCGGCGAGGCGGATCTCGAGCGCATCGCCCGCGAGGTGGCGGCGGCGGTCGGCCGCGAGGAGACCACTCCCCGCCCGCTGCGCGCGGCCGAGTCGCCCCCGGCGCAGGCGGTCCGCATGCGTCCGGAGGACGTCCCGGCGAAGCGCAAGGCGCAGTTGCTGGTCGAGTGCGACGAGCGCGCGCGGAGCGCCGGCGATGCGATCGCGCAGGTCACGGCCGGCTACAACGAGATCCGGCGTGAGGTCCAGGTCGCGAACTCGGACGGCCTGCTGACCGGGGACGACCGCACCCGCGTGCGGCTCGGAGCGCAGGTCGTGGCGCGCAGCGCCGACCGGGTCGAAGCAGGCGCGGAGTCGCTTGCGGGACACGCTGGATTCGAGCTCTTCGAAGGCGATCCGGCCGCGGTTGCCGACGAGGCCGCACGCCGTGCGCTGACGATGCTGGAGGCCCGTCCTGCGCCCGCGGGCCGCATGCCGGTCGTGGTCGGGAACGGCTTTGGCGGCGTGCTGTTCCACGAGGCGACCGGGCACGGGCTGGAGTCCGACGCGGTCCAGAAGCAGGCATCGGTTTACGCCGGGCGGCTCGGCGAGCGCCTCGCGGGGTCGCTCCTGACCGCTTACGACGACGGCACGATGCCGGGCGAGTGGGGGACCGACGCGATCGACGACGAGGGCACGCCATGCCAGGCGACCCGGGTGATCGACGAGGGCGAGCTCTGCTTCTACCTGTACGACCTCACCCGGGCCCGGCGAGACGGCCGGCCCTCGACCGGCAACGGGCGCCGCCAGAGCTTTCGCCACCTGCCGATCCCACGCATGACCAACACCTACATCGCCCCCGGCGACGCCACCCCGGCGGACTTGATCGCGAGCGTCGAGCGAGGCCTGTACGCGGTGTCGTTCGCGGGCGGGCAGGTCGAGCCCGCCACGGGCGATTTCGTGTTCGGCGTCTCCGAGGGCTATCTGATCGAGGATGGGAAGGTGACCGCTCCGGTTCGCGGCGCGACCCTGATCGGCAGCAGCCTCGAGGTGCTGACCCGCATCGACGGGATCGCGGACGACCTCAGGATGAAGAGCGGCTTCTGCGGGAAGGACGGCCAGCAGGTGCCGGTCGGCACCGGGCAGCCGACCGTCCGGATCGCGGAGATCACGGTCGGCGGCACCGATGTCTGATTCGCGCAACGGCCACGACCTCGAGCGCGCCGCGGAGGTGGCCGTCGAGGCGGCGCTGGCGGCCGGCAGCGAGCAGGCCGACGCCTGGTGCGAGGACGCCGTCAACCGCACCGTGCGGGTCTACGGCGGGGCCGTCGAAAGCGTGGTGGAGGCCGGCAGCCGTGGCGCCGGCGTGCGGGTCTTCTCCGGGGGACGGAGCGGCTACGCATACGGCTCTGATCTCAGCGACCAGGGGCTGACGAAGCTCGCACGGGCTGCCAGCGAGGCCGCGGCGGTGACCGAGCCCGACGAGCACGCCGGCCTCCCGGCCGCGCCGGGGGCTGCCGATGTCGGCCCGCTCTCGTCGGGGGAGGTCGAGCGCTGGACGATGGACCGCAGGATCGAGCTCGCGCTCGCCGTGGAAAGGGCGGCGCGGGAGCGCGACCCGCTCGTGACGAACGTCGAGGACACGGTCTACGCGGACAGCGCCGGGCGTGTCGCGCTCGCAAACTCGGCCGGATTCCGGGGCACGTACGAGCAGAGCCAGTGCTACGCGTATGCGTACGCGTTCGCGGGCGACGGCGCGGACCGCATGACCGGCATGGGCGTCGGCGTCGCGCGGGGCCCGGAGTCGCTCGACCCCGAGGCGATCGGGCGCGAGGCCGCCGACCGAGCTGTGGCCCTCCACGGCGCCCGTCAGCCTTCGAGCCGGCGATGCCCGGTGGTGCTCGACCAGTACGTGGCGGCGAGCTTCGTCTCGGTGATCGGCGGCGCGCTCTCCGCGGACGCAGTCCAGCGCGGGCGATCCCTGTTCGCCGACAAGCAGGGGGAGCAGATCGCCGACCGCCGGCTGCGCCTGGTCGACGACGGCCTTGCGCCGGACGGCCTCGCGACGGCGCCGTTCGACGGGGAGGGCATGCCCCAGCAGCGCACGCCCTTGATCGAGGACGGGACCATGCGCGAGTTCCTGTACGACTCCTACACCGGCCGTCGCGGCAGCCACGACTCGACCGGCAACGGGATTCGCGGCTCCTACCGGACACCACCCTCGGTGGCCCCGACGAACCTGGTCGTCGAGCCGGGCGAAGCCGACGAGGCGGAGCTTCTGCGCGTCGCCGGCGACGGCTTCTACGTGATGTCGGTGAGCGGCCTCCACTCCGGCGTCAACCCGATCTCGGGAACCTTCTCGGTGGGCGCGACCGGGAGGCTGATCGCGGGCGGCGAGCTCGCTGCCCCGGTGCGTGAGGTGACGATCGCCTCGGACCTCGTCGCGATGCTGCAAGCCGTGTCCGCGGTGGGCGCGGACGCGCGGTGGGTGCCGTTCGGCAGCAGCGTGAAGGTCCCGGCGCTGCTGATCGGCGAGATGACGATCGCCGGCTCCTGAGAGAAATAGGCGGCGCGCGAGGCGCCGGCGCTCCCCTCGAGCGATCGCTTCTCTGCCGCTAATTCGAGCTTTTTGGCTTTCTAGAGCCTGATCGGGTTTGTGATTGTCCGCGGGCATTGCTAGATTGGCGCCGATTTGCCCACCCGACCAAGGGGGAAGCGTGACGAAGCAGGAGTTCATCGACCGCGTCGCCGACCAGACCAATCTCTCGAAGCGCGAGGCCACGGAGGCCGTCGAGGCGGTGCTCGGCACGATCAAGAGCACGCTCGGCTCCGGCGGCGAGATCAGCTTTACCGGCTTCGGAAAGTTCCACGTCGCCGAGCGCGGACCGCGTCAGGGAGTGAACCCGCAGACCAAGGAGCGCATCACGATTCCGGGCGGCCGCGTCCCGCGGTTCACGGCCGGCTCGGGGCTCAAGGAAGCGGTCAAGCGCTAGCGCCGCCCCTGCAGCACGCTTCGCTTTCGAGGTCGTTGAGGGTGCGGTCCCGCGGCGGGGCCGCGCCCGTTTGATCCGGATCGCGTGAACTTCGCCGATCGCCTCCAGGCGATCGTGCTCGAGCGCGAGAGCCAGGTCGCGCTCGGCCTCGATCCCGACCCCGCGCAGCTCTTGCCGGAGGCGGTGTCGGAGGCTTCTGCGATGCCCGGCTCGGCCGCCGAGCGCGCCGGCCACGCGGTCGCCCGCCACTGCACGGCGCTGATCGATGCCGCCGGCCCGGCCTGCGCGGCGGTCAAGCTTCAGCTCGCCTGCTTCGAGCGGCTCGGCGCTCCCGGCTGGGCCGCGCTCGCCGACGTCGCCGCAGCGGCCCGCGACGCCGGCCTGCTCGTGATCGCCGACGGCAAGCGCGGGGACGTCCCGCACACCGCGGCGGCCTATGCGCAGGCGCTGCTCGGCTCGACCCCGACGCCCTGGGGAGACGTGCGCGGGCTGGGCGCGGATGCCGTCACGGTCAATCCGCTGCTCGGGCGCGACTCGCTCGAGCCACTCGTGACCGCCGCGCGCGCTCGCGACGCCGGCTGCTTCGTGCTCGTGCGCACCTCGAACGAGGGCGCCGCCGAGATCCAGGACGAGGCCTCGCCCGGCTCTCCACCGCTGCGGGAGCGCCTTGCGCGACTGGTGCGTGACCTCGGCGCCGGCGGCATCGGGAATTCCGGGCTGGCCGACGTGGGAGCGGTCGTCGCGGCGACCGAGCCGGCGCTGCTGGCCGGCCTGCGGGACGCGATGCCGCACGCCGTCTTCCTGCTGCCCGGCGTCGGCGCGCAGGGGGGACGGGCCGAGTTGCTCGGCCCCGCCTTTGCGCCGGGCCGGGCCGCGGCACTGGTGGCCGCCTCCCGCTCGATCGTGGCGCCGGCGCTCGAGACGGGCTCGCCCGGGGCGGCACGGGCGGCCGCAGAGGCGCTGCGGAAAGCCGCATGGGAGGCTTCACCGGCGGGCGGGTGAGTCTGGGCGGGAGGGCCGCCGGTATCATCGGCCGCGGGCATGGGCGCATTTCGCCAAAGCTCTTTGCGGGCGCTCGCCCCGGCCGCGCTGGTCGTGTTCGCGATCGTCTTCCTGATCGTCGTGATCGCCTCCCTGGGTGGAGGTGACGATTCGTCGTCCTCGCAGCCGGATCGCATCGCGCTCTCGCAATCGAGCAAGCGTGACCGTGAGCGTGCGAGGCAGCGCCGCGAGCAGCGTGCTCGGCAGAGAGCCGAGAAGCGCGGCTTCTACATCGTCCGCGCCGGGGACAGCCTCTTCACGATTGCGGCCAGGACCGGCGTCCCGGTCGAGACACTTCGAGCGCTCAACCCGACGCTCGACCCGCAGGGCCTGGTGACCGGCCAACGAGTCCGGCTGCCGGTCAAAGGCGAGCGGGGCGCGACCGGCGCCACGGGTACGACCGGCTCGACCGGCACCTCCGGCGCCGCCGGAGCGAACTGACCCCCGCGGACCGGACTTTGTCGCACGCGAAGCTGCTCGTCGTTGCCGCGGTCCTCGTCGCGCTCGTCGCAACGCCACGGGCGACGGCCGCGCAACGCGATTCCGCGAGGCAAGCCGCGCCCGTCCTGAGCGCACCGTCCGCGGTGCTCGTCGATGCGCGCGACGGGCGTGTGCTCTACAGCCGGGCCGCGGACGAGCGCCGGCCGATCGCCTCCACGACCAAGCTGATGACCGCGCTGATCTCGATCGAGCGGCTGCCCCTGCGGCGCCGGCTGCGGGCCGGGACCTACCACGCGGCGGCGGCCGAGTCCCAGATCGACCTCCAACCGGGCGAGCGCCTGTCCGTGGCGGACCTGCTGCGGGCCGTGATGCTCGCCAGCGCGAACGATGCCGCGACCACGCTGGCGCGCGGCGCCGGGGGCTCGCTGCGCGCGTTCGTCGGCAAGATGAACCGCAAGGCGCGTGTGCTCGGGCTGAGCGAGACGCATTACGCGAATCCCGTCGGCCTCGACCAGCCCGGCAACTACTCGAGCGCCCGGGACCTCGCGACGCTCGCGCGCGTCGTCCTCCGGGAGCCGTTCATCGCCGAGACCGCGGCCACGCCGCGCGCACGCCTGCTCACCGGCGCGCACGCGCGCATCGTGGTCAACCGCAACGACCTCGTCGGGCGCATCCCGTGGATCGTGGGCGTCAAGACCGGGCACACGGCGCAGGCCGGGTACGTGCTGGTGGGCGCGGGCGAGCGGAAGGGCGCGCGGCTCGTGAGCGCGGTGCTGGGCACGCCGTCCCAGGCGGCGCGCGACGACGACACCCTGGCGCTCATGCGTTACGGCTTCGCGCAGTACCGGCGGATCGCCCCGCTGCGCCCGGGCCGGGCCGTCGCGCGGGCGAAGGTGGCGTACTTCGGAGACCGCAAGGTCGCGATCGAGCCGGCCCGCCGCGTGCCGGTGACGGTTCGGCGGGGGGAGCGCGTGCGGACCCGGATCGAGGTGCCGGGCGAGCTGCACGGGCCGCTCGCCGCCGGCGCCGAGGTGGGACACGCGACCGTATTCGTCGACGGTCGTGGCGTCCGCTCGGTGCCGCTCGTGACGGCGAGCGCGGTGCCGCGTGCGGGCACCCCGCGCAAGCTGGCGCACTGGATCAGCCGACCGCCGGCGCTGATTCTGATCGCGATTGCGGCGATCGTCGTGGCGGAGCTGCGGCGACGCCGGATCGCGGGTGCAGACGCCGCACGAAGGCGACGGCGGAAGGCCGCTAGGCTGGACTAGCACTGGCTCTTCCGGCGTGCTTCTATAGAGGGGGGCGAACGAGGTTCCCGCTGCGATGATCATCACCGTCACCCTTAACGCGGCGATCGACAAGACGCTCGCCGTCCCCAACTTCCAGATCGGCCGCCGTCACCGGTCGTCGGAGCAGCGCACGATGCCGGGCGGCAAGGGCGTGAACGTGGCGCGCGCGCTGAAGGCGCTCGGCCAGCCCGTGATCTCGACCGGCCTCGCGGGCGGCGCGACCGGTACGCGCATCATCGAGCAGCTCACTCAGGAAGCGATCCTCTGCGACTTCGTCCGGATCGGGGAGGAGTCGCGAACCTCGACTGCGGTGATCGATCCCACCTCTGGCGTCCAGACGGAGGTCAACGAGCCCGGGCCCGAGGTCAGCGAGGCCGAGATGTCGCTGTTCTGCGAGAAGCTGATCTACCTCGCCAAGGGCGCGGACATCTGCGTCTTCGCGGGCAGCCACCCGCGCGGCGTCGACGACAAGGTCTACGCCGATCTGATCGCGGAGCTCAAGCGCCTCGGCGTGACCACCGTGATCGACACGGAGGGCGAGCCGATGGACCTCGCGATGCGCGCCGGACCGGACCTCGTGTCGCCGAACGAGGGCGAGGCCGAGCAGCTCGTCGGCCACGAGTTCAACGACCGTGACGACCGCATCTTCGCGCTGTACGGAATCTGCGAGCTCGGTCCGCGTGAGGCGATCATCACCCACGAGGAGGGCTGCTACGCGCTCGTCGGGCGCGACCACGAGCGCCGCCTCTACGAGGTTCGCACCGACCGGGTCGAGCCGGTATCGGCGATCGGCGCGGGCGACGTGTTCCTGGCCGGCTACCTCTCCGCGCGGTACAGCGGGCGCCCGCATGCCGACGCGCTCGGCTTCGCGGTCGCCTGCGGAGCCGAGTCGGTCCGCCATCTGGGGGCGGGCGTCCTGGACCCGCGCGCCGCGGAGCGCCTTCAGGAGGAAGTCACGGTGATCCAGCTCGACGAGCCGGCGCCCGTCGACGCGCGCGCCTAGCCGCCCTAAATTGCGGCTTGCGTCTCGCCCGCGTGCCGGAGCCTCGAAACCCCGTTGGTAACGTTGTCCTCCCCCATTTCTAGGATGGCGTGATGGAACTCGAGATCGGCAAGGGCAAGAAGGGTCGGCGAGCCTACGGGTTCGACGACATCGCGATCGTGCCGTCGCGGCGCACACGCGACCCCGACGACATCGACATCAGCTGGATGCTCGGGCCCTACCGCTTCGAGCTGCCGCTGCTCGCGTCCGCGATGGACGGCGTCGTCTCCCCGAAGACGGCCGGCATCATCGGGAAGCTCGGGGGCCTCGCGGTGCTCAACCTCGAGGGCCTGTGGACCCGGTACGAGGACGCCGACGCCCAGCTCGAGCGCATCTCGAAGCTGCCTCCGCAGAAGGCCACGCGCGAGATGCAGGAGATCTACAAGGAGCCGATCAAGGCCGAGCTGGTCGCCCAGCGGATCCGCGAGATCAAGGCCGAGGGCGTCGTCGCGGCCGGTTCGCTCACGCCCCAGCGCGTGCGCGACTACTACGAGCTGGCGCTCGACGCGGGCCTCGACGTGCTCGTGATCCAGGGCACCGTGATCTCGGCGGAGCACGTCTCCTCGTCCGTCGAGCCGCTCAACCTGAAGGAGTTCATCGCCGAGTTGCCCGTGCCATGCATCGTCGGCGGCTGTGCCAGCTACGCGACCGGCCTGCACCTGATGCGCACCGGCGCGGTGGGCGTGCTCGTGGGCGTCGGCCCCGGCGCCGCCTGCACCACGCGCGGCGTGCTCGGCATCGGCGTCCCGCAGGCGACCGCGATCGCGGACGTCCAGGCCGCCCGCTCCCAGCACATGCTCGAGACGGGCCAGTACGTCAACGTGCTCGCCGACGGCGGCATGCGCAACGGGGGCGACATCGCGAAGGCCTTCGCGTGCGGCGCCGACGCGGTCATGATCGGCTCGCCGCTCGCGCGCGCCTACGAGGCGCCCGGGGCGGGCCATCACTGGGGCATGGCGACCTTCCACGCCTCGCTGCCGCGCGGCGCACGGGTCGCGACCGCGCAGAACGGATCGCTCGAAGAGATCCTGCTCGGCCCCGCCTACGAGAACGACGGCACGTTCAACCTCTTCGGCGCCCTGCGCACCTCGATGGCGACCTGCGGGTACGAGGACATCCCCTCCTTCCACCGCGCCGAGGTGATGGTCGCGCCCGCGCTCCTGAGCGAGGGCAAGCAGCTCCAGCGCGAGCAGCACGTCGGCATGGGCTCGAACGGCAAGGCGCAGGTCACGGCGGCGGTCAACGAGCTGGATGAGTAGCAGCGCCGCGACTCCTTCCGTGGAAGCGCCGCCCAAGCGAGCCACCACGGAAGAAGTCCTGGTGCTGGACTTCGGCGGCCAGTACTCGCAGTTGATCGCTCGGCGGATCCGCGAGTGCGGGGTGTTCTCCGAGCTCTTGCCTCACGACATCGCGCTCGAGGAGCTCGAACGCCGGCGCCCGCGCGGGATCGTGCTCTCAGGAGGGCCCGCGTCCGTCTACGCCGAGGGCGCCCCACGGCTGCGCACGGAGCTGCTCGAGCTGGGCATCCCCGTGCTGGGCATCTGTTACGGGATGCAGGCGATGGCGCAGGTGCTCGGCGGCCGCGTGGAGAAGGCCGAGGTCGGCGAGTTCGGCCGCACCGGTCTCCACGTCCGCGAGCGCGGCCGGCTCCTGGCCGGCCTGCCGGAGGATCAGGTCTGCTGGATGAGCCACCGCGACACGGTCTTCGACCCTCCACCGGGCTTCGTCGCACTGGCCTCCTCGCCGTCGTCGCCGGTGGCGGCACTCGAGTCGACCGCGCGTGGCCTCTACGGCATCCAGTTCCATCCCGAGGTCGTCCACACGCCGCACGGGACCGAGATCCTGAAGAGCTTCCTGTTCGAGGTGTGCGAGTGCGAGGGCGACTGGACCCCCGCCTCGATCATCGACGAGCAGGTCGCGTCGATCTGCGCGCAGGTCGGCGACGGCCGCGCGATCTGCGGCCTCTCCGGCGGCGTCGACTCCTCGGTCGCGGCGCTGATCGTCCACCGCGCGCTCGGCGAGCGCCTGACCTGCGTGTTCGTGGACCACGGGCTCATGCGCAAGAACGAGGCCGAGCAGGTCACGTCTGCATTCCGCGATCACTTCCACGTGCCGCTGGTCCACGTCGACGCGGCGGAGCGATTCCTCGCCCGCCTCGAGGGCGTGGTCGACCCGGAGGCCAAGCGGCGGATCATCGGCGAGGAGTTCATCCGCGTGTTCGAGGAGGAGGCGACGAGGCTCGAGGGCGCCAAGTTCCTCGTCCAGGGAACGCTCTACTCGGACGTGATCGAGTCAGGCGGCAGCGGCGGCAACGGGGCCGCGAAGATCAAGTCGCACCACAACGTCGGCGGGCTTCCCGAACGCTACGACTTCGAGCTGATCGAGCCGCTTCGTCAACTCTTCAAGGACGAGGTCCGCGCGGTCGGCGTCGAGCTCGGGCTGCCCGAGCGCTTCGTGTGGCGCCAGCCGTTCCCGGGCCCCGGCCTCGCGATCCGCGTGATCGGCGGCGAGGTGACCAAGGAGCGGCTGGACGTGCTCCGCGACGCGGACGCGATCCTCCAGGACGAGGTCCGCCGCGCCGGCCTCTACCGGGAGCTCTGGCAGTCGTTCTGCGTGTTGCCCGCGGTGCGATCAGTGGGCGTACAGGGCGACGAGCGCACCTATGCCTACCCGATCGTGATCCGAGCGGTCACGTCGGACGACGCGATGACGGCCGACTGGGCCCGGCTTCCGTACGACCTGCTCGAGACCGTCTCGAGCCGCATCATCAACGAGATCCCCCACGTGAACCGGGTCGCGCTCGACATCTCGTCGAAGCCGCCCAGCACGATCGAGTGGGAATAAAGAGCGCGTGAAGCGGGGATAGGCGCGCCATGGGAATCATCTCCTGGATCATCTGGGGCCTCTTCGTCGGCCTCCTCGCGCGCCTGTTGCTCCCCGGCAGGCAGCCGATCGGCTTCCTGTGGACGGTCGCGCTGGGCGTGGCCGGCTCGCTGATCGGGGGGTTCATCGCGACCGAGATCCTGAACATCGCCGACAACGACGAGTTCGACTTCGGCAGCTTCCTGATCGCCGTGGGCACATCCGTGCTGCTGCTCTGGCTGTACCTGCGCTACTTCGCCGAGGGCCGCTCAGGCGACCGGCGCGCCGCGGTCTAGCGCGTCGAGGGAGATCACGGAACTGGGAAACCGGCACTGACGGGGGTCGGGCCGGGGGGTTGTGTGCGGTGGACGTGGCGGAATCGATGGCTCCTCCCGTCCAGATCCAGGTTCAACACCAAATCGGTGTTCAACTCGACATGCGAGGGAGATAGCCGAGCGATTGGGCCCTGTGGTGGTGCCCGAGCGTTCCGTGAGGCCTGATCCCGCTCCTAACCGACGACCGGCGCGTCCCAGCGCCTCAGGTCCGGCAACGGGTCGTATGCGTGGCCGCCCTTGTACCAGCCCGGTGCGCTCCACTCCTCGAAGTGGAGGTGGCAGCCGACTGCGTCCCCGGTGTCCCCGACCTCGCCGAGCTGCTGGCCCGTGTAGACGGTGTCGCCGGTCGCGACCAGGGCCGGCTCGCGCAGGTGCGCGTACATGAAGTCGACCCCCGTGCCGCTGCCATTGATCACCACGTAGTACCCGGCCAGCGCGTGGTAGCCCGCGTATGTGACCTTGCCGCCACGGGCCGCGACCAGCGGCGTGCCGCAGCGGGCGAAGACATCCTGACCCTGATGGACGTGGCCTCGGCGGGCAGCGCCGAACCGGCCCGCGCCCAGGTTGAACGTGTGGACGCCCCTGATCGGGAAGACGTAGCCGATCAACGTGACGGCTTCCTGGTCGTCCGGCGAGGCGGCGCGCGAGGTGAGCGCGCCGGGCGTCGTGACCCGGAATGCGTACCGGCCCTGTGGCTGGGGCTTCCGGCGCACGGCGCCGTTCCAGGCGATCCGCTGGGGGACGCCCGGGGACGTGCCGGGCCGCAGCCAGCTCTGAACGACCGCGTGGTCGGTGAGCCGGACGAGGTCGACCTGGACGTCGGTGGGGCGGTCGCCAATCACCTCGAAGTTGAAGATCGCGCGCTGCATCCCACCGAAGAAGATCGTGCGCGGCTGTGACAGTCCCACCTGCACGGACGGCATCGCGCTCGCGGGCCGGAAGCTGAAGCTGGTGGCGGTGTCCACGATCAGGCCCTCCCAGCGCTTCGAGCGCTTGCCGGCTGCGTCGATCACCGCGATCGGGCCGCTCAGCCCCGCCGCCGGGACGGTCGCGACAGCCTTCGTGGCGCCGGCGCTCTGGACGGGGCCGAGCGCGTCGTCCGCGGCGCCCCTGCCGCCGTAGAAGACGACCTGCTTCACGTTTGCAAGGCGCCGGCCGCGGAGCTGGACCGTCGCGCCGCGGTTGGCGCGGTGGCCGTCGACGCAGGGTCCGCCGGGGTTGGCGGTGCACCGCACGTCGGCGATCTGGGCCCGCCCGGCCGGGCGGGGCGCAGCGGACGGAGGCGCGGGTTGGCGAGGCGCGGGTTGGGCGTGCCCCGTGCGCGGCGGGGTGATCGCGACTCCGCCGCTGTCGGCCGCGGCGGTCGCGGGGGCAAGCAGCGCCAGCGCCAGGATTCCCGGCACGGCGTATCTGGTTTTGGCCCGCCCGAAGCTTCCCCCTCCGGGACGCGCGCTGCCGTTCCACAGCGACCGCAAGTAAGCCCTCTCTTTCTGTGGCCTACGGGGTTAGCTGTCGGGCTCGCGCAGAAAGAGCTGCGCTACGGCTTCAGAGACTGTGCCATCTGGGCAGTTCGCCTCCGGCCGATTCGCCCCGCGGTCAGACGGTCATCGTCTGGCCGAGCGGTTCCCCCGTTCCCCGGCCGGCTCCTTGCTTCGCCCGGCTGGAATTCGGCTTGGCCTGTTATCGAGCGCGGCACTATAGCGAGCGGCTCGGCCGCTGCACCCGCGCACGGGAAGACTCGAGAAACCAAGATCACAAGGTCCGCGGGCGGCGACGGGACGGGCGCCACGCTGCACACCCGCTCCTTCCCTACCGGCTCGGCGTGAGAAATCCTGCAACCCCACCCGGACCGGCTGTCCCGGGCGGGCTATGATTCCGCGTCGGGATCGCGGCGCTGCCGCGCTCTTCGCTGTTCCCTCCCATGAAGACCTACGTGGCGACACCCTCCACCCGCGAGCGCGACTGGCTGCTGGTCGACGCGCGCGGCAAGACGCTCGGACGGCTGGCCACGCAGATCGCGGACATGCTGCGCGGCAAGCGCAAGCCGCAGTACACGCCGCACATCGACACGGGTGATTTCGTCGTGGTCGTGAACGCCAAGGAGATCGCCGTAACCGGGAACAAGCTGCAGAGCAAGCTGTACCACCGCCACTCGGGATATCCCGGCGGCCTGCGCACGCGCACGCTCAACGACATGCTCGAGCGGCGGCCGGAGGAGGTCATCCGGCTCGCGGTGAAGGGAATGCTTCCGCGCAACCGGCTGGCGCGCCAGCAGCTTCGAAAGCTCAAGATCTACGCCGGGCCGGACCATCCGCACGAGGCCCAAATGCCGAAGCCGATCGAAGAGGACGGGCAGAAGTGACCGAACAAGAAGAGCGCGACACCGCTCCGGACCAGTCCACCAACCCTCCGGCCGACACCGAGCCGGCGGCTGCGGCCGAGGCGCCGGCGGCGCCGGCGCCCGAGCAGCAAGCGCCAACGGCCGAGCCCGAGGCGGGCGTGCCGCAGCCCGAGACGGTCGAGGCCGCGCCGGCGGAGCCGCCCGCGCCCGAGGCGGAGCCGCCCCCGGAACCCGCGGAGGTCGAGGCACAAGCAGCGCCCGAGTCACCACCAGAGGCCGAGGCACCAGCCGAGGCCGCACCAGAGGCCGCACCAGAGGCCGACGCACAAGCAGAGGCAGCCGAGGCCGAGGCCGAGGCGCCGCGCCCGCTGTCCGAGCTCGCGGCGGACGCCCGCTACTTCGCGACCGGGAAGCGCAAGAGCTCGGTCGCACGCGTGATCCTGATGCCCGGCAACGGCGACTTCAAGCTGAACGGCCGCGCGCTCGAGGTGTACTTCCCGCGGCGCACGCATCAGGTCGTCGTGCAGCAGCCGCTCGAGGCCTCGGGCTTCGTGGGCCGCGTGAACGTGGTGGCGCGCATCCACGGCGGCGGCATCTCCGGGCAGGCCGACGCGGTCCGCCACGGGATCGCGAAGGCCCTGATCGACGCCGATCCGACGCTGCGCGGCGAGCTCAAGCGCCGCCAGCTGCTCACGCGTGACCCGCGCGTCAAGGAACGTCGCAAAGCGGGGCTGAAGAAGGCCCGCAAGCGTCCCCAGTTCTCGAAGCGCTGAGCTCGCCCGCAAAGCTCTTCGGCACCGACGGCGTGCGTGGCGTCGCCGGCGAGTTCCTCACTGCCGAGCTGGCCTTCGCGCTCGGGCGCGCGGTCGTCTCGGCCACCGACGCGCGCAGCCCCGAGGTCCTGGTCGTGCGCGACACCCGCCTGTCGGGCGAGATGCTGGAGGCGGCGCTGTGCGCCGGGATCGCGGCCGCGGGCGGCCAGGCGCTGCTCGCGGGCGTGCTGCCGACGCCCGCCGCGTCGATCCTCGTGAGGCGGTTTGGCCTCGGGCTCGCGGCGGTGATCTCTGCCTCTCACAATCCCTATGGCGACAACGGCATCAAGTTCTTCGACGCCACCGGGCGCAAGCTCCCGGACGAGGCCGAGGCCGCGATGGAGGCCGACGTCCAGGCCTGGCGTGACGGAGCCGGGCGGAGCGCGCCACAGATCGGGCGGGTGCGGCCGATCACCGGCGCGCTCGAGGACTACATGCGCGAGCTCGAGTCGCGCTTCCAGCACTCGCTGGAGGGCGTGCACGTGCTGCTCGACTGTGCGCACGGGGCCACCTACCGAGCCGCGCCGCTGCTGTTCGAGCGACTCGGCGCGACCGTCGACACGATCGCCTGCGAGCCCGACGGCGTAAACATCAACGCCGGGGTCGGATCCACGCACATGGGGCCGGTCGTGGAGCGCCTTCGTGCGGGCGGCCACCAGATCGGCTTTGCCTTCGACGGCGACGGTGACCGGGTGCTCGCGGTCGGCGCGGACGGCGAGATCCTGGACGGCGACGAGCTGATCGCCCAGATCGCGGTCGGCCTGCAGGCGCGTGGCGAGCTGACCGGCAACGGCGTCGCCGTGACCGTGATGACGAATTATGGCTTTCACCAGGCGATGAACGACGCCGGGATCGAGGTGGCGACCACGGACGTGGGCGACCGCAACGTGGTGGACGAGCTGGCGCGCCGGGGCTGGGTGCTGGGCGGAGAGCAATCGGGCCACGTCGTGGACATGCGCCTGACCCCCTCCGGCGACGGGATCGCGGCCGCCCTGATGACGCTTCAGGCGCTCGGCGGCGAGCCACTTCGGGCCGGCGGCGTGATGAAGAAGCTGCCCCAGGTATTGAGGAACGTCCGCGTCGCCGACCGGGACGCGCTGGAGGGCGCGACCGCCGTTTGGGACGCGGTCGATGCGGAGTCACGGTCGCTGGAAGGACGCGGTCGCGTGCTGGTGCGCCCCTCGGGCACCGAGGCGGTGATCCGCGTGATGGCGGAGGCGCCCACCCAGGAGGAGTGCGAGGCGGTCGTCGAGCGGCTCGCGGGCATCGTCGGGCGCGAGCTGGGCGCGGGCTGATCCCGCCCGCCGACAAACGAAAACCGCCGCAGATAGCGGGATTTTGCGCGTAGGAACAAGCGTCCGGGCATCGAAAAAAAGGGCGACAAGGGCTACCTTCGGTGCTACGCTCTTTTCCTGCCGGTCATGGGTCGAGGAGCCGCTAGGAGGCGGCTCTTTCTGATTCTGAGGGAACTGTTGCCGTGGTCGGACCACAAGGAGCGCTGATCTGAATGTGCGGAATCGTGGGATATGTGGGCAACCGCTCGTGTGGCGAGTTGCTGATGCACGGCCTCGAGCGGCTCGAGTACCGCGGCTACGACTCCGCGGGGATGTCCCTGCTCGCGGACGGCGAGATCCAGTCGGTGCGAGCCGTCGGGAACCTCAGCCGGCTGCGCGAGACCGTGGACGCCGAGTCCAACGGCGGCGGCACGGCGCTCGCGGCCCGGATCGCGGTCGCGACCACCGGCATCGGGCACACCCGCTGGGCCACGCACGGGAAGCCTTCCGAGCGCAACGCCCACCCGCACGCCGACTGCACGGGGCGCGTGCACATCGCCCTCAACGGCATCATCGAGAACTACGTTGAGCTTCGTGACACGCTGGAGGCCGAGGGCCACCACTTCGCCTCCGAGACCGACGCCGAAGTCGTCGCTCACCTGATCGAGAGGCACCTCGAGCTGCTCGGTCCCGGCCGTCTGCCCGAGGCGACACGGCTCGCCTACCTCGAGCTGCGCGGCCACTACGCGTTCGTCGCGATCTCCGCGGATGAGCCGGACACGATCGTGGGCGCCCGCAAGGAGTGTCCGCTGGTGATCGGCGTCGGCGAGCACGAGCACTTCGTCGCCTCCGCGATCCCCGCCTTCCTGCGCGAGACCCGCCGGGTGCAGATGGTCCAGGATGACGAGATCATCACGATTCACCCGACCGGCACCTTCTTTCGAAGCGCCGCCGGCGCCGAGGTCGAGCGCGAGATCGAGGAAATCACCTGGGACACGGATACGGCCGAGAAGGCCGGGTATCCAAGCTTCATGCTGAAGGAGATCCACGAGCAGTCCGACGCGGTCGCGGAGACGATCGCCGACCGCCTCACGCACGGTGACCGGGTCGAGCTGGGCGAGATCGGGATCGACGACGACGCGCTCGCGAAGGTCCGCCGGATCGTGATTCTCGCCTGCGGCACGTCCTACCACGCAGCACTCGTCGGCCGCTACGCGATCGAGCAGTGGGCGCGCGTGCCCGTCGAGATGGACATCGCCTCGGAGTACCGCTACCGCAACCCGATCGTCGGGCCCGACGACCTCGTGATCGGCATCTCCCAATCGGGCGAGACCGCCGACACGCTCGCCGCGATGCGCCTGGCGCGCGACCGCGGCGCGCACGTGATCGCGATCACCAACATCCTCGGCAGCCAGATCACTCGTGAAGCCGACGGCGTGCTCTACACGCGCGCCGGTCTCGAGATCGGGGTCGCCGCGACCAAGACCTTCGTCGCGCAGGTGGCCGCGATCTATCTGCTGGGGCTGAAGCTCGCGGAGCTGCGGCACACGCTCGAGCCGGACGAGCTCGAGGGCCTGGTCCAGGAGCTGAAGGCGATCCCGCACCACATCGAGGTGCTGCTCGACTCGTGCGCGGAGCAGGTCGAGGCGATCGCCAAGTCGCAGTACAAGCGCGAGTTCTTCTTGTACCTCGGCCGGCACATCGGGCTGCCGGTGTGTCTCGAGGGCGCGCTGAAGCTGAAGGAGATCTCCTACATCCCGACGGAGGCCTACGCCGCCGGCGAGATGAAGCACGGGCCAATCGCGCTGCTCGACAGCACGCGCCCGGTCGTGTGCGTGGCGACCGACAGCCCTGTCCTGGACAAGGTGCTGTCGAACATCTCCGAGGTGAAGGCACGCGGGTCCGAGGTGATCGCCGTCGCAACGGAGGGTTCCGGCCACGTCGCCGCGGCCGCCGACCAGACGGTATTCATCCCGCGGACCGACTGGATCCTCCAGCCGATCCTCGCGGTGATCCCGCTGCAGCTGCTCGCGTACCACATCGCGGTGCTGCGGGGGCTGAACGTGGACCAGCCGCGGAATCTCGCCAAGACCGTCACGGTCGAGTAGCTAATCATTCTGGGAGGCGGCCTTAGACCGCCTCTCCGGGTGAGATACGGCGGCGAAGCCGCCCATTCATTCCGTTCCTAATAGCCTGAGGGGCATGCCCGCGCGCCCCTGGCTCGAGCCCGCGCTGACTGCGGAGGAGATGCGCGCGCTCGACCGCTGGGCGATCGAGCACGAGCACGTTCCCTCGCTCGAGCTGATGGAGCGGGCCGGCGGCGAGGTCGCCCGGGCGATCACGGAGATGAGCTCCGACGGCCCCGTCCGGGTGGTCTGCGGCCGCGGCAACAACGGCGGCGACGGGCTGGTGGCGGCGAGGCTGCTGCGCGACCACGGCCTCGCGTCCGAGGCGCTGCTGCTCTTCCCGGCCGGCGACCTCAGCCCTGATGCGCAGGCGAACCTCGAGCGAGTCGAGGCCCGCGAGATCGCCGCCGAAGCGCTCCCGCAGGCGCTGGAGGGGTCCGCGATCGTGGTCGACGCCCTGCTTGGCACGGGATTCAGCGGCAGTCCCCGAGCGCCTCTGGACGCCGCGATCGAGGCGATCGGCGCGGCGGATGCGACGGTGGTCTCGGTCGACGTCCCCTCGGGCGTCGACGCCTCGACGGGCGAGGTCGCGGGGGCGTGCGTCCGCGCCGACGTGACGATCACCTTCCATGCCCCCAAGCTCGGGCTCTTGATCGCGCCGGGCAAGCAGCACGCCGGCCGTGTCGAGGTCGTCGACATCGGGATCCCGCCCGACGGCTATGGGCGCCCGGCGCCCTCGGCCGCCGGCCTGATCGGCTCCGCGGTGCTCGACACGCTGCCCCGCCGGGCCCCGGGAGGCAACAAGTTCCGCTCCGGGTCCGTGCTGGTCGTGGGCGGGTCGCCCGGGTTGACGGGCGCCGCCTGTCTCGCCAGCGAGGGCGCGATGCGTGCCGGCGCGGGATGGGTGCGCGTGGCCGTGCCTGCGTCGCTCAACCAGATCTTCGAGGTGAAGCTCACCGAGGTGATGTCGGTGCCGCTCCCCGACCACGACGGCCACCTGCTCGCGGCGGCGTCGAGCGCGGTGCTGGAAGCGGCGGAGCGCGCGGATGCGGTCGTGCTGGGACCCGGCCTGGGACGCGCGCAGGGGACGTTCGAGCTGGTGCGGATGCTGATCGAGCGGCTCGAATCGCCGCTGATCGTGGACGCCGACGCCCTGAATGCGCTCGCCGCCGCGGGGATCGAGGGATCGCCCCGGCCACGGAGTGCCGTGTTCACGCCGCACGCCGGCGAGCTGGCACGGTTGCTCGGGCGTGACTCGGGCGAAATCGAGTCGAGCAGGCTCGCGAGTGTCCGTGCCGCCGCCGAAGGATACGGGGCCACGGTCGTGCTGAAGGGCGACGACACCCTCGTGGCGGGGGCGGATGGCGGGCGCGAGGCCGCGGTCAGCCGGGGCGGAAGCCCGGCGCTCGCGACCGCCGGCACCGGCGACGTGCTCTCCGGAGTGATCGCCGCGTTCGTCGCGCGCGGCCTGGACCCCTTCGACGCGGCCTGCGCGGGCGTCTTCGCACACGCCCGGGCGGGGCACGAGGCCGCGCGGCGCCTCGGCACGGAATCGGTGATCGCGCGCGACGTGATCGAGATGCTGCCGCCCGTCCTCCGTGGCGGTCAGTAGGCTCAGCGCATGGCTGAACCCACCGTGGGCGAGATCATGGACGCAAACCCCGCGACTGTGTCCCCGAAGACCGATGTCGGAAAGCTGATCAAGGTTCTCCAGGAGCACGAGCTCCCCGGCCTGCCCGTGGTGCTCGACGACGGCACGCTGGTCGGGATCGTGACCGAGAGCGACCTCGTGCTCCGGGGAGACGACTCGGCCCTGCACCTGCCGCACTACGTCGAGCTCTTCGGCGGCGTGGTTTTCTTGGAGCCGCTCCAGCACCTCGAGGACAAGCTGCGAAAGGCATTCGCGTCGACTGTCGAGGAGATGATGTCGGCGGACGTCGACACGATCTCGCCCGGCGCGAGCATGCACGAGGCGGCCCAGTTGATCTCGCGTACCGGGCACAACCGGATCCCGGTTGTCGAAGGCGAAAAGCTCGTTGGCGTCGTGACGCGCGTCGACGCGCTCGACGCGCTCACGCGCGCCGGGGAGTGAGCGGACGCGCCGTGCAGGCGCCCGTCACGGAGCCTCCGGCCGAACGCGCCGTCGCTCGCGTCGACCTCGCGTCGGTGCAGCGAAACTGCGCCGCGCTGAAGGGTGCCCTGGGACAGGCGGCACTGTGCGCGGTCGTGAAGGCGGACGGCTACGGGCACGGTGCGCTCGAGTGCGCTCGGGCGGCGCTCGAGGGCGGCTCGACCTGGCTCGGAGTGGCGACCGCACGTGAGGCCGAGCAGCTCCGGGCCGGCGGCGTCACGGCGCGGCTGCTGGTGATGGGCGCGCTCACCGTCCCGGAGCTCGAGGTCGCGCTTGCGGCGGACGCGGACGTCGTCGCCTGGACGCCGGAATTCCTCGCGCTCGCGGCCGCCAAGGCTCCCGCGGCGGGCCGGGCGTCGCGCGTGCACGTGAAGTTCGACACGGGCATGGGCCGGCTCGGCACGAAGGACGGCGGCGAGGCGCTCGTGCTGCTGCGCGGAGCCGCGGAGGACGAGCTGCTCGAGGCCGCCGGCCTGATGACGCACTTCGCGACCGCCGACGATCCCGACCCCGCATACCTCGAGGAGCAACTGCAGCGCTTCATGCCGATCGCCGCGCAGGTCAGACAGGAACTTCCCGGGATCGTGGTGCACGCCGCGAACAGCGCGGCGACGCTCGTCGACCGGCGTGCGCACTTCGACATGGCGCGCTGCGGCGTCGCGATCTACGGCCTCGACCCGTTCCAGCGGGACCCACGCGACCACGGCCTCCAGCCCGCGCTCGCGCTCGAGTCATGGGTCGCGGCCGTGAAGCGCTTCGACGCGGGCGAGAGCGCCGGCTATGGCCGCAGCTGGAGCGCACCCGCCGCCACCTGCGTCGGCGTGATCCCGATCGGGTACGGGGACGGCTACCGGCGCGGGCTCTCGAATGCGGCCGAGGTGCTGATTCGCGAACGGCGCTATCCCGTGTCCGGCACGATCAGCATGGACAACCTCACCGTCGACCTCGGCCCCGGGACGGACGTGGCGGTGGGCGAGCGCGTCACGCTGATCGGCGCGGAGGGCGGCGAACGGGTGCTGGCCGAAGCGCTCGCGCGGTCGCTCGGAACGATCAACTACGAGGTCACCTGTGGGCTCACCCGGCGCGTCCCGCGCCGGTATGAGGCGTGACCCGCGTCGCGGATTCGCTCGCGCGCTCGGTGCCGGTCGCGCTCGCGCGCGAGGCCCTCGGCCAGAAGCACTGGGTCGTGGGGGGGACGGTCAGGGATGCGCTGCTCGGGCTCCCGATCGTCGATCTCGACCTGGTCGTCACGAGCGATGCGCGCGCTGCCGCGAAGGCGCTCGCGGATGCCTCCGGCGGACATCCCTTCGAGCTCTCCGAGGAGTTCGGGGGATGGCGCGTCGTGACGCCCGACCGGGCATGGCAGGCGGACATCACGCCGCTGCGGGCGGACACGATCGAGGGCGACCTCGCGCTGCGCGACTTCACCCTGAACGCGATCGCGGTCGCGTCCGGAGCGGTCGACCTGATCGATCCCCACGGCGGCGCCCGCGACCTCGACGCGAAGGTCCTTCGCGCGGTTGGGGAGGGCTCGTTTCGCGACGACCCGCTGCGCACGATGCGAATGGCGCGGCTCGCGTCGGAGCTGGCGCTGGACGTCGACGCCCACACGCGCGAGCTCGCGCGCGAGCAGGCGGGTGCGATCACCGGCGTATCGCCGGAGCGCAGCTTCTACGAGCTCCGGCGCCTGGTGGTCTCTGCCGACCCCCTGACCGGGCTCCGCCTGATGGACGAAGCAGGGCTGATCGCGGCGCTGCTGCCCGAGCTCGACGCGCTCAAGGACGTGGAGCAGAACCCCTACCACCACCACGACGTGTGGGGACACACGATCGAGGTGCTGGAGCAGCTGATCGCGATCGAGCGCGACTTCGAGCCGGTCTTCGGCCCGCACGCGGAGGGCGTCGCCCGCGAGCTCGAGCGCCCGCTCGCCGACGAGCTCACCCGCCGGCAGGCCCTGCGACTCGGAGCGCTCCTGCACGACGTCGGCAAGCCGGCGACCCGCGCCGTCACGCCCGAGGGCCGGGTGATGTTCGTTGGCCACGACGAGCTCGGAGCGCGGATGAGCCGCGAGATCTCCAGGCGGCTGCGCGCCAGCGCCGGGCTCAGCGAGTTCCTCGCGCAGCTGGCACAGCATCACCTGCGGCTCGGCTTTCTCGTCCACCAGCGCCCGCTTTCGCGGCGCGACGTCTACCGCTACCTGCGGGCGTGTGAGCCGGTCGAGCTGGAGGTGACCGTGCTGACCGTCGCAGACCGGCTCGCGACGCGCGGCGAGCGCACGCGCCAGGAGGCGATCGACGACCACGTCGCGCTCGTCCGCGAGCTCGCGGGAGAGGCACTCGCATGGCGCGCCGACCCCCCGCGGCCACCGGTCTCGGGCAACGAGCTGATCGAGGAGCTGGGCGTCCCGCCGGGCCCCGAGATCGGGCGGCTGCTCGAGGAGCTGCGCGAGGCCGCCTTCGCGGGCGAGGTCCACTCCCGCGCCGACGCGCTGGCGCTCGCACGCACGTCGCTGCGCCTCTAATCGGCTTCCGCGTGCCCGCGGATGAACGAGTCGAGCAGGCGGACCGCGTTTTCCACGCAGGCGTAGTCGACGTGCTCCGGAAGGTCCCACGGCTTGTGGTAGTTCGCGGGAAGGAAAAAGTCGTCGAGGCCGCCGAGCAGCGCCGTGGGATACCCGGCAAGGAGCGGTATCTGGCCGTCGGACGCGAACGAGTTGCTCAGGCCGCGGCGCACGGGAACGCCGAGCTCGCGCCCAGAACGCTCGAGCCGGTCCTTGACGTCTCGGGTGAAGGCGTGCAGGACCAGGAAGCCCTCCTTCTCGGCGATCGTCAAGTTCCCGGAGCCGAGCGTTTCAAGTGCGACGAACGTGGTCGTGCGCGGTGGGAGGGTGGGGAAGTGGCGGCGGCCCCATGCCTGCATTCCCTCTGACATGGACTCCTCCGAGCCCGTCGAGACCAGCAGCACTCGCACCCTCTCATGGCGCCGGCGTGCAAGCAACAGCAATGCCGCGACCGCCGCGAGGTTGTCGTTGGCGCCCGGGCTCACGGGAGAGCGAGCGATGTTCGCCATGAACGCGACCGCGCCGGCCGAGCACAGGGCGCCGAGCCGCCGCCGCCCCGCGGCGACCAGCAGTGGGCCCAGCACGACGCCCCACATGAGCGGCGGCCAGCGCTTCAGGCGTGGCAGGAGCTGTGGATAGCGCTGGGCCAACCAATAGGCGGCGGTGGTGTCGTAGATCGCGCCTCCGCGGGCCGCGTCGTGGTGTGCCACCAGGACGATCGTCCGCTCCGACTGCGCGTCACCGGTGACGGCCGTGACGTTCCAGGTCCTCCGCTTGGGCAGCAGCATGCGGCGAAATACCCGCTTGCGGTGGTCGATGTCGTCCACGAGCAGCACCAGCGCGCCGACCGCCAGCAGGCGTGACCTGCTGCCGGCGGCGACCACGGCAATCGCGTTCAGCAGTCCGATCGGCCACCAGAATCCGCCGTGCGCCTGCTCCGCCTCGACACGGGTGTCGAGGCCGGCGTCGCGAAAGCGGTCCGCGATCCACTCCGCCGCTTCGCGCTCCCCTTCCGAGGCGGACGGTCGCTCGATCACGCAGAGCTCGTCGACCAGGCGCCGGAGCTCCTGACGATCGATCGCTTCGGGAGCCACCAGCGTCATCGGTCGCGGCACGATAGACGACCACGCCTTACAGTTCTCGCGATGCGCGACCCGGACTGCATCTTCTGCAAGGTCGTCGCCGGCGAGATCCCTGGCGAGATCGTCGATTCCGACGCGCGCACGGTCACGGTGATGGACATCAACCCGGCCACGCGCGGTCACGCGGTCGTGATCCCGAGGAACCACAGCGAGAACCTGCTGACGGTGCCGGAGGACGACCTGGTCGCCACGGTCGCGGCGGTGCGCCGCATCGTGGAGCGCATGCGGGACACCCTGCGGCCGGACGGATTCAACGTCCTCAACAACATGGGCCGTGCCGCGTGGCAGTCGATCTTCCACTTCCACGTCCACGTGATCCCGCGCTACGCCGACGACCCGTTGCAGCTGCCGTGGCTGCCCGAGCCGGCCGACTCCGCCGACCTCGCGGCCGTTGCCGACGAGCTTCGCCGCTAGAGTTTCGCGGAATGTCAAAGGAAGAGAAGATCGAGATGGAGGGCGAGATCGTGGAGGCGCTGCCCAACACGATGTTTCGCGTGAAGCTCGACAACGACCACATGGTGCTGGGCCACATCTCCGGCAAGATGCGCCGCCATTACATCCGCATCCTGCCGGGTGACCGCGTGAAGATCGAGTTGTCGCCCTACGATCTCGAGCGCGGCAGGATCACCTACCGCTACAAGTAGCGGCGCCTCAGGCTAAGGCGGGGCGCT
Organism: Solirubrobacterales bacterium; assembly: GCA_038326655.1. Taxonomy (GTDB): domain Bacteria; phylum Actinomycetota; class Thermoleophilia; order Solirubrobacterales; family JBBDJG01; genus JBBQKG01. Next base: position 144,555 of record JBBQKG010000001.1, read on the forward strand.
ACTCGCTCGAGGGGGCGACGGCGGAAGCGGCCCTTGCCAGGGGCGGAAGGGCCTCGACGTGCCGGCGGTCGGTCAGCTGCTCGAGCAGCTCCGCGACGTCCAGGAGATGCTCGTCCTCGCGCCACGGGGCGAGCAGCTGCAATCCGATCGGCAGGTTGGACGCGGTGAGCCCGCACGGGACCGAGGCGGCGGGCGTCCCGGCCAGGTTCCCGAGACCGCCCTGGCGAACGTTGGCGAAATCGGCCGGAACGCGGCCGGAGGGCAGCTCCACCGCGGGGTCCTCGATCGGGGGCGCAGGCGCAGGGACGGTCGGGCAGGCGATCACGTCGACATCCGCGAACGCCCGCGCAAGCGCGCGCCGAAGCTGGGCCCGCACCCTGTCCACTTTCACGAGCGCAGCAGCCGACAGCAGGAGCCGGTACTTCCCGAGCGCGCGCCCGATCGGCGACAGTTGCGGCTCCAGCTCTCGCATCAGCGGCTCCTTCGCGTCCGGGACGCCCTCGATGCCGAGGCGGATGACGGTCGCGGTCACGACGTGCTCGAGGCCTTCGAGGTCGATCTCGCGCACCTCGAGCCCCGCTTCGGCGAGCCGGTCCACCGCGGCTCGGCAGGCGCTCTCGACCTCGGGATCGAGGTCGCGCCACAGCGCGGAGGGGATCCCGAGGCGCAGCGTGGTCGCGCGGCGGCTCGCGAGCGGCCGCCCGAGCAGCACGCCGCCCAGCAGGCGCGTGTCCTCGGCGTCGCGGCAGAGCGGTCCGGGCGCGCCCATCGAGGCAAAGCCGTGCGTGTAGCCGTCGGGAGGCACCAGCCCCCAGGTGAACTTGAGCCCCGTCACGCCGCAGTAGGCGGCCGGGTACCGGATCGAGCCGCCGCCATCGCTGCCGACCGCGCCCGCCACGAGCCGCGCTCCGACCGCCGACGCGGAGCCGCCCGACGAGCCGCCGCCGCAGCGCGTGACGTCCCAGGGCGTCGCGCACGGGCCATAGGCGGAGATGTGCCCCGTGGAGCCGGCGCCGAGCTCGTGCATGTTCGTGACGGCGACGATCACCGCGCCCGCGTCGCGCAGGCGCCGGTAGACCGCAGACTCGCCGGGCCCGACTCCGAACGGGTTCAGCGCGGCGCCGTCGCGCGGAGCCCGCCAGGGCAGCGCGAACATGTCCTTCACTGCGATCGGCACGCCGTGCAGAGGCCCGTCCGGCGCCTCGGCCAGCATCCGCGCCGCCTCGTTGGGGAACCGCTCCGCGATCGAGCGCAGCGGGCCGTCGCGCTCGTCGATGCGGGCCAGCGTCGCCTCGAGCAGCTCGGTTGCGTCGAGCTCGCCCTCGGCGATCGCGCGCGCCTGCTCTCGAAGCGTCAGGTCCTGGGGGTGTTCCGTCACTGTGCGGGCGCCTCGCTCGGAGCGCGCGAGGGGTCGAAGTCGTGCTCGGGCGCGACATCGCTGAGGTCGGCCGCGAGCAGCGCGTCCAGCGGAGGCCCGTAGACCTGTTCGGCCGCGCGCATCACCGCGAGGTCGACCTCGTCCACGGTGATGCCGTAGCGGGCCAGCGCCAGTCGCACGTACGTGTCGAACTGCTCAGCGGCGTCCATCGAGCGGCCGAAGCCTACACGCACGAACAGGGGAAGCGGCGGAGGGGGAGAATCAGACACGGAACACCCGGCACACCTGCGGCGGTCCGACCGTCCAGTGCGCGGAACTTTGGTGCGCCCGGTGTGTTCCGTTTCGAGATGCGACTCAGAGCGATACATGTCATCGCCCTCGCCGCGACGCTGGTCTTCAGCGCTGGCGCGATCGCGACCGCGGCGAAAGCGCCGCAGCAGACGCCGAAGTCGATCGTGCTCGGCAAGACCGCCACCTACCCGGTCTCGGGCTGCCCCGACCCGTCCAAATGCGAGGTCGTCGCGAGGGTCACCGGCATCCAGATGATGGCGGACGGCGTCTCGCATCCCTTCCGCGTGCCGAAGACCGGGACGCTCGTGTCCTGGTGGCTCAAGCTCCCGAAGCTCCAGACCACGCAGATGCGCTCTTTCAACACGTTCTTCGGTGGAGATCCGGCGGCGCGGATCGCCGTCCTCCGTCGGGGCAAGCGCGGCAGGTTCCGGCTCGTCGGCCAGGGCGAGACCCAGAGCCTGAAGGCCGATCTCGGCACGCCCGGACGCGCGCGCTACAAGCTGGCCCAGCCGCTGCGGGTGCAGGCAGGCGACTACATCGGCCTGACCGCGGTCACATGGGTGCCGGCGTTCGCGGTCAACCTCGACGGCACTCAGAACTACTGGCTCGCGAGCCGGGCGCGCAGCCGCTGCGACACACCCTCGAGCAAGGACCCCAAGCGGTTCGCCGCCTACTACAAGGGCTCGCAGGCACACCTCGTGCCGAGCACCGCGAAGCTCTATCAGTGCACCTACCAGACCGCGCGCCTGCTCTACTGGGCGCGGATCGTGCCGGACCCCGTGGCGCCGGCCCCGACGGGCTAGCCGGGGCTCCCCGGCGTCAGCACGCGCCCGGGTTGTCCTTGCAGAATTGCTCGAACTTGTCCGCGGGGCTTCCCTGCGGAGGCGCGACGTCGTGTTGCGGCGTGTCGTTCTGCGGGGTCTGCGCGCCGCCGCTGCCGCCGCTCGGCGTCGTCGCGGTCTGTGTCGGCGTCGACGTGGTCGTGTCGGTCGAGGTCGTCTTTTGGTCCGTGGTGCCGCTGTCGCCCTTGAGCGAGCCGGGCGGCGGCCTCAGCTCGGGGACGCTCGGCGTCGCCGAGCCCGAGTCGCCGGAGTCGGCGATCACGACCCCCACGATCAGGCCGGTCACGACGGCGGCTATCGCGATGATGGCGAAGCGTCGCAAACTGCTCAGCGGCCGCCCTTGGAGGGCTCCCCGAGGGCCGGCAGCCGCCGCAGGCAGTACGGGCAGTCGCTCAGATCGCGGCCGACGAGCTGCTCGCAATGGGGACACATACGGAGGTTCTCCGGCGCGCGGAGCAGGCCGGACTGGTTGTCCGAGAGCGGCACGAGCTTGGCGACGACCTCCATGCGCTCACCCGTGACGTGGTCGTAGTAGCCGATCTCGTCGGGATCCGGCACGTTGCCGTCGACCGTGATCACGGCCTCGCGGCCCGACGCAGGGGCGCGCAGGCGGTATCGCTCGGGCAGTCCCATGACGCGGGCAAAGATAGCAAGCGGCCTTCCCGCGACCGCTCGGGAGTGGGGCGTGGGGCCGAGACCTGTCGCTGCCGCCCGGCCGGGTTTCTAGACTCGCTCGAGTGAAGCTGCTCATCTTCCATGGCTACCTGCTGCGCGGGACCGGCTCGAACGTCTACAACTCCGAGCTCGTCGAGACGCTCGTGCGGCTCGGTCACGAGGTCCACCTGCTCTGCCAGGAGCCCGATCCGGCCGAGCTCGGCTTCGTCGACTCGGTCGGCGACTGGGAGCGCGGCCGCCTGGAGGTGCGCCCCGTGCGCCGACCCGCCTACCGCGGGCGCTGCACGGTCTACCGGCCGGACATCCACGGCCTGCTGCCGGTGTATGTGTACGACACTTACGACGGGTTCGAGGTCAAGACCTTCGACGCGCTCACCGGCGCCGAGCTCGCCGGCTACCTGGACGCGAACGTGTGCGCCGTGCGCGAGGTCGCCGAGCTGGTCGAGCCGGACGCCGGCTTCGCGAACCATGCGGTGATGGGGCCCGTGATCCTGGCGCGCGCGCTGGGCGACGTGCCCTATGCCGTGAAGATCCACGGCTCCGCGCTGGAGTACACCGTGAAGCCGCACTACCAGCGGTTTGCCCCCTACGCCAGCGAAGGCCTGGTGCCCGCGAAGGCGGTGCTCGTCGGCTCGCGGCACACCGCCGAGAGCCTCTGGGCGGCAATGCCCCTCGAGGGCCTGCGCGAGCGCACCTTCCTCGGGCCTCCCGGGGTCGACGTCCACACGTTCTCGCCGCGCGACAAGGCAGGCGCGGCGGAGGAGCTGCACGGGCTCGTGCGCTGGCTCGAAAGCGCCGAGCGGACCGGCTTCAACGCCGCCGCGGAGGAGGCGCTCGACGTGCTCTGCGATCCCCGCCGGGCCAATCCGCCGACAGCGGAAGCGCTCGCGGAGGTGCGCGCCGGCTACGACACGCGCGGGATCGACGCCTACGCTCCTCACGACCTGGCCGCCGTCGACCCGCGGATCCACCCGATCGTCTGCTTCGTGGGAAAGCTGATCGTGTCGAAGGGCATCGACCTCCTGATCGCCGCGTGGCCGCTGGTCCTCATGCGCGAGCCCCAGGCGCGCCTCGTGCTGGTCGGCTTCGGCACCTACCGCGAGGGCGTCGAGCTTCTGATCAGGGGCCTCGAGCACGAGGACGAGCGCCTCCTGATGCACGTCTGCCGGCAGGGCCGCGGGCTCGAGGGCGGCCCGCAGGACCAGCTCACCTACCTGCGCGCGTTCCTGGAGGGCCTCGCAGGGCACCACGAGCGGTACTTCGCCGCGGCGCGGAAGATGCGGGAGACGATCGTCTTCACCGGGCGGCTCGAGCACGGCGAGCTGGCACGCCTGCTGCCGTCGGCCGAGGAGGTCGTGGTGCCGAGCATGTTCCCCGAAGCGTTCGGGATGGTCGCCGCGGAGGCGGCGGCGTCGGGAGCGTTTCCGATCTGCGCCGGTCACTCCGGTCTCGCCGAGGTCACCAGCATCCTCGGCGAGCGGCTGCCGCCGCGCGTCCGCGAGCTGCTCACGTTCGAGCGCGGCATGCGCGCGGTCGAGGACCTCGGCTACGCGATGAACGAGTGGCTCCAGGTCGACGAACGGCTGCGGGCATCCGCGCGGGCCTCGCTGGTGCACACCTCCGACGAGAGCTTCGGATGGGAGGCGGTGGCGGAGACGGTCCTTTCGGCCTCGCAGGGCCGCACGACGCGGCTCGAGCCGGTTCCCGGCGCGGTCCCGTTTGCCCAGGCAGGCTGACCTCGCCGGCCCCCTGATCGCAGCCCGGCTTTGGGGTTGACCGGTGAGGTAGCCTTGCCTTTACGGTCAAGAGACAATAATCACGAGCGCCCCCGGGAGGAGTGCATGCAAGTTCGCGATGGGATGTCCAGTGTCGTGCTGACGATCGGCCCGAACCACACGCTGCGCGAGGCGGCGAAGCTGATGACCGACCGGAGCGTCGGCGCCGCCGTGGTGGTCGATCCCGAAAGCCCCGGGCCCGGGATCGTGACCGAGCGCGACATCCTTCGCTCGCTGGCGAACGGCGACGACCCCACGGTCGAGCTCGTGCGCGACCACCTCACCGACGAGCTGATCTCTGCCTCGCCGGAATGGAGCCTCGAGCAGGCCGCCGAGACGATGGTCGAGCACGGTTTCCGCCACCTCCTGGTCGTGAACGGCGCCGACCTGCTCGGCGTGCTGTCGATGCGCGACATCGTGCGGTGCTGGGTCAGCGCCGGGGTGGTGGGGTAGGGCTGCGGCTCAGGCCGCCGGGCGCTACCGGTGGTCGGCGGGCAGCTGTTCGATCTCGCTGCGCACATCCCTGATCCAGCGCACGACCGCGAGCAGCGTGATCAGGATGCCGGCGGCCACGAAGGGCCAGGCGAGAATCAGGCCGACGAGCGCGAGCGTGATGCCGAGCCCCGCGAAGAGCGGGACCAGGCTCGGCCCGGGGAGGTGGATCTCCTCGATCCCGGCGTCGTGGTGATCGTGATGGGTCACGGTCTCCTCAGCTCAGGTACAGCGACGCGGCGAGGAAGGTGAGGCCGAACACGACCAGGGCGATCGCGCTGACGATCAGGCCGTCTCGGATGTTCTTGCGTGCGAGCTTGCGGTCCATCGAATCGGGGATCCTAGACGCTAGACGAGGTGGTCGATTGCCATCGCCGCGAACAGCAGCGCGAGGTATGCGAGTGAATAGTGGAAGAGCAGCGCGGCCGAGCGCCGGTCGGCCCGGCGATGCAGGCGCAGGCAGAGCCACAGGAAGGCCGCGTCGAGCACGGCCGCCGCACCCGCGTAGACGACGCCGAAGAGGCCGCCGATCAGAGGCAGCGCCGTGATCGCGAGCAGCAGCCAGCCGTAGAGCAGGATCTGGCGCCGCGTCTCCGGCTCGCCGTCGACCACGGGCAGCATCGGGATGCCGGTGCGCGCATAGTCGTCCTTGATGAGGAGCGCGAGGGCCCAGAAATGAGGCGGCGTCCAGTAGAACACGATCGCGAAGAGGTAGAACGCGGACGCGTCCAGGTGCCCGGCTGCCGCGGCCCATCCGACCAGCGGCGGGACGGCCCCGGCGGCCCCGCCGATCACGATGTTCTGCGAGGTGACCGGCTTGAGCCAGAGCGTGTAGACGAAGACGTACCCGAGCAGGCCGGCCATCGCCAGGAGCGCGGCGGTCATGTTCACGGTCAGCGCGAAGAGCGCGAATGACAACGCTCCCAGGACGATCCCGAACCACAGCGCGGCCCGCGGCTCGACGCGGCCGTCGGGGAGCGGCCGTCGCGAGGTGCGGGTCATGCGCGCGTCGATGTCCCGCTCGATGTAGTGGTTGATCGCCCCGGCGCCGCCGGCGGCGAGGTAGCCGCCCAGCATCGTCGCGAGGATCACGCCGATGCCCGGCGACGAGTTCGCCACGAACATCGTCGCGAGCGTCGTGACGAGCAGCAGCGAGATCACCCGCGGCTTCGTCAGCGCGACGTAGTCGCCCGCCAGCTCCCGCGCGGCGTAGAGCCACGAGGCGCCGGCCGTGGGGCGGCGTGCGCGTGCGCCGGCCTCCATCAGATGTTCCCTCCGGCGGCCGCTGGCCGTGCCGACGCCTTCTGCCGGGCGGCGGCCTCGGCCGGCTCGGGAGCGCCCACCGCGAGCAGCGTCAGGTAAACGAGCGTTATCCAGAGCAGCGCGCCGCCCGAGAGATGGGCGACAACGAGCCACGCGTGCTCGCCGAGCCAGACGTTCAGCGCGCCGAGCAGGACCTGCCCCGCGAGCACCCCGACGGCCGCGCCCGAGGCGAGCGTCAGCGCGCGCGCCGAGGCGGCGTCGAGCCGCCGGCGGCCGCGCAGGACCGCGACGAAGAGCGCCAGCACGAGCGTGACCGTCAGATACATGAAGGCACGGTGCGTCAGGTGGATGTCGACCGCGCGGCTCGTACCGAACGGCATCAAGCCCCCACCGGCGCAGCCGGGGAAGTCGGTTCCGCAGGCGGTGTGCGGGTCGACCGCGGTGTGCTCCGCGGGGGTGCCGTGGAGTTCGCTCGCGGACATGTACCCGCCGGCCACGATTGTCGCGAGCGCGGCGACGGAGGCGCAGATCGCGAGCGTGCGCATCGCGCGCGTGGCCGCCGGCCTGGCCGAAAGCAGGCCCGTGCCGCCGCCCGAGGCGCGCACCGTGGCCAGGCGGGCGATGTACAGGAGCAGCCCGATCTGCAGCATCGCGATGCCGAGATGCGTCGCGACGAGTTCCTCCTTCAAGCCCTTCTCGACCGTGAGGCCGCCCAGCACCGCCTGGAAGAGGATCAGCCCGAGCGCTGCCAGGCAGGCGCGGAACAGGCGCTGGTCGGAGCGATAGCGCCGCCATGCGAGCACCACCAGGATCGCGATCAGCACCGTCACCGTGGCGGCCACGATCCGGTGCGTGTACTCGACGATCATGTTGACGTCGACAAGTGGGAGCACGCGTCCGCCGCAGAGCGGCCAGCCCTGTGTGCCGCTGCCCTCGGCGCCGCAGCCCAGGCCCGAGTCGCTGATCCGCACGACGCCGCCGACGATGATCAGTCCGAACGTGAGCAGGGCCGCCGCGTAGGCGAGCCTGCGAAAGCCTCGAGAGGGAGCCGCCGTCACTTCGCTATCCGACCGGTTCCGCGACCGGCTCGGCTTCGACGGCCGGCTGTTCCTGCTCGAGCACGCGCCGCCGGATGTCCTTCATCGGCTCCAGGCTGCGGACGGTCGGGATCACGTCGAAGTTGTGGGCGGGCGGAGGTGACGTGGTGAACCACTCGAGCGTGTTCCCCTGCCACGGGTCCGGACTGGCGCGCCGGCCGCGGCGCAGGCTCCAGAACACGTTCGCGATCGTGACCAGGATCCCCATCGCGAGGATGAAGGAGCCGATCGTGGAGGCAAGGTTGTACGCGTGCAGCGAGCCGGTGTCGCCGTACTCGTACACGCGGCGGGCCATGCCGGACATGCCGGCCGAGTGCTGCGGAAGAAAGGTGAGGTTGAACCCGATCACCATGATCCAGAAGGAGAGCTTCCCGAGGCCTTCCGAGAGCATGCGGCCCGACATTTTCGGGAACCAGTAATAGAGGCCGCCGAAGATCGCGAACAGGGCTCCTCCGAACAGCACGTAGTGCATGTGCGCGACGACGAAGTAGGTGTCGGTCAGCTGCCAGTCGACGGGGAAGAGGGCAAGCATCACGCCGGTCGCGCCGCCGATCACGAACTGGGCGATGAAGCCGCAGACGAACAGCAGGGGGACGCGAAGCTCGATGTTGCCCCGCCACAGCGTCGCCAGCCAATTGAAGATCTTGATCCCGGTCGGCACCGCGATCGCGAGCGACGACAGCATGAAGAAGCCGAGCACGGGTGTGGTCAGCGGCGTCGAGAACATGTGGTGCGCCCACACCAGCATGCCCAGGAACGCGATCCCGGCGGTCGCGATCACGATCGCGCGGTAGCCGAAGATCGGCTTGCGTGAGAACACCGGCACGATCTCGCTCACCATGCCGAATGCGGGCAGCGCCATGATGTAGACCTCGGGGTGGCCCATGAACCAGAACAGGTGCTGCCACAGGAGCGGCGAGCCGCCCTGCGTGGGGTCGAAGAAGGTGCCGTGGAAGTTGCGATCGACGAGCAGCATCGCGAGCGTGGCGGCGAGCGAGGAGATCGCCAGGATGATCATGTACGCGTAGACCAGGATCGTCCAGACGAAGAGGGGCATCCGGCTGAGCGACATGCCGGGCGCGCGCATGTTGTGGATCGTCACGATGAAGTTGATCGCGCCGAGGATCGACGAGAGACCGACGAGGTGCAGCGACAGGATCCAGGCGTCGATGCCGTGCCCGGGCAGGAAGGTGGCGTTCGAGAGCGGCGCGTAGGAGGTCCAGCCGGCGTCGGGGGGGGAGAAGAAGATGCTCGTGTAGAGCGTCACGCCGCCGAACACGAGCAACCACCAGGACAGCATGTTGAGACGGGGGAACGCCATGTCGCGGGCGCCGATCATGAGCGGCACGAGGTAGTTCGCGAAACCGGCCGCGATCGGCACCACGACCATGAAGATCATCGTCGTCCCGTGCAGCGTGAACAGCTGGTTGTAGGTGACCGGGTCGAGGAAAGTGTTGTCCGGCGCTCCCAGCTGGATCCGCATCAGCAGCGCTTCGACGCCCCCCAGCAGGAAGAAGAATGCGGTCGTGAACAGGTACAGGATCCCGATCTTCTTGTGATCGGTGGTCGTGACCCAGTCGATCCAGCCGGCGCGTCGCCGCGGCAGCTCACCGACGAAGATCTCGGCGGCGCTTGGGCCGGCCGCGGGCTGGGGCCTCAACGCCGTGTACTCGGATGTCGCCATCTGGTTCCTGTCGCTCCTCGTCTAGGTGCCTACTGGAACTGCTTGCGCATCTGCAGCGCGAGTTTCTGGGCCTGCTGGATCTGCTGCTTCTGGGTCTGCACCCAGCTCTGGTACTGCTGCTGCCCGACGACCGTCACCTTCGCCGTCATCACCGCGTGGCCCGAGCCGCAGAACTCGGCGCAGCGTCCATCGAACGTGCCCGTGTCGGTGGCCTTGAACCACGTCTTGTTGGTGTAGCCGGGGAGCGTGTCGAACTTGCCGCCCAGCTTCGGGATCCACCAGCTGTGCGCGACGTCGTTCGCCTTGATGCTGAGCACGACCGTGGTGTCGACGGGCACGATCATCTGCTGGAAGGAGACGGCGCCGTTCGGGTACTGGTAGCGCCAGATGTACTGCTGGCCCGAAACCGTGATCTCGAGCGGTTTCGTGCCGGCGGGAGGCGGCGGCTGGTCGAGCGTGGCGTTCTGCGACCGCGCCTCCGCCAGCGCCGGAGCGCCCGAGGACTGCGGGTTCTTGGTGCCCGGCAGCATGATGTAGGTGATCCCCGCCAGGACGATCACGATCAGGCTCGCGCCGATCGTCCAGCCCAGCTCGAGGGCCGCGTTCCCGGTGATCTGAGGCGCCCGGCGCCCACGGCGCGCACGGAACCGGAAGAGGCTGTAGAAGAGCACTCCCCAGACCAGCCCGATCACCACCAGCGCCAGGTAGAAGGCGATCTTGTACAGCGTGTCGATGTCGATCGCGTTCTTGGTCGGCCCGGCGTCGGGGCTGATCGCGTCCGCGCCGGCCGTCGCGGCGAGCACCGCGCCGGCGGCGAGCGCGAGGGCGGCCACGAGCAGTGTCAGGGCAAGGCGACGGGTGTGCCCCCGAAGGATGGGTCCCATGAGCCGCGCGATTCTATCTGTCACGCAGGCGAGGTCGCGGCCCCCACCGAGCACGTGAGGATGCCCACAAACGCGGCGCACCGGGCAAACGGTCGCTCGCGGGCTAGCTTCCCTTGAACTGTGGCTCGCGCTTCTGGACGAAGGCCGACACTCCCTCGATGAAGTCGGCGCTCTTGGTGAGCTCGCCCTGGATCTCGGCCTCGAGCTCGAGCTGCTCGTCCATCACCGGCATCACGCTGTTGTTGAGGGCCCGCTTCGAGTTGGCGTAGGAGCGGGTCGGGCCCGCCGCGAGCTTGCGGGCGAGGCCGCGTGCCTCGTCCATCAGCTCCCCGTCCGGCATGACCCGGTTGATCAGGCCCCAGTCGAGCGCCTGGGGGGCGGCCACGGGCTCGCCGAGCAGGGCCATCTCCAGCGCACGGGCCTTGCCGACCGCGATCGGCACGAGGAACGTCGAACCGCCGTCGGGCACGAGGCCGATGTTCACGAACGCGAGCCCGAAGATCGCCGACTCCGCCGCCCAGATCAGATCGCAGGCGAGCGCGAGCGAGCAGCCGATCCCGACCGCCGGCCCGTTCACGGCCGCGACGACCGGCTTCGGCAGCTCCCGGATGCCCTTGATGATCGGGTGGTAGTGCTCTCTCAGCAGATCGCCCACCTCGGGCGGCGGGTCGTCGCTCGTGCCGCGCTCGAGCATCTCCTTCAGGTCCGCCCCCGACGAGAACCCTCTCCCGGCGCCGGTGATCAGGACTGCGCGCACCGAAGGGTCTGCGGCGTCCTCGAGAAGCGCCTTGCGCAGCTCACGGCCGAACTGGTCCGTCCACGCGTTCAGCCGCTCCGGGCGGTTCAGCGTGATCTCGGCGACGGAGTCCTCGATGCGGACGTCGACGGTCTCGTAGGCCATGTGGTTCGTCTCCTCGTCGGTCGGGTGGCCGGGGGCGGCCTGAGCCTATCCTTCGCGGCATGGCGACGCCCAGCGACCCCAAAGGCCGCCTGAAGGGACTCGAATGGCTCGGTCACGCGAGCTTTCGGATCAAGACGCGTGCCGGGATCGTCTACATCGACCCCTACCGGGTGCACGAGGGGCCGCCCGCCGACCTGATCCTGATCACGCACGACCACTTCGACCACTTCTCGCGCGACGACGTGGTCCGCCTCGCGCAGGAGGGCACCACCGCGATCGGTCCGGCGACCGTCACGGAGCAGCTCAGGGGACGGACGATCTCCGTCACTCCGGGCGAGACCGTCGAGGTGAGAGAGCTCGAGATCACCGCACTGCCGGCCTACAACACGAACAAGCTCGACAGCTCGGGGCGGCCGTTCCACTCGCGCGACGCCGGTTGGCTCGGCTTTGTTCTGAGGGACGGCGCACGTAGGATCTATCACTCAGGAGACACCGACGTGATTCCCGAGATGGATCAGGCGGCAGGCGTCGACGTGGCGCTCTTGCCCGTCAGCGGAACGTATGTGATGACCGCGGCCGAGGCCGCGGAGGCGGCCCGTCGAATCGATCCGGCGATCGCAGTCCCGATGCACTGGGGCACGGTGATCGGGACCGAGGAGGACGCCGAGGCATTCGCCCGCGCCGCGCCGGTCGAAGTGCAGATCCTGGAAAGGGTTGGGTGAGGTTGAATGGCCGGCAAGGCGAACGGAAATGGGAGAGGGAACCAAAGGCCGGAGTCGCTCCGGCGGATGGCGCGTGAGGACCCCGAGCTTGCCGCGCGGCTCCTGGTGACGGCGCTCCCGGCTGCGGCATCGACCGTGCGAGGCACCCTCGACTACGCGCTCGAGATCGACGGCGTGGGGGCGTACCGGGTCGCGATCGCCGACGGCGCGGCGACCGTGACGCCCGCCGACGGCTCGCCGAACGGCGCCACGGACTTCGTCCTGCGCACCGACGCCGAGACGCTTGCGCGCCTTGCCGCCGGCGCGAGCCCGCTGCGCCTGATGCTCGGCGGCCGCCTGCGCATCCGCGGCAAGCGCCGCAAGGCGCTGAAGCTTCGCCGCCTGTCGGACGACGTCTCGATGCGCGACGTGGCGCGCGCCGGCATCGACCCCGACCCGGACCTGGTCTACCGGGCGCTTGCCTACGCGATCGACCCCGAGTGGACTCAGGGCCGGCGCTTCACGGTCGCATACGAGATGCGCGGCGACGAGACCGGCACCGGCGGCACGTGGTACGTGAACGTCGACGACGGCGCCGTGGGCGTGAGCACGGAGCCGCCCGCAATCGAGCCCGATGCCAGGGTGAGCTTCGCCCGCGGCACGTGGCTACGGCTGGTGCGCGGCGAGCTGTCGCCGAACGAGAGCATGCGGAGCGCGCTCGTGCACGTCGAAGGCAAGATGTTCCCGGTCACGCTGCTCGGGCGATGGATCGAGCGCTCCGAGGGCCGCGACGACCGTGAGCTCGAGCGCGAGCAGCGCCAGCGCGCGGTGCAGGAGAGGCGGCTCACCTGGGGCGCCGGGAGGAACGGCGCGATCCCCGAAGGCCAGGGCGACCCGGCGCAGGGCGGACGCCGTCCGAAGGGCGGCGGCCTCCTTTCGTACGGGGACCTCTATGCGCTGTGGGAGCGCCAGAACTGGAAGGCGCACGAGATCGACTTCACGGTCGACAAGCAGCAGTGGCTCGCGACTCCGAGCGAGGGCCAGCTCGACACGATGTGGTCGATGTCGAACTTCTACATCGGCGAGGAGCGCGTGGCCGCGGACCTCGCCCCGTTCGTGATGGCGGCCCCCACGGGAGAGGCCGAGATCTTCCTCGCGACCCAGCTCGTCGACGAGGCGCGGCACGCGGCTTTCTTCGACCGGTTCATGGCCGAGGTGATGGCACTCGAGCCCGAGGACATCAGGGGCAGGCTGGCAGAGATGGAGAAGCTGATGCTGCCGGCGTGGCATCGGGTGTTCGACGACGAGCTGCACCGGATCGCCCGGGAGCTCGTCACCCGCCCGGACGACCTCGACCTGTTCGTCGAGGGCATCGTCGTCTACCACCTCGTGATCGAGGGCGTGCTCGCGATGACGGGCCAGCACCAGATCCTCCAGTACCTCGAGGCGCACGACATCTATCCCGGCTTCCGCGAGGGCTTCTCGCTGGTCGAGCGTGACGAGCACCGCCACATCGCGTTCGGAGTCAGCTTCCTCCAGGAAGCCTGCGACGCCGAGCCACGCTACCGCGAGCTCGTCGCCCGCAAGATCACGGAGCTGGTGCCGATCGCCTCCCACGTGTTCGTGCCGCCGGGCACGGAGGACCCGAGCGACTTCATGAGCTACGACTACCACTCGTCCGACATCTACGGGTTTGCCTACCGCACGCTGAAGCGGCGGCTGGCCGTGATCGGCGTCGAGACCCCGCCGCCCGACGTGCTGATGCCGGGCCCGATCTCGCGGGAGACCTCCACGGCGTAAGAGCCCCGAGGGAGGAAGCTGTCGGCGCGGAACCACGCTTCGGCGCGCCGCATGCCCTCCTCCGGGCCTTCGATTCTCATGGCGGAGCATGCCTGACGCCGCGTGTCTAAATATCGTGGCGGCATGCGCAGGCGTCACAGGGCCTCGAAGCTTTCGCTGCGCGGCCGTCCGCTCCAGGTCGTCGCGTGGAGCGCGGTCGCTGCGGGTATCGCAATTCCGTTCGCGCGGCGCAGGCTGCGTCTGCCCGCCGGCGTGACCGCGACGGCAGCGGTGGCGGCGCCGTTCGGGCTTGCGATCGCGGTGCCGCGGTCGCGGAAGCGCGACGTCGGCGTGTACGCGCTCCAGATGTGGGGCTACGTGATCGTGCACGAGCTGCCCAACGACCACCCGGAGCGGCTCGAGCGGCGCGTCCGCGTCCAGTACCCGATCGCCGTCGACCACGCATTGTTCGGCTCGCCCACCGTCACCCTTCAGCGCCTGCTGGCCCATCCGGGCCGCCCGCGGGCGTTCGACTACGGGCTGGTGTTCCTGCACTGGGCCTGGTTCCTGCAGCCTCACGCCTCGATCGCCTGGATCCTCTGGCGCGACCCGGAGCGCTTCCCGCGCGCGGCGACGTTGCTCTGTGCCGTGTTCGACCTCGGCGCGATCGGCTACATCGCCGTGCCCACCGCGCCGCCTTGGTGGGCCGCCGAGCGGGGCTTCGTTCCGCAGGCGGCCGGACAGGCCGGCGGAATCGCGATGCGGCGCATCATGGTCGACGTCGGCGAGCGCGTCTGGGGAGGCTTCTGGCCCGCCCTCTATCGTGTCCTCGGGGGGAATCCGCTCGCGGCGATGCCTTCCCTGCACTTCGGAACTTCGGTGATGGCAGCGCACTTGCTAGACGATCTGGGCCCGGTGCCGGCCGCGTTTGGCTGGGGCTATGCGTCTGCGCTGGGCTTCGCGCTCGTCTACCTGGGCGAGCACTACGTGGTCGACCTCGCCGCCGGGCTCGCGCTGGCGGAGGCCGTGCGGGCCGCGGCGCCGCTCGCGGGGCCGGCGGCGTCGCGCGTCAGCCGCGCCGTCCAGGCACTCGAGGCGCGCGCGAGGGCGTGATGCCGGAGGGCCACGAGCAGACCCGGGTCGCGCGTCCCCCGGAGGACGCTTCGGACGACGGCGCGACGCGCCTCGAGGAGCAGACCACGGACGCGATGGAGAGCGGTTTCACGATGGAGGGGCGGCGGCTCGCGGTCTACGCGGTCGCGATCCTGCTGATCATCGCGGCGCTGTACTTCGTGCTCCCGAAAATCACCGAGACCGGCAGCGCGCTGGACAAGATCCAGGACGCCGATCTCGTGTGGATCGTGATCGCGCTGGGGCTGAACCTGCTCTCGTTCGTTGCCTACATTGCGCTCTTCGCGGGTATCGTCGGCGGCCGCAACGCGCCCCCTGTCGTGCGCGAGCGCCTCGACTGGCGCGCCTCCTACCAGATCACGCTCGCGGGGCTTGCCGCCACGCGCCTCTTCTCGGCCGGCGGAGCGGGCGGGATCGCGCTCACCTACTGGGCGCTGCGCCGGGCGGGGATGGAGCGCCGGGAGACCGCGCGCCGGATGGTCGCCTTCCTCGTGCTGCTCTACACGATCTATCTCGGCGCGCTCGTGATCTGCGGGATCTTCCTGCGGATCGGCCTGTTTCCCGGGGCGAGCCCGGTGGGCATGACGATCGTGCCGGCGGGGATCGCGGGTGCGGCGCTGCTCGTGCTGTTCCTCGTCTCGCTGATTCCCGGCGACTTCGAGCGCCTGGTCGCCGCGTGGGCGCGGGGGCACCGGCGGGTCGGGCTCGCACGGCGCTTCGCGAGCATCCCCGCGACGATCGCGGACGGAACGCGTGTCGCGCTCGCGCTGCTCAGGCACCCCTCCAGCGGCCTCCTTTCGATCGGCGGCGCGGTCGGGTTCTGGGCGGCGAACATCGCGGTCCTGTGGGCCTGCTTTCACGGCTTCGGCGAGTCCGTCCCGAAAGCGGTCCTGGTGCAGGGATTCTTCGTGGGGATGACGGCGAACCTGCTGCCCTTTTTCCCCGGTGGCGTGGGCTCCGTCGATGCCGGCCTGATTGCTGCATTCCTGGCCTTCGGCCTGCCCAGCTCGACCGTCTTCGTGGCCGTGCTGACCTACCGCGTGATCGCCTTCTGGCTGCCGATCCCACCCGGCATCGTGGCCTATTTCCAGCTGCGCAAGACGGTCAGCAGGTGGCGAGAGGAGGGGGATCCGGCGTGAGGGCCACTAAGCTCCGGCGGCAGCGGATCGCGGCCTATACTTCACAAAGTGAAGTAACGTTCGCCCGCCCAGGAAGACAACAAGAGCGAGATGGCTGACCAGAACAGCAACGGCAGCGGCAACCCGGAGCGCTACGACATCATCGTCGTGGGCGCCGGACCAGCCGGTCAATCGGCCGCGCTGTACGCCGGCCGCTCACGCATCCCGACGCTCGTGCTCGAGCGGGGCATTCCCGGCGGCCAGCTGTGGAACACCGCCGAGGTGGAGGACTACCCGGGCTTCGAGCACATCATGGGCCCGGACCTCGCCGAGCGGATGCAGAAGCACGCGGAGAAGTTCGGCGCGACCTTCGAGACCGCCGAGGCGGAGTCGATCTCTGTCGACGGCGATGATCGCGTGGTGCGCACGGCCGACGGGCGCGAGTTCCGCGCTGCCGCGGTGATCGTCACGGCCGGAGGAGAGGCGCGCAAGCTCGACGTGCCCGGCGAGGACGAGCTCGCGGGTAAGGGTGTCTCGTACTGCGCGGTGTGCGACGGGGCCTTCTTCCAGGACGCCGACATCGCCGTCGTGGGCGGCGGCGACTCCGCGGTCGAGGAGGGGACGTTCCTGACGCGATACGGCAAGCGGGTGCACGTGATCCACCGCCGCTCCGAGTACCGCGCGCAGCCGATCCTGATCGAGCAAATGCGCGCGACCGGCAAGGTGGAGGAGGTGCTCGACACGGTCGTCGAGGAGATCCACGGCACGGACGGGCGCGTCTCGCACCTGACGCTTCGCAACGTCGAGTCGGGCGAGCGCTCGGAGCTCCGCGTCCAGGCGGTGTTCCCTTTCGTCGGGTTCACGCCTCACTCCGACGTGTTCGACCCCGAGGTCGCGGCCCGGATCGAGGTGGACGAGTCGGGCCACATCGTGACCGACCAGGCAATGCGGACCGGAGTGCCCGGCATCTTCGCCGCCGGCGACGTGCGCTCGCAGTTCGTCCGGCAGATCACGAACGCGGTGGGCGACGCCACGACCGCGGCGCTGGCCGCGAACGCCTATGTCGAGCAGCTGAAGCACGCACGGTCGAAGCAGGCCCCCGCGCAGGGCCGCGGCCGCGAGGCCGCGTGATTTCTCACCGCACGTAGATCGGGTTCGACAGCACCCAGGTCCGCTCGCGACCGTGCGCGTCGAGATACGCCTCGACCCTGTACACGCCGGGGGCATCGGTCCAGTGCTCGACCTCCTCGCCGGTCGACTCTTCCACCGCTTGTCCGTCTCGCATGATCCTGAGCTTCGCCGGCCTCGGCGCGCGCGCCCGCAACACCCACTCCGCCGTGCCCGTCTCGTCGCCCATCTCGGCACGGCGCCCCTCCGAGCCCTCCGCCCAGAAGCGAAACCCGTGCGCGGGCGCGAGTGAGTCGACCGCCAGATACGCCCGCCCCGCGCGCAACGCCGCGAACACGGTCTCGCGGTCGCGGGCCAGCTCCCGGGTGAGCGGCGCCTCGGCCAGGAGGTGGGTCCGCAAATACTTGAACGCCGCTTGTAGGCCATCAGCCGCAAAGGCACGCGCCCGCGCACGCGAATCCCGACCTGATGTGCGTCGATGCCACCGAGCGCGACGCACCGGCGGCGGCGGCAGATCTCGTCCCACAGCTCCAGGTTGCGCCGGGGCGGATGGTCCAGAAACCGGCTCGGCGCCGCGATGAAGCCGACCAGCTCACGGATGCTGGTCACGCGCTCCGCCGTGTCGGTTACGAAGCTCCAGAGCTCGAGTCCCGTGTAGCCGTCGCATTCGAGGTCGCGCCACGGCATCCCGCGGCCACCCCGCCGGAAGCGCTCGGAGCCCTTCGAGAACGGATGAGAGAGGAAGCCGAACCCGCCGGCCTCCCCCACCCGATCGACGATCTGCCGGGCCGAGAGGCCGCTGTGGTCGATCGGCTGTTCGAGCCCGAAGGCGAGGTAGTGGTTCTCGCGGTGGGGTGAGACCTCCTCGCCCACGAGCACCAGCACGCCGTCGCGCCAGCCTTCCTCGCCATGGTCCCGCGCCGCCAGCGTGTCGTGGTCGGTCAGCAGCAGGAAGTCGAGCCGGTTCGCGCGCGCCGCGGCGGCGATCTCGGCGACGGTGCCGGTCCCGTCCGAGTACGTCGAGTGGACATGGACGACGCCCGCGAGATCGTGGAGCGATGGCACCGGCGGACCCTAACGCGCAAAGGACGCAAACACGGAAACGTGACGCGGGTGTCACGTTTCCGCTAGTGTTGGCCGCGAGTTGAGGGGCTGGTTTGCAGCAGCAGGGGGTGTGGTCGTCATGCTCGTTGGAGCAGGCGTTGCCGATGCGGAGATTCCGGCTTCGCTGAAGACGAGCTGTACGGTCCAGGCCCCGCACCCGGGCTACCCGTTCCAGCTCTGCAACGACGGCATTCCTCTGGTCGCGGGCCGTACGCCGAACGTCGGCGGCATCAACGCGGTTCGTGTGCCAGCCAAGTACGACGGCTACGCGGGCCTTCCCGCGAAGGCTGCCGACGCCGCGAGCATGCCGGGCGCCGACGCCGACGGCAACGTCGCGCTCGACGTCGACATCTCGAGGCCGACGACGCCCGCGCCCCCGGGCGGCTACCCGCTGATCGTGATGATGCACGGCTGCTGCGCGGGCACCAAGTTCGACTGGGAGCGCAACGGCTTCGACGCCACCGGTGAGACGTGGCACTACAACAACTCGTGGTTCGCCTCGCGCGGCTACGTGGTCGCCAACTACACGGCGCGCGGCTTCCGCAGCGGCACGCGCGGGTCGACCGGCGAGTCGCAACTCGACTCGCGCTCGTTCGAGGTCAACGACTTCCAGTCGCTCGCCGGGCAGATCGCAGACGACCCGTTCTTCGGCGTGAACCCGCAGAAAGTGGTTGCGACCGGCGGGTCCTATGGCGGCGGGTTCGCCTGGCTCGCGCTCACGGACCCGAAATGGAAGAGCCCCGGCGGACTCGACATGAAGCTGGCCGCGGTCGCGCCGCGTTACGGGTGGACGGACCTCGCCTACTCGCTGCAGCCGAACGGGAGCCACTCGCAGAGCCCCGATCAGCTCCCGGCCTTCGACGGCTCGGACTCGCTCAACCCGATCGGGATCCCCAAGCAGACCTGGATCTCGGTGCTCTTCGGCTCCGGCTTCATCGGAAGCACCTTCCCGCAGTACATCGTCGACTCGTTCTTCTGCGTGCAGAACGCCGACCCCTACGAGACCAGCCCGGCCTGCCAGGGCACGGTCCAGAACACCTATCCGTCGTTCATCTCGGAGCGCTCGGCCTACTACCAGAACGACTTCTTCGCGAAGATCGCGGGCGATCCGAGCTACCGGATCCCGGTCTTCAACGCCGGCACGCTGACCGACACGCTGTTCCCCGCGGTCGAGAGCCTGAGGATGTCGAACCGGCTCCAGTCGATCGTGCCGGACTACCCGATCCAGCAGTACTTCGGCGACTACGAGCACTTCACCCAGAACAAGGCGCGCGAGTGGGGCGACATCTGCGGCACCGACCACCACGTCTGCGCCGTTGCGGACTATCCCGGCGGCAACGTCGACGCGACTCCCGAGGGTCTCGTGCGCACCGGCGTCACGACGCGGCTGAACCGCTTCATCGACTTCTACACCAGGCCCGCAAACGACCCCAGCCCGCCGCAGCCGAAGTTCGACGTGACCGCGTCGCTGCAGGTCTGCCCCCAGAATGCCGACGCGACGCACCCGGCCAACGAGCCGGGCGACACCTTCACTGCGAACCGGTTCGATCAGCTTGCGCCGTACCACCTCGGATTTGCCTTCAGCGGGGACCAGCAGACCGTCAACGACGCCGAGCCCAACCCGCACGGCTCCAACGCCGACCCGCTCGCCAACTTCGCCACGAACGGCGGCCGGTGCCCGTTCACGACCGTCCCGGCCGGCCCCGGCGTGGCCGTCTACGAGAGCGCCCCGCTGCCGGAGCAGGCGACGATCTTCGGCGGCACCAACATCTCGATCGACTACGACGCGACGAGCGCCGCCGGGCTGCAGCTGAACTCACGGCTCTACGACGTCTTCCCGGACGGCACCGCGGTGCTGGTCGATCGCGGTCCGTACCGGGCGACGAGCCCGAGCGGCACGGTCAGCTACCAGATGATGGGCAACGGCTGGCGCTTCCCGGTGGGCCACAGGGTCCGCGTCGAGGTGGCCCAGGACGACGGTGGCTACCTCAAGCCGTCGAGCGTTCCCTCGACCGCGACGATCCACGCCGTGCGGCTGACGCTCCACGTTCGCGAGCCGCAGCGCGGCGACTTTCCCAACGCAGCCAAGTTCTGTGCCGCCCAGCGGTCGTTCCTCGGCGATCAGCCCTTCGCCGCCCGCTACGGGACGAACAAGAGCCATGCGAACGCGTTCGGGAAGTGCGTGAGCCGGAACAACTGACCGGGATAACATTCGGCCTCCACGAGCGAGGAGGTTGGGATGGCACTGGAGGCTCCTGAGCAGGTCGGGATCCGCCCGATAGGCGAGTTCGACGGCGTCTACGACGTCTGGCCCCGCGGCGACCGCGCGAGCGCGATCCGCGAGTGTGCGGCAACCTTCCGCGAGCGCTTCGCGGTGCCCGAGAACCGCGTTCGCGCGGTGCGGACCGTGCCGCTTGCCTCGGCCGCCTATCCGGTCAACTTCGCTTTCCAGGGCGCGGCGCGCGCGGTCAATCCCTACATCAACATCGTCAACCGGCTCGTGATCGTCCAGTTCGAGGACTTCGACGGCGTCCTGCGCACGCTGGCATGGGAGCCGACGATCGCCGAAGGCGCCGCCGAGGCGCCGTTCTACGACCAGCTGCTGCGCCGCTACGGCGAGTTCCTCTCGTACAAGGTGTTCGCGACCTTCTACAACACCGTCGAGGAGGCGATCGCGGTCGCCGGCATCGCGCCCGCCGACGTCGACTTCGTCAGCTTCGACCACCTCCACGTGCAGGACCTGCGCCTGACGATGGGCACGACGAAGCCCGTCGACGGCGAGGCGGAGCCGCGCAAGCCGTTCTTCCCGAACGCGAAGTTCCTCTTCCAGCGCAAGGAGGTCGACACCTTCCGCTCGACGCATCCGATGCAGTGGGCGTGGTACGTGCCGGGCGGGATGGACGACGTGATCGAGGACAACATGGTCCTGCTGGACGGGGACGTCGAGCTCGGCAAGGGCGTCGCGATCGCCGCCACGCCCGGGCACACGGACGGCAACCACAGCCTCGTCGTGAACACCGACGACGGCGTCTGGGTGACCTCGGAGAACGGCGTCAGCGCCGACTCCTGGCATCCGCACCATTCCAAGATCCCCGGCATCCGCAAGTTCGCGGAGTTCTGGAATCGCGAGGTGATCCTGAACGCGAACACGCTCGAGGACTCGATCGACCAGTACGACTCGATGATCAAGGAGAAGGCGCTCGCTGACCCGAACGCGCGTGACCCGCGGTGGCTGAACGTCTTCCCCTCGTCGGAGATGGCGAGCTTTCGCCGGCAGTGGCCGGTCGTGCCGACGTTCGAGTACGGCGGGATGAACTACGGGCAGATCGAGCAGCCGGGGAGCCGAAACGGGGCGGGTGCGAACGGCAGCTCGGGCTAGCGCGGTCGCGGTCGCGCTGCTCGCGGCGGTGCTCGCCGCCGCCGTCCCGGGGCTGGGCGCGGACTCCGGTCAGGGGGGCGCCGAGCAACTCGTACTTCGCCTGCCCGACGTCGGCAGAGGCTATGTGCTCGGCGACGACAGCGGATGCGGAGGCCTGGGGACGGAGAACGCGCCACCGAGCGTGGCCCAGGTCGCCGTCACGTACTACCCCGTCTACAGCTGCGGGACGGAGTTCGAGCGGCTCTGGCGTGCGCGCGGCCGCACGGCGGCGCGGGGAGCGCTCTACGTCAGCAGCACCGCGTTCGTGTTCGCCACGGACCAGGGCATCCGGGCCGCCTTCGGGACCGGCAGGGATCTCGCCGCCTACGACTTGGGACTGGAGGCGAAAGATCTCGCGCCCAGGGGAGACCGGCCGGTACTCGGCGACGAGGCGTCGGTCTTCTTCGTCGCCGACGACTTCGCCCTGGGGCTCAGCGGCAGGCCGGGCGTTGTGGTCATGTGGCGCCAGGGACGCGTGCTCGGAATCGTTCACGTGGTCGGCCTTCGGGAGGGAACCGCGACCGCGGTGGCGCTCCCGCTGGCACGCCGGCAGGAGCAGCGGATCGCGAAGCCGGCCCCGGTCCCACCCGGCGTAAACGACGACCGGAAGGTGCGCCTCGACGACCCGCACCTGCGGATGCCCGTCCACTGGCTCGGGCTGCGATTCGTGCCCGGGCGGCACCTGCCGCCGATGAGGCTCGCGTACATCTCCGGGCCGACGAACGCTCCGGACGCACCTGGAAACCGCGCCTCGCTCGACTACGAGGGCAGGCACGACGGCATCTCGATCGAGCTGTGGCAGCCACGGCGGTGGGCCAAGTGGAGAAGATCGAAGTTCAGCCGGGGCTTCTGGGATCGGCCCTGCGCCCGCCGCCGCACGATCCCCGTCGCGCACGGCCGCGCGGTCCTCTTCCGGTCGTGCGCGAAGCGGCATGCCCGGTTTGCAGCGCACGTGTACCTGCCCCGGGCGGTGCTCGCCGTAGGGCCGTACTGCATGAGGTGCGACGCCGGAGACGGCGCCTATGGCTCGTTCAAGGGCCTCGCGGCGATCGCGCGGGGCCTGCGACTGCGCCGGCGCTAGAGCGCCGCGGCCACCTCCGCGGCCGCGCGCTCGCCGGAGCGCACGGCGCCGTCGAGGTAGCCGTTCCAGTAGGTCGAGGTCTCCGTGCCCGCCCAGTGGATGCGGTCCACGGGGACACGCAGCGCGGCGCCGAAGTCGGTCAGCGTCCCGGGCGCCAGCACCGCCACAGGGCAGCCGCGGTTCCACACCTCGGCCGACCAGTTGAAGGTCAGGACACTTCGAGGGCTGAGTGCCTCGGGACCGAAGAAGTCTGCGAGGTTCTGGAGCGCCGCAGCACGCAGGTCCTCGGCCGAGCGCTGCTCCCACACGCGCGCCTCGTGTCCGCCGATGAAGCCCATCATGATGCCGGGGCTCCCGTCCGCGGGCGTGGTGTCGAAAGTCACCTTGATCGGGCCGTTCTCGCTCACCGCCTGCCCGTTCAGGCCCTTGTCGCGCCAGAACGGACGGTCGTAGATCGCCTCGAACTTCATCAGCGTTCCCTGCGGCATGTGCTGCGTGAGCTGGTCGCGCAGGGGCGGCATGGGGGGGTCGTAGGAGACGCGCCCTGCGAGCACGGGCGGGATCGCCACGATCGCGCGCCGGCCGGTCGCCGTGAGCGTGTCCGAGGCCACCGTGACGCCGGTCGAGGACTGCGCGATCGAGCGCACCGGGGCGTTCAGCACGACCCGGTCGCCGAGTTGCGCCGCGACCCGCAGCGGCACCTGCATCGCGCCGTTCTGGAAGCGGCGCATCTGCGCGCCGCCGGCCGTGTTGAAGTTGCGCTCGAACGTGCCCGGGTTCTGCTCGTTGCCCGAGGCGGCGATGTAGAAGAGCGTGTAGAGCAGCGACAGCTCGCGGGGCTCGCAGCCGAAGATCGCCTCCGTCGCGGCCGACACGACCGCCATGAACTCGTCGCTGCCGCTGGTGTGCTCGCGCAGCCACGTGTCGAGTGTCTGGCGGTCCCACTCCGCGGCCTTCGGGGCCGTCCACGGCGCGTCGACCGGAACGCTCGTCGCCATGTCGTCGAGCTGTGCCACCGCGAGCGCGATGTCCCCGGCCACGACCGGGTCGGGCGGCGCGGTGCCGAGCGGTCCGGTGTTCGGGTACTCGAGGCGCCGGCCGTTGGCCCAGAAGACGTTGTTGCCGGTGTTGTAGGTGGGAAAGAGGCCGACCTTGACGGCGGTCGCGAGCGCCTTGATGTGGTCCTGGGTGGGGCCCTGGAACATTCCGCCGAGCTCGGCGTAGTCGCCGTTCCCGAGCTGCTCCGTCAGCACCCGGCCGCCGACGCGGTCGCGTGCCTCCAGCACGACCACCGACCGGCCCGCGGCGACGATCTGGCGTGCCGCGGTCAGGCCTGCGAGGCCTGCCCCGACGATCACCACGTCGGCCGAACGCGTCTTCGTTGCTGCTGCCGCCGCCCGCTCGGCTCCCGGAATCGCGGCGGCTGCTGTACCGACCGCGGCCGTTCCGATCAGCCGACGACGCGTGATTCCCTTGGCCGCCATCTTCCCTCCCCTGGTGAAGACAAGAACCTGCTTCGAAATCGGCATAGAAATATCACAAGAAGGGCGGCCGACGACATCGAGGCTCGCCTACCATCGTGTGGCGGATGCGCCGATCGGCTGGACGGGCAGAGGTGGGCCAAGCGACCGTCGAATGGAGCGGGTTGCTCCTCGTCGTGGCGATCCTGCTCGGCGGGCTCGGCTATGTCGCTGCGCGCTCGGGAGGCTGGAACCTCGGCGACAAGCTCGTACACGCGATCACCTGCGCCGTCGGCGGCGGTTGCGAGGACGACGAGGACACGCTCACGGTCGCCTACGGGTCCGCCACCGCGGAGCTGGTCCGTCGCTACTCCCCGAACGTCGCCTACGAGGCGCGCAGCGCCGAGCTGCCGGTCGACTTTCGCCGCTGCCGGAAGCTCGAGTGCTCGAACGGCCCGGCCGCGGCGACCGCGGTCGATCGCTCGAGCGCGGGACTGGACGTGACGGCGTTCACACGTGTGGTCGACCGCCGCGCCGAAGGCGGTGCCCTCTTCGTCCAGTACTGGTTCTACTACCCGGAGAGCTTCTCGGGCGGCATCGGCCGGATCTTCGGGCACCGGTGGCCCGGCTACCACCCCGACGACTGGGAGGGGCTGCAGCTCATGGTGCGCCCCAACGCCCCGGTCCTGGCGCGGGCGACGGCCCACGGCGGCTACGGGAGCGGATGGACTCGGTGGACCGGCTGGTATCGCGTCCTGGGAGGAAGTCACGCCGGCCAGGTCGCGAGCAACGGCGACGGCGAACGCACCACGCCGGCCCGGAGCCTCACCCTCACGCCGCTCGAGCGACTACAGCGCGCCGGCCAGCAGCGTTTTGCAGTCTTGCCCCCTTGGCTCAAACAGGTGTACAGCGACCCGGAGTCCGCCGGCTCCTAGGAGCTCCCCGGCAGGCCGACGGCTTCCAGGGCTTGCTGCTGATCGGTGAAGACACGCCAGTTGGCGACCTTGCCGTTTCGGATCTCGAACATGTTCCACGTCACATCGCTGAGCTGGATGCCACTCGCGCGACCGACCGCCCTAAGGACCGTCTCGACGAGCAAGTGCGTGCCGAGGCCGCGGATCTCCACGGGCTCGGCGATCACGCTCTCCCACGTCTCGGCTTGCATCGCAACAAACTCGGCGAGTCCGTCGTGACCGCGATACACGGCCCCCTCGACCAGGCCGCCCCCGATCAGGGCGGGTCGCAGCTCGGCGTCGGTGTGCCAGAGGTGCGGGTCCATCGTGCCTTCGTTGAAGCCCCGATAGAGGCGGCGTATGAGCTCCACGTTCTCCTGCGACATCGCGGGCGCAGTATGCCGCACGGCAATTAGGCGCAGTTCCCACCCGGGTCGGGGAAAGAAGGGCGGCCGCGGCGTACACGTCGCTTTGATGGTGCTCGCTCAGCGTCCGGTCTGTTCGAGTTCCTCCAAGGCGAGCCTCGACAAGCGAGGGGCCCAACCCGTGCCGTCCTTCGGGGAGGTGAAGTCCAGCGCATGGTCCCGTTGCATGTCGCGACCGCCGTCTCACCCTACTTTCATCGAGCGCCAGGAACAGAAGGCCGCCGGACAGCTCGACGCGTGCTAGCCATAGCCGAGCTGGGCGACGTGGGCCTCGTCCATGCCGAAGTAGTGGCCGACCTCGTGCCACACGGTTTTCCTGACCTCCTCGGGGGTGGGGTTGGTTTCCCGGAAGATCACGATCCGCTGCAGGCCCCCGGTCGGATCGTAGATTCCCATCAGCCCCGCGGGGTGACGATCCTCGACGATCACCGCGACCCCGCCGAGCTGTGCCGCGATCTCCTCGGGGAGCACGTCGAGCGCATCCTGGACGGCCTGCCGGGTCTCTGCTTCGCTCAAAAGCGCCATCTCCCCAGCCTAGAGGGGGCAGTAGGCTTGCCCGCGTGTCGGAGGCGATCGAGCGATTCACCGCCGCGATGAACGGCAAGCTCCCGGGGTTCCTCGGGGTCGAGCTCCTGAGCATCGGCCCCGGCCGGGTCGAGTCGCGCCTGCCGCTGAGGCCGGAGCACCTCGCTCCGAACGCGTTCCTTCACGCCGGGACCGTGATCACGCTCGCCGACACCTCGGCGGGGATGGGTTGCCTTGCTTCGCTCCCGAAGGGCGCCGGCGGGTTTACGACGATCGAGCTGAAGACCAACTTCCTCGCGACGGCGAAGGACGGCGCCCTGCACTGCGTCGCCGAGATGGTCCACGGCGGCGGCCGCACCCAGGTCTGGGACTCGACCGTGACGCGTGAGGCGGACGAGCGCGTGATCGCATTGTTCCGGTGCACGCAGTTCCTGCTGCCTGCCGAGGATGCCCGCACCGAGCGACAGCAGCAGCAGCGCGTCGCGCTCGACGCGCATCTACGAGAGGAGAGGTGATGGTGACGACGGCTTCCACGACCCTGCGCGAGGAGCGTGAGCAGGTGGTCCGCGAGCACATGGAGTCCGAGAACGTGCACGACTTCGACGCGACGCTCGCGACCTTCGGACACCCGCGCTACGAGTTGATGCCGAACGGCGAGGTGATCGACGGGGAGGCCGCGGTCTCCCGTTACTACGAGGAGACGCGGGCCGCATTCCCCGACCAGCGCAACGAGCTGGTCGCGATGCACCACGCGGACGACGCGGTGATCGTCGAGTTCGATCTGCTCGGCACGCACCAGGGCACGTACCGGGGGCTCCCGCCGACCGGCCGCTCATTCCGGTGCCGGATGGCGGCGATCTTCGAGTTCGAGGGCGAGGGCATCGTGTGCGAGCGGGTGTACTTCGACTCCGCCACGATCCTGCGCCAACTCGGCATCGCCCATGACCCGCTCTCGCTCGCCGGGCGGGTGGCGACGGTCGTGAATCACCCGGTGACGATCGGCCGGGCGCTGATCCGCCGCGCCACCGGGCGTTGAGCGGCCGGCGCTAGTCGTCGTAGGTGAAGAACCCCTCGCCGGTCGAGCGGCCCATGCGCCCCTCGGAGACCATGTGGCGCAGGAGCGGCGCGGCGCGGTAGCGCTCCTCGCGAAGCTCCTCGTACAGCGCGTCGAGCGTCGCGAGCACATGGTCGAGCTCGATCTCGTCGGCCCACTCCAACGGGCCCCGCGGCCAGTTGTAGCCGTGACGCATCGCAACGTCGACGTCCGGGGGGGAGCCGACCCCCTCCGAGACCGCGAAGGCGGCTTCGTTCACGAGCTGGCAGACGATCCGGCCGAGCACCAGACCGGGCGCATCACGGACGCGCTCGACGTGCTTGCCCAGCGAGCGGAAGAACGCATCCGCTCGCATCGCGTTCGTCCTGGAGGCATCGGCCGACCACGTGAGCTCGACCAGGTCGGTGTCGGCAAAGGGCGGCAGCGCATGGAAGCCGACCGCGGTCCCGCTCAGGTCGAGCTCCGCGAGGCTGCCGTCCACGCACAGGATGCACACGAGGGTGTTCGGGTTCTCGGGGTCGGGCATCGGGTCCAGCGGGGAGCGGCCGACGGCGGCGTCGACGAGGATCTCGACCTGGCCCTCGTCGAACTCGTCCGTGTAGCGGACCTCGTAACCGGCGTCCTCGGCGGCCTCGCGGAGGTCGTCGGCGAGGCGTCCGTCCCCCTCGATCGCGACCAGCCCGCTGCCACCGGGCTCGGGCGGGGCAGGGTCCTCTTCGCGATGGGCGTCCCCGCCGTAGTCGTAGTAGCCGCGCCCCGCCTTGCGCCCGAAGCGCCCTGCCTGGACCATCCGCTCCTGCACGACGCTCGGCCGCCAGCGCGGCTCGTGGAAGCTCTGCTCCCAGAACGATTTCGAGACCTCGAACCCCACGTCGATTCCGACGAGGTCGGCGAGCTCGAACGGCCCCATCCGGAAGCCGCCGCCCATGCGCACGATCCGGTCGATCCTGGCATGGCCGGCGAGCTGCTCGGTGAGCAGCTTGAGCGCCTCCATGCCGAACGGGCGGGCGCATCGGTTGGCCAGGAAGCCGGGGCCGTCGCGAGCGACGATCACGCGCTTGCCGAAGCGCTCGCCCACCTGCCGCGCGACGGCGAGCGCGCGCTCGCCGGACTGCTCTCCGGCGACCACCTCGAGCAGGTCCATCAACGGCACGGGGTTGAAGAAGTGCATGCCGACGACGTTCTCCGGCCGGGCGGCGGCGCCGGCGAGTGCCGTGACGGGCAGGGAGGACGTGTTCGTCGCGAGCACCGTCTCGTCCCCGCAGATCGAGGACAGCTCCACCACGAGGCTCCGCTTCAGCTCGAGGCGTTCGGGCGCCGCCTCGATCACGAGACCGCAGTCGCGAAGGTCGGTGAGCTCGGGGGCGGGGCGGAGCCGGCCGAGCGCGGCGTCGGCATCCTCCCGGCTGATCCGGCCTCGCTCGACAAAGCGGTCGAGCCCGTGGCGGACGCGCTCGATCCCCTTCTGGAGCGCCTCCTCGACCGAGTCGTACAAGCGCGTCTCGAAGCCGGCCAGGCACGAGACCTGCGCGATCCCGGCCCCCATCGTGCCGGCGCCGACGACTCCGACGATGATGCCTTCGACGGCTTCGGGCTCGTTCAGTCCGGGGCCTCCGGCATCCGTTCGCCGTCCCAGTAGTCGACCGCGTCCGGCGCGCGGAAGTTCAGCCTGAGCCCCTCCCGTTCGCTGCCCGGAGCGTGCTCACGCACGCCGACCTTGTCCGAGTCGGGATAGAGCGCGATGTCGGGGCTGCGCATCTCGCTGATCATCACGAAGCGCACGTCACCGTCGGTGCGGTTGACGAGCTGGTGGGCGCCTAGCCCGCCGGTCGGGAACGCGATCACGTCGCCTTCATCGAGCCGGCGCCAGCCTTCCGGCGTACGCAGGTCCGGCCGGCCCGCGAGCACGATCAGCAGCTCCTCATTGGCGAGGTGGCAGTGATAGGGGAAGGTCGCCTCCCCCGGCGGAAGCTCGTATACGCTCGCACCGAGCCGCTCGCTGCCGGCCTTGCGGCCGACGCTTTCGCCGCGCCAGCAGAACCCGGCGACGTCGCCGTGCTCGTCGATCTCGGGACGGAAGACGTTCGCCATCCCGTTGCCTGCTACCGCCCGCGAAACGCGGGCCGGCGCTTGTCGATGAACGCCTGCATGCCCTCGACCCGGTCCTCGGTCGCCATCGCGAGCTCGTAGAGCCGGCGCTCGTGGGCAAGCCCCGCGGAGAGCGTCATCTCGTCGGCGGCGAGCACCGCCTGCTTGGCCAGGCGGGCCGCGAGGGGCGGCCGGCGGGCGACGACCTCGGCAAGCTCGATCGCCTCCTCGAACCACCTCCGCTTCGGCGTGACCTTGTTGACGAGCCCCAGCTGCAGTGCCTCCGTGGCCGCGATCCGGCGCCCGCTCAGGACCAGCTCCATCGCGCGCTGCTTGCCCATCACGCGCGCAAGCCGCTGCGTCCCGCCGCCTCCGGGGATGATCCCGAGCGTGATCTCCGGCTGCCCGAACTCGGCTGTCTCGGACGCGACGATCATGTCGCAGAGCAGCGCGAGCTCGCAGCCCCCGCCGAGCGCGAACCCCGACACGGCCGCGATCAGGGGCGTGCGGCATCCTGCGACCCGCTGCCAGAACGGCATCGTCGACGCGTTCAGCACTTCCTGGAAGGAGCGCGCCGCCATCGCCTTGATGTCGGCCCCCGCCGCGAACACCTTGTCGCTGCCGGCGAGCACGATGCAGTGGACGCCCTCGTCGGAGTCGAATCGCTCGATCGCGGCCGCGAGCTCCTCCATCAGCTCGGGCGAGAGCGCGTTCCGCGCCTCGGGCCGATCGAGTCGCGCGATCCCGATCTGGCCCTGCTGCTCGACCCTGACGGCGGCTGCCAACGCTACTCCGGGATCAGGGCGTTGATCCCAGTCGCGTGGCGGCCGATGATCATCTTCTGGATCTGGGACGTGCCCTCGTAGAGCGTTGTCACGCGTGCGTCGCGCATGTAGCGCTCGACCGGGTACTCGTCGATGTAGCCATAGCCGCCGTGCACCTGGATCGCCGCGTTCGCGCAGCGCACCGCAGCCTCGGTCGCGTGGTACTTCGCGATCGACGTCTCCAGCGTGCTCGGGCGGCCCTTGTCCTTGAGGTGGCCGGCGCGCCACACCAGCAGCCTGGACGCGTCGGCGTCGACGACCATGTCCGCGATCAGCTCCTGCACCAGCTGGAAGCTCGCGATCGGCCGGTCGAACTGCCTGCGCTCCTTGGCGTACTTGACCGATTCGTTGACGCAGCCCTGCGCGATCCCGACGCAGCCCGCCGCGACGCTGTAGCGGCCGCGATCGAGCGCGGACATCGCGATCTTGAAGCCGTCCCCGATCTCGCCGAGCATCTCCTCGTCGGATACCTCGACCTCGTCGAGCGCCAGCTCGGCGGTGTCGGAGGCGCGGAGCCCGAGCTTGCCGTGGATCTCCTGAGAGCTGAAGCCGGGCCGGTCGGTCGGGACGAGGAAGCAGGCCATGCCCCGGTGCTTCTTCTCAGGATCGGTCTGGGCGAAGATCATCGCGACGTGCGCGTTGTTGCCGAGGGAGATGAACATCTTCGACCCCGAGATCTTCCAGCCGCCGTTCTTGCGCGTCGCCCGCGTGCCGACGGATGCGGCGTCGGAGCCGGTGCCCGGCTCGGTCAGGCCGAAGCAACCGAGCGACGCGCCCGAGCAGAGCCGGGGAAGCAGCGACTGCTTCTGCTGCTCGGTTCCCCATTGCTCGATCGAGCCGGCCACGAGCGAGGTCTGAACCGAGACGACCGTGCGGGCCGAGGAGTCCGCGCGGCCGATCTCCTCCACCACGAGCCCGTAGGCCATGTAGTCGAGGCCGCGGCCTCCGTACTCCTCGGCGATCGGCGCGCCGAGGTAGCCCATCTCGCCGAGCCTGCCGACGAGCTCGAGGTCGAAGCGCTCGTTGCGATCGTTGTCCCTCGCACGCGGCACGATCTCGCGATCGGCGAAGTCCCGCGCCGTCTCGCGGATCAGGCGCTGCTCGTCGGTGAGGTCGAAGTTCATCCGCCCTCGAGGTTGAGCGCGCCGGAGAGCTCCGCCTCGATCCGCTCCGCAAGCAGGCCCGCGACGCGCTGCGTCACGGGGCCCGGGCACGCGTACGTGAGGTCGTCGAGCGAGGCGACGCCCTGGACCTCGCGAAGCGACGAGGCCAGGAAGACCTCGGAGGCCTCCAGCACGTCGCCGAGCTTGTAGTCGCCGGACTCCTCCTGGACGGGCGCCACCTGCATGATGCGCGCACGCGTGATCGAGGCGAGGATCCCGGCCCCGAGCTCGGGCGTGTGGAGCATCCCCTCGCCGTCCACCCAGAAGATCGTCGAGGTGGGCGCCTCCATCACGGTCCCGTCCGGCCCGACCAGCAGCGCCTCGTCGGCGCCGTCACGCCTGGCGATCCGCGACGCGGTCATGTTGGCCTCGTAGGACAGCGTCTTCAGGCCCGTGAGGACGATCGTGGGCTGGTATTCGACGGTCGACAGTGCGAGACCGTGCTCGAAGGCGTGGGGCGGCTCGACGATCGCGATCCGCCGTCCACCGCGGGTGAGGACCAGCCGCAGCTCCCCGTCGCGCTGGTGGTTGGCGTCGAGCAGCTCGGCGATCTCGTGCTCGAACGCGGCACGGTCCCAGTCGAGGAAGATCCCCTCCGCCGAGCGGTCGAGCCGGTCGAGATGGTCGCCCAGCGCGAACGGGCGGTTGTCGTAGAGCTTCAGCATCTCGAATGCGCCGTCGCCCCGGATCAGGCCCTCGTCCATGATCGAGATGGTCGCCTCGCCGGTTGGCATCACGTCGCCGTCGACGGAGCAGAGCAGCGCGCGCGGGTCGGGGGCGGCGAACATAGCGGGCTAGCTTAATCCAACCGCCGCGAGCGCCTCCTCATGGCTCAGGAACGCCTGAAACCGCGTCATCTTCCCGTCGCGAACCTCGACGAGCCAGCCGGTCTCCTGATCCAGCTCGACCCCGCTGCCGCGGCCGCGCAGGTGCATGTGGCCGAGTGCGACCACCCGGTCGCCGAGCTCATGGAAGACCTCGGGATGGATCTGCCAGACCTCGAAGCTCTCCTCCATCGCCGCGATCCACTCGCGGTAGCCGTCGTGACCGTGGAGGGGGCCGCCGCCGAAGAGCTGGGCACTGGCGACGTGGAGCTCGACCTCCGGGTCGATCACCTCCAGAAGCGACTCGCGGTCACTGGGAGTGTTCCAGCGCTCGAAGGCTTCCCGGACGAAGTCGGCATTCGATGCCGTCACGTCTCCAGGCCGGCGTCCTTCAGCGCCTGCCAGGCCTCGGCCATCCTGGGGACGATCTCGAGTTCTCGGCGGACATCAGGTAGGCCTGTTCCGGAGTAGCTTCGAGAGGCCCGCGCCGAGCGGGCCTCCCTCATTTGACGATGACCCTTCGAGACGCCTCCCTGTGAGGTTTGGTGCTGAAGCAACTCGCTGCCCGTCGAGAATGTACGTCACTCGCGGTTTCCCGGCCGAGCCCCTGGCCGACGTCGCGGTTGCGACGGCCGGCGGAGGGCGCGGGGGCACGGGTTGAAGGCGCACCTGGACGGCTACCAGGAGGTGCCGCCCATCTCGACGGCCGCGAAGTTCGCCCACATCCACTTCGGCCAATTCGGTGTCGACGGCGGCGTCTCGGCGTTTCTCTGCGGCGGCAGCAAGCCTGCCTGCCCGCCCTCCGGCGAGGTGACGGGGACGATCGCCGCGAGCGACGTCGTGGGTCCGGCCGCCCAGGGCATCGCGGCCGGCGAGATCGACGAGCTGATCGCCGCGATCAGGCACGGCGTGACCTACGTCAACATCCACACGACGCGTACGGAGACGGTGAGATCCGCGGCCAGATCGGTGGCCGGGGCGGCCATGGCGACTTCGGGCAGAAGGGCCGGCATGGCGACTGGGGCAGGGCGGAGACCAGGGCGGCGACTAGCCTGAGGCCGACCGTGTTGCCGCTGGCGGCGACTTTTCCGAGGATCGACACCGCGTGCTGAACCGGCGAGGGGTTGTCCATCGTGATCGTGACCCGTGCTCCGGCGAGCATGCGGCGACTCCGAGCGGCGATGTCGCGGTACAACTTGCCCTACGTGCGCCGGCTTGCGGAAACGGCGCACGGCATCCGACATTCGAGGAGCAACACATGGCTGAACGGGAAGGTCGCGGAGGGATCGCCGGGATTTCGACCGGCGGGATCCTCGTCATCATCGGGATCGTCGTGATGATCGTCTGGAGCGTCTTGCTCGGACTGATAATCACCCTCGTCGGGCTGATCGCCTTCGGCGGTTTCGCGCGGGGGAAGTGGTACTAAGCGCTCAAGCGGCCGTGTTCTCGACCACCATCGCGAGCCCCTGGCCGACGCCGATGCACATCGTCGCCACGCCATAGCGGCCACCGCGGCGGCGCAGCTCCCAGATCAGCGTGCCGGCGAGGCGCGCGCCGGAGCAGCCCAGTGGGTGGCCGAGCGCGATCGCGCCCCCGTTCACGTTCAGCTTGTCGTTGTCGATCCCGAGCTCCCGCATGCTCGCGAGCACCTGCGCCGCAAATGCCTCGTTGAGCTCGACCAGGTCGATGTCGTCGATCGTCAGCCCCGCGCGCTCGAGCGCCTTGCGCGTCGCGGGGACCGGGCCGATGCCCATGTAGGCGGGATCGACGCCCGCGGCGCCGACCGAGACGATGCGGGCGAGCGGCTCGCGGCCAAGTTCCTTCGCGCGCAGCTCGCTCGCCAGTACCAGGCACGCGGCGCCGTCGTTGATGCCCGACGAGTTTCCCGCGGTCACCGTCCCGCCCTCGCGGAACGCCGGCCGCAGCCTCGCCAGCTGCTCGAGCGACGTGTCGGAGCGGGGTTGCTCGTCGGCATGGACGGTCACCGGGTCGCCCTTCGGCTGAGGCGCGGGGTAGGGCACGATCTCGTCGTCGAAGCGGCCCGCCTCGGCTGCCGCGACCGCGCGCCGGTGGCTCTCCAGCGCAAACTCGTCCTGGTCGCCACGGCTCACGCCGTAGCGCTCGGCCACGTTCTCGGCCGTCTCGCCCATGCCTTCGGTCGAGTACAGCTCCGCCATCCGCGGGTTCACGAACCGCCAGCCGATCGTGGTGTCGTAGAGCCGGCCGTCGCCGCGGGGGAACGAGCGGTCTGGCTTGGACATCGCGAGCGGCGCGCGCGTCATCGACTCGACGCCCCCGGCCAGCACGAGGTCCCCTTCGCCGAGCCTGATCTGACGTGCGGCCTGGCTGACGGCCTCGAGCCCAGACGCACACAAGCGGTTGACGGTCACGCCGGGCACCTCGACCGGCAGCCC
Source organism: Solirubrobacterales bacterium (assembly GCA_038326655.1). Classification (GTDB taxonomy): domain Bacteria; phylum Actinomycetota; class Thermoleophilia; order Solirubrobacterales; family JBBDJG01; genus JBBQKG01. Next base: position 179,027 of record JBBQKG010000001.1, read on the forward strand.
CGCGAGCAGCGACGCCATCCGCGCGACGTTGCGATTGTCCTCGCCGGCCTGGTTGGTGCAGCCCATGAAGACTTCCTCGATCGCGTCCTCGGGAAGCGCGCTGCGCTCGACCGCCGCCCGCACGGCGTGGGCGGCGAGATCGTCGGGCCGCGCATTCGCGAGCCCGCCGCCGTAGCGGCCGATCGGGGTGCGGAGCGCGTCGATCACGTACGCGTCAGCCATCGCGACCAACTGTAGTCAAAGGGGGGTTAGACTGGCCGTCGGGGTTTCGTGGACGCATTTCCACTCATCGTGCTGGGCGGGATCGGTCTTGCGGTCGGCCTCCTCGTGCTGCTCGCCAACCTCTATCCCGGCTCCGGGGCCGACCTGCTCGACTGGGGCCCGAGCCGCACCTACGAGCACGAGATCGAGCTCGAGATGCAGGACATCGACCAGATGATCGAGGCTCAGAACGCCTACCGGCGCAAGCGCGGTGAGCGCGAGGTGACCGAGGACGAGGTCCGCGAGACCGTCGTGCGCGAGGAGATTCGCAGGCTCGACGAGTCGTAGTCGACTCCACGAGACTCGTCCCGTCGCGCGGCGAGACGTCGCCCGGAGCGCCCGAAGGGTGGGATGTCGATCCACCACGCGGTACCGGGAGAGCGCGGGGAGGCCTCGGCGCCGGCGCCCTCGATCAGGCGGCGCGACGCTCGCGCTGCCGAGGCGTGTTGCGATGCGCCGGTAGCCGTACCCTTCGAGGGCGAGATGTTCTGCCCCAACTGCATGTCCCCATACGTCGAGGTGGTCGCCCCAGAGCCCGAAGAGGCGGGCGCCGCGGCGGTCGACGAGGTGCTCGTGCGGTGCACGGAGTGCGAGTACACCGCTCCCAAGAGCGAGTTCGTGCCCGAAAACTACCGCTAGGGCCGTGTTCCCGGCATAACTCGGTAAATGTGGTAGGAATTTAGGGAAATCAATGCCGCGACGACTGCGAGGCGGGTGAGTAGCGATGGGTGACTACGCGAAGGACGTTCTGGTCAGCACGGACTGGGTCCAGGAGCATCAAGACGACGACTCAGTGCGGATCGTCGAGGTCGACGAGAATCCGGCCCTCTACGCCGACGCCCACATTCCGGGCGCGATCGGCTTCGACTGGCAGCGAGACCTGCAGGACCAGGTCAAGCGCGACTTCCTGGGGCCGAAGGAGTTCGGCGAGCTGTTCGGCTCGCGTGGCATCTCGAACGACCACACGGTCGTGCTCTACGGCGACCGCAACAACTGGTTCGCCGCATACACCTACTGGTACCTGAAGTACTACGGGCACGACAACGTGAAGCTCATGAACGGCCCGCGCGAAAAGTGGATCGGGGAGGACAAGCCAACCTCGAAGGAGGTTTCCTCGCACCCCGCGACGACGTTCGAGGTGAAGGGCACCGACGACGCGATCCGCGCGAAGCGCGACGAGATGCTCGAGATCGTGGGCACCGATACGCGCATGGTGGACGTGCGCTCGCCCCAGGAGTATTCCGGCGAGCTGATCGCGATGGCCGGCTACGAGCAGGAGGGAGCGCAGCGCGGCGGCCACATCCCGGGTGCCGCGAACGTGCCGTGGGCACAGGCCGTGAACGAGGACGGCACGTTCAAGTCGGCCGACGACCTCCGCACCCTCTACCAGGGCAAGGGCGTCCTGGCCGACAAGGAGATCGTGGCCTACTGCCGGATCGGGGAGCGCTCGGCGCACACGTGGTTCGTGCTGCACGAGCTACTCGGCAACGACAACGTGAAGAACTACGACGGCTCCTGGACCGAGTGGGGCAACATGGTTGCCGTGCCGGTCGAGAAAGGCGCCTAGAGGTCACTTGCAAGCAGCTGAAAGCGAGAAGCGGGGCCGAAGACGTCCCGCCCGCGTGTAGCGTTGGTATATAAGCCACATGGTGGGGATTGTGGAAATAAAGGGGCCGCGCACGGTTCCCTCCGTGAAGTATT
>JBBQKG010000002.1:0-171001 GCA_038326655.1 Solirubrobacterales bacterium
AGCAGCGGAATCATAATCCGCGTGTCGGGGGTTCGAGTCCCTCCTCCGGCATCCGCGCGGATCCACGTTGAGGCTGCGTTTTCCCGCGCTAAGCCGATTCGGGTCCACGTCCCATTCCGGGCAATCGCGGGTATGTCCTGATTCCTCGCACCCGGTGATGAGTTCGGAATTCTCTGGCTAGCCCCGAGTGCTCGGCTTCGTGGCTTTAACCGTGGATCCCATCGCGCCGAACTTCTGGGCGTTGCGGCGCGTGTCCTCGAACTTGGAGCGTGAGTATGTGTCGATCAGCTCACCCTGCTCGATCTCGACGTAACCGCGTGCGACCAACTGCCGCGCGTGCTCTCCTTCCAGGAGAGCTCCGGCAATTCAGCCGGTCCAGAGGTCGATCCGATCCCGTGCGTCTTCGGAAACCTCTGTGTGAATCACGACATCGGCGATCTGGAGCCGTCCTCCAGGTCGCAGGACGCGGTCGATCTCGGCAAACACAACGTCCTTATCGGGGACCAGGTCGATGACACCGTTCGACATCACGACGTCGACCGATGCGTCGTCGAGAGGCAGGGACTCGATCAGCGACTGGTGAAGCTCGATGTTGTGCAAGCCCATCGCTGCGGCGCTTTCGCGGGCGCGGACGAGCATCGACTCGGTCATGTCGATGCCGATCGCACGGCCGCGGGGGCCGATCATCTGCGCCGCGACAAGCAGGTCGGTGCCGGCACCGCAGCCCAAGTCGAGCACCGTTTCTTCGTGGGCGGCGCGCCCGTGCACCCAGGGGTTCGCCACTCCCGCGAAGCTCTCCGTCGTCGGGTCGGGTATGCGCGACAGCTCGGGCTCGGGGTAGCCGAGGTCTTGGGCCCATGAGCGCCCGGTGGGGAAGATGAAGTCCTTCTCCCGGTCGGTCGAGACCTCGGTGTAGGTCTTCTCGATCTCCGAGCGCAGGACATCGATGTTGACCGTCGGCTTTCTCGTCATGCCGCGACCTCCTTCCGCCGCCGAGCAGCGAGCCACGCCAGCATCGTCGATGGGACACAGAAGTTCGTTACCGTCACCAATGCGCAGACCGCCACAAGGACCCCGCCCACCACGAGGGCGGCGGTGTCGAGGCCGGCCACGAAGAGGATCACCACGCCCGCGAGCCAGACGGTGGCGAGCTTGAACGCGTGCCGGCGGCGTACGGGGTTGGGAGGAAGCTCGGGCGCCCCGGTCAGGTGGCGAAGCCCTCGATTCCAAAGGTAGTCGAACGGGTGACGACCGGTCCAGCCGGCGAGCACACCGACCGGCACGAGCAGCGCCACCATCAGGGCCGACTGGAGCGCCAGGGCCGTGATGACGAGCGCCAGGCAAAGCGCCGTCGGAAAGCGTAGGCCCGCGCGCAGCCGCCGTGCCTCGTCGCCGGTCAGGCGGTAACCCTGCGTGCCCAGGTTCTCATGCATCCAGCGCCCAGCGTTCATCCTTTCCTCCTCATGGTCATGCAGCTCGGGAACGTGCCCTGCTTCGGCTCGCGAGCTGCCACTCGGGCCAACCGTCCTCCAGACGCCGAGCCTTGCGCCCCGTCGCCTCCAGGCGGCGAACGGCCTCGTGCGCATAGGCACAGAACGGACCACGGCAGTACGCCACGATCTCCCGATCCGCCGGCAGCTCGGCCAGCCGATCCTCGAGCTCCCCGAGCGGAATCGACTTCGCACCCTTGATGTGCCCGGCATCGAATTCCTCGCTGGGCCGGACGTCCACCAGGACCACGTCGCCTTTGCGCATCCTGGAGGTCAGCTCCTCGCGGCCGATCGCGTCCACCTCTTCTCCGAGGTAGTCCCGAGCGGCCCGCTCCACCTCCGCCAGCTGGCGCACCGAGACGTCGCGGAGCGCCAGCCACAGCGAGAGCGTCTCCTCGCCGCCCAGCGCGTAACGAACGCTCGTGCCCTCGCGCGTGCGCACCACGAGACCGGCCGCGTGGAGGGCCTGGAGGTGCTGGGACGTGTTCGCGGTCGACTGTCCGCTAACGCGCGCGAGCTCGTCGACTGTTCTCGGCGCCTGGGCGAGCAGGTCGAGCAGCTCGAGCCGACGCGGGCTCGCGAACGCCTTGCCCATCAGGGCGATCGCCTCGAACAGCGCGGTCTTGCTCGCCTCGGAGCTCATTCTTTGATATTCAAGCGATCACTTGGTAACTTGTCAAGTGTGATCAATGCGACCGCCGGAGGCACGCCATGTTCTTTCGCCAGCTGCTGAACGACGAAACGGCCTGCGCGTCGTATCTGTTCGGATGCAAGACCCACGGCGCGCTCGCGGTGGTGGAGCCGCATATCGATCTCGTCGACGACTACATCGCCCTCGCCGAGGCGCAGGGAGCGAAGATCGTTGCGGCTTTCGACACGCATGTGCAGGCCGACCACGTCTCCGGCCTGACCGAGGTGGTGGCGCGCACAGGTGCCATCGCCTATCTGCCGGAGGGAGCGGGCGTGGAGTTCGAGTACCACTCCCTGGCGGACGGCGATGCGATCAGGTTAGGCAACACCGAGATCCGGGCGATCGCCACACCGGGCCACGCTCTGGCCCACCACGCCTACCTCGTCACCGATCACGTCCGCGGTGACGAACCGTGGTTAGTTCTGACCGGCGACGCGCTGCTCGTCGGCGATGCCGGCCGTCCCGATCTCCACGCCCATGGCGACCACACGCCCGAGGAGCTGGCCCGCACTTTGTACCGGTCTCTGACCGAGCGGCTCCTGACGCTGCCCGACCACCTCGTTCTATATCCCTCCCACTACGCCGGGTCGGTCTGCGGACGGGGGTTATCGGCCAACCCCGCCTCCACGATCGGTTTCGAACGCCGCCACAACACTGCATTGCAGTTCGACTCCGAGGACGCGTTCGTGGCCGCCCTGCTCCAAGACATCCCGCCCACTCCCACGGACCAGTGGGAGATCGTGGCCGCCAACCGCGCCGGCCACGCGATCGCTGAGGCGCGCTGACTGCACCCGATCTCCAAGCGCATCGTGTTCTCGTGGATCGCCACCGACATCATCTGGGCGTCCCTCTACATCTACGTCGAGAAGCGATACAAGCGCTAGGGGGCTGATGACGAACTCGCGCACAGTCCGGCTCGGGCTGCGCGAGAACGGAGTGCAGTTCTCGCTACTTGTCGCCGTCACTGCTTTCGTCGGCGCCATGGTCGGGCTGGAGCGCTCCACGCTGCCCCTGATCGGTCGCGAGAACTTCCACCTCGCCTCGAGCGCCGCGGTGTTGTCGTTCATCGTGGCCTTCGGGCTGGCCAAGGCGCTCACCAACCTCTGCGCCGGCGCGCTCGCCCAGCGGGCCGGACGCCGCCGTCTGCTCGTCGCCGGCTGGGCGGCGGCGTTGCCGGTGCCCGTACTGATCGCCACCGCGCCGAGCTGGACCTGGATCGTCGCCGCCAACGTCCTGCTCGGGATAAACCAAGGCCTCGCCTGGTCCATGACCGTGGTGATGAAGATCGACCTCGTCGGACCCAGGCGGCGCGGCCTAGCCCTCGGACTGAACGAAGCAGCGGGGTACGGCGGCGTCGCACTCACCGCAGGACTGAGCGGCTGGCTCGCCACAGACTTTGCCGCCAGAGACGTTCTGGTCGTCGCCGCTGCGGCAGTGGCTGTGGCTGGCTTCCTGCTATCCGCGCTGTTCGTCCGCGACACGGCAGTCCACGTCGCACTCGAACAGGCAGCGCATCACCCAAACGCGGCGCCACCACGACTACGCGAAGCGTTTGCGCAGGCCACCTACCGCGTGCCCGCGTTGCGCTCCTGCTCTCAGGCCGGCCTCGTCAACAATCTCAACGACGGACTCGCCTGGGGGCTTGTTCCCCTCTACCTCGCCGCCCACGGCGCCGGCGTGGCGTCGATCGCCCTCGTCGCCGCGGTCTATCCGGGCGTCTGGAGCCTCGCCCAGATCGTGACCGGCCACTGGTCGGACAGTGCTGGGCGCAAGCCACTCATCGTGGCGGGCATGCTGGTCCAAGCCGGCGCCCTGGGCATCCTCGCGGCCAGTGGCGGATCGGTCGCGCTCGCCACGGTCACGGCCGTCCTGCTCGGCCTCGGCACAGCCCTCGTCTACCCGACGCTGATCGCCGCGATCTCAGACGCCGTCACACCGGTCGCCCGCGCTCCAGTGGTGGGCGTCTATCGCTTCTGGCGCGATCTGGGCTACGCGCTCGGCGCCCTGATCGCCGGCGCCACGGCCGACGCCTTCGGCTACGGCGGCGCCATCGCTTTCGTCGCCGCTCTCACGGCGGCCTCGGGAATCTGGGTGCTGGTCGACATGCCCCGCGCCTCCCCCCAGGAAGTGCGCGATTCCGCGCAAGCGGAGCCGGAGCCCGTTCTGGTGGCAGCAAGCTCCGATCGTGGCACGATCCCACGATGAACATCGTCGTCCCCAATCGCCAGGCCGCCGCACAGTGAACAATTCAAGGGGCGGCGTGGTAGAGGCAGTCAGTGGGTAGCATCGCTCGCGCGATGTCTCACACCGCAACTTGCCAACTCGATCCGGCCCATGCCCATGCGCACGAACACACACACGGCCTCGTTGACCCGTCCGTTACGCGTTCACGCGACGGAGTACGAACAGTGTCTGTTTCACTCGCGATCCTTGCCGTCACCGCAATCATCCAGGGCGCGGTCTACGTCGCGACGGGCAGCATCGCGTTGCTCGCGGACCTGATCCACAACGCGGGCGACGCTCTCACGGCCCTGCCGCTCGGCGCGGCCTTCTTGCTCCGGTCGGCACGAGCCGAGCGGTACTCCGGGCTTGCGGTCGTGCTTACGATCTTCGCGAGCGCATGCGTTGCCGCGATCTTCGCCGTGGAAAAGCTGATCAGCCCGCTGGCCCCTGAACACCTGCTCGCGCTCGGCATCGCGGGAGCGGTTGGTGTCGTCGGCAACGCGATAGCTGCGCAGGTACGCACGAGCGCGGGCAAGCGGCTCAATAGCCCGGCACTGATAGCTGACGGCGCCCACGCCCGCAGCGATGCGATCGTCAGCTTCGGCGTTGTTGCGAGTGCAGTCTTCGTCGCTCTCGGCGCTCCAATCGCTGATCCGATCATCGCCTTGGGCATCACCGTGCTCATCCTTCACATAACGTGGGAGAGCTGGCACACGGTGCGAGCCGCTTAGCGCCAATCCCGTTCCGGCGCCCGCCGCTAAGACAATTGCCACCCACTACGGCGGAGCTGCCAACGTCAGCCAAGGTTTGTGCGCCATCCGTGCGCCATTTCGCCCAAGTTTGGCTCTACAAAGCCAAGAAGGAGCGGAAACATAATGCGCGTGGCGAGATCTGAGTCCCTCCCTCGGCATGGATCCCGCTGACCGTCTGGCTCGGCGCCAGGCACGGCGGCTGTATGCGTCTGGGTGCACCGAGCATGGTTTGTGCTCGAGGCTCGCCTGTACTCCTCACGTAGCGCGCCAGCCGTTGTTCTTGGCACATCGCGACCCCGGTCAGCGGCGAACCGGCGATGAGCGCCGACGTGGCTCCAGCGCCTCCCACCCCCTCGTCGAGTGTTCGACGTGATTCCGAACCTCGTCGAGCAGGGTGCCGACGGTGCTCGTCGTAAAGCCGGTAGCGGATCGAGTGGCCTTCGCGAGTGGACACGACGAGGCGCAGGTGACGCAGGATGCGAAGCTGCTGGGAGGCCGCCGCCGGCGCCACCCCAGCGACCTCGGCGAGCTCGCCGACGTTCAGTTCACCGTCGCGCAGCGCGTAGAGCAGCCGTACCCTCGAGGGCGTCGCAAGTGCCTGCATCGTCTCGGCGATCGCGATCGCCGCCTCGGCGTCTGGCGAACCGTCCTGCGCAGTGACATGGATATGACTGTCAGGCATGAGCCCCAAGCATGTCCGCTCCTAGAACCAGCGCCTGGTCCGGAGGGGCGCAGCTCCGCCAACGGCGCCAGAGGCCGGTGAGCCGCGCACGGGAATTCCCCGGGCTGGCAGTCGTTCAGCTCGACCAGACGGCGTCGAAGGCCCGTTGGTCAAGCGCCAATAGCCAGCACGCGCAGATCTGGTTGTCCTCCGTGACGTCGTAAAGCCCGACGGTCGACCATTGTTGCTCGCGGCCGCCGAGTGTTGCGGTGCCGTCCGTGAGTGCGCACACCCGCCGGGTCTCGCCGACCAAGATGTCTCGACGGCGCATGCGGAATGTGCCGGAGGCGAGGTCCCGACGGCGCGCGAAGTACGCGCAGACCTCGTCGATCCCGCGATAGGTCCCCGCAATAGGGCTGGCGCCGGGGACCGTCCAGACGATGTCGGATGTGAGCAGACGCCTCAGCTGGACGTCTGAACCGCCGGCGTAGAAGTCGTTCTGCGCCGCATGGAGGGCGTCGAGCAGCGCGGTCGCTCGATCTCTGTTCATGAAGTCGCGGCCGGGAGGTTCCCCGGCATCCGCGCCCGCCAACTGCGCCCTATCTCTCGCATCGCCGGCGGGTACACGATCAGGTGCCGGAACGGCGCGATCGCGGCCATGTAACCGGTCCCGAGCAGTCCGTTTCGCTTCACGTAAACAGCCATCTGCCCGCGGTAGCCGCCCGTCTGGTCCGGGACCCAGCCAATGTGCACGACCCCATGAACGGTCCGGTTGGCGATCTCCGCCGCCCACTCGTCGTCGATCAGGTACAGCGAAGTAAAGGGGAGCGCGTCGAATTCCGGGCCGGATGCGGCGTCGCGCAGATCCGCGGGCAACCGGTCGCGGAGCATCGGCCGCTCCGAGCCATGGCCGACGTCCGGGCCGTCCCAACCGAGCAGCTCTCCGACCTTCCACCGGATCGCAAAGAGCGTGCGGACGGCGCCGGAGGAACTTCGCGACGGGTCGAACGAGGTCATCAGCTGCACCAACCGAGGGAAGTCGTGCTGGCCGCCTGGCGTCGGCAGCGCCCACACGTCCTCGAGCCGGAAGTCGCGGGTGAGCTCGTGGATCCGCCAGGGCCGGGAGGTGTGCGCGGTGTTCGGGAGCCTCATTCGGAGATCTTCATCGGGTCCAGCCCGAGCACGCCGGCGGCTGCGCGGGCAGCGAGCAGCTCATCGTGCGGAGCCTGTCCGGCGAGTGCGATCACGGCTCCCTCGAGCGCGCCGACGAGCGCGAGCGCGACGGCCCTGGCCGGCGGACCGGGCGGGATCGACCCCGTTCTGCGCCCCGCGTTGACGAGGCGGGTGCAGCGCTTGACGAGCGTTTCGGAGACTCGCTCGAGCTCCCGCCCGACCGGATGGTCTTGTCCGCTGAACTCGAGCCTCAGCGCGACCGCCACGCGGGCCACATCCCGCCGGCAGAGAACGGCGTGGCCGCGCGCCATTGCGATCAGTGCTGCGACTGGATCTGTCTCCTGTGCGGCGGGCCGGCCCACCTCCTTTCTCCAGGTCTCGTCGGCCCACTCGATCACGGCCAGGGCCAGGTCCTGCTTGTCCTTGAACTGGTGATACAGCGCGCCGCGTGTGTATCCGGCATCGCTTGCCACCTGCTCCAGCACCAGGTTCCCGTAGCCGTAGCGGGAGAGGCCCCGCGCGGCCGACTCGAGCAAGGCGCTTCGCGTGCGCGCACTTCGGTCGGCCTGGGTTGAACGGCGACCGCTCGCCGAAACCGGCCCGGCCGCGTGTCGGCCCGTGCGCTGGGCTGCTCCTACATACATGCATGTATGTTACTGTGTGCCTCGTGATCGGGCGGAAGGCATGATCGGTGCCGGACGGGTCGTCGAGGCTGTCGCGGCCGTCCGCAATGTCTGGCCGCACGGCGGGGCGCATGCTCGGGGATTGCCGCCGGGGCAGGGCCTGGCCCGCACATTCCCTCGTTTCGGCGTCCACTTCTCGGACCCGATACCCGTAGTACCGCCGCAGCCAAGCATCGCGGTACGCGGTGCCGTCGCGACCCCGTTCGACCTCCCGGTCGCGGCCCTGCAGGAAATGCCGCGGCGAACTCTCGTAGCCGATTTCCACTGCGTAGCCGGGTGGAGCTTCCGGGACCTGAGGTGGGACGGCGTCCCCTTCCGGACCATCTGGGAAGACTCGATCCTGCCGAAGGCCAAACCGCAGACCGAGATCACCCACCTGGTTTTCGTCGGCCTCGATGGCTACAAATCGGCGCTGACCATCGAGGACGCGCTTGCGGACGACGCGCTCATCGCCGATCGCCTCGACGGTGCACCACTCACCGGCGACCACGGCGCGCCGGCACGGCTCGTCAGCCCCAAGCAGTACGGCTACATGAACACCAAGCACCTCTCCCGGATCGAGCTGCACACGCGAGCGCCGGCCGGCGCGTGGCACCCGTCAGGGGTACGGGCGTTCGGGTTGTCGCTCGTTGCCCCGCATCCCCGCGCGCGGGTGGATCTGGAAGAGCGTCATGGACACTTGCCTGCCTGGTCGATCAGATTCGTCTACCGAAGGCTCGTCCTGCCGGTGCTGGCCCCGCTCATGGCCCCCCGGGCCCCGCGAGGGCCTGAAAACCCGGTGATGTAGACAGATCTCGGTCGATCCGTCGGCCGGCAACCGGTTCAACCCCTTCCCGGTGGGCTGCCGAGCGCCTCGCACGCGATAGCGTTGGCCCGAACGGCCCGATCGGCGGGCCGCTGAGCGGGGAGCACTGATGACGACGAAAGCCGACTTCACCGACGAGGAATGGGTCCGGCTCGAGCGGTCGCCGATCGTCGCGGGCATGGCAATCTCGCTGGCCGATCCGGGCGGGCCGATCGAGGCCGTCAAGGAGTCGCTGGCGGCGATCAAGACCGTGACCGAGGCGCAATCCGGCGGCCAGGGTGAGCTCGTCGATGCTGTTGCGAAGAGCGTCGCCGAGAAGTCCCGCCAGCGCAAGAGCCCGCTCGGCGACTTCAAGCCCAGAGGCGCAATGGCGGGCGAGCAGATCGTCGAGGAGTTACGGAGCGTGAACGAACTGCTCACACAGAAGGCGACGCCGGAGGAAGCAGCCGCCTTTCGCGGGTGGCTCCTGACGGCGGCCAAGCGGTCAGCCGAGGCGGCAAAGGAGGGCGGCTTCCTGGGCTTCAAGGCCGAACGCGTGAGTGAGGGGGAGCAACGGATGCTCGAGAAGCTCGCCGAGGTGCTGTCCGCGCCGCCCGCTTGAGGGTGGGACCGGACGTGTGCGGCGCTAAAGAGTGCCGAGCCCGAGGATGCCCGCCTCGAGCTCGAGCAGCAGCCGCTTGCGCTCCAGGCCGCCACCGTATCCCGTGAGGCTGCCATCGGCCCCGATCACGCGGTGGCACGGCACGATCACCGAGATCGGGTTGTGGCCATTCGCCACGCCCACCGCGCGCGGGGCCGAGGGCACGTCGATCCGGCAGGCGAGCTCGCCGTAGCTGATCGTCTCGCCGTAGGGGATCTCCCGGAGCGCGCTCCACACGTGTCGCTGGAACGGGCTGCCCGTCATCGCCAGCGGCAGGTCGAAGGCCCGGCGGCGGCCGCCGAAATACTCGACCAGCTGGGAGCGCACCTCGCCGAATGGCTCGTCCGCCGCCTGCCAGCCGGCACCCACGGCGATCGCGGTCCGCCCTTCCTGCATGTACAGGCCGTGCAGCGCCTGGCCGTCGCCGACCGCCATCAGCGGGCCGATCGGGCTGTCGAGAGTCGTGTAGAGCATCGTCCCTCCGCTTTGGTTGCGTCACAGGGAAAACGCCGAGCCCCGTCCCGATGTGAGATGCGCCCGGCTCGCTAGGCTGCCTGGCCCGTGGAGGGCCTCGACTCGGCGCAGATCAGGGTGCTCGGCTGCCTGCTGGAAAAGCAACAGACGACGCCGGACGCATACCCGCTGACGCTCAATGCGCTGCGCCTCGCGTGCAACCAGACCACCAGCCGCGACCCCGTCGTCGACTACGACGAGGCGACCGTGCGGGAGGCCGCGCAGCGGCTCGGCCGGCGCGGCTGGGCACGCATGGCGAGCTATCACGGCAGCCGCTCGGCGAAGTACCGGCATCTGCTCGACGAAGCGCTCGGCCTGGCCCCCGACGAACGCGCGTTGCTGTGCGTGCTGATGCTGCGCGGGCCGCAGACGCTGGGCGAGCTCAAGCAGCGCAGCGACAAGCTCCACACGTTCTCGGACCTGAGCTCGGTCGAGGCGGCGCTCGATCGGCTCACCTCGAGGGAGCTCGGCGGGTGGCTCGAGCGAAGGCCCGGGCAGAAGGAGGCGCGGTATGTACATCTGCTCGAAGCCGACCCGCCCGAGACCGCCGCACCGCCGGCCGAAGAACGGCCCGTGCGACGACCCGAGCCAGAGGATCTCGCGGGCGAGGTGGCGCGTCTGCGGGAGGAGCTGGGCGAGCTCCGCAGTGACGTCGCCGCGCTGCGCGAGCGGATCGGCCCCTAGCGTCTCAAGAGAACATCGGCTGATCGCGCCCGGGCTCGATCTCCGGCAGACCGTCGCTGACCAGGTCGGGAAACTCGGGGTCGCGCTTCTCGAGAAACGAGGTGACACCCTCACGCGCGTCGGCCGACTGCCCGCGCGCGAACATCGCGCGCGAGTCGGCCCGGTGCGCGACCATCGGGTGCTCGGCACCGAGCATCGTCCACAGCAGCCGGCGCGCGAGCGCCACCGAGACCGGCGCCGCGTGCTCGGTGATCTCGGCGGCCAGGGTATGCGCCGCGGCCAGCAGGTCCACGGGAGCGTGCACGCTGCGGACGAGGCCCCCGGCGAGCGCCTCCTCGGCCGAGAACACCCGACCGGTGGAGACCCACTCCATTGCCTGGCTGATCCCGACAATGCGTGGCAGAAACCAGCTCGAGCACGCCTCCGGCACGATCCCCCGACGCGTGAAGACGAACCCGATGCGCGCCCCCTCGGCGACCAGCCGGATGTCCATGGGCAGCGTCATCGTGATGCCGACGCCCACCGCCGGGCCGTTGATCGCCGCGATCACGGGCTTGGTCAGCTCGAAGATGCGCAGCGCCACCTGGCCGCCGCCGTCGCGCGGGACCTCGTCCATGTTCTGCCGGTCGCGCCAGTCGAACGTGCTCCCGCCGGCTCCGAGATCGGCCCCTGCGCAGAACCCTCTTCCCTCGCCGGTCACGATGATCACCCGCACGTCGTCATCGGCGTCGGCGCGATCGAATGCCTCGATCAGCTCGTGTCCCATCGTGGTCGTGAACGCGTTCAGCCGCTCGGGCCGGTCGAGCGTGACGGTCAGCACGTGGTCGGCGACCTCGTAGCGGATCTCTTGAAAGCTCATGTCGGCAGTACCTCCCAGTCGGATCGCGGGCAGCACCAGTTGATCAGGAGTCGGCCGAACGCGGGCACTCGGTAGGGTGCGCCGCGGTGATCAGTTGAGCGAGATCGACTCGAGCGACGAGCGCTCCCGGCCCGGGCACGGCGGCCGGCTCGCAGCCGCGCCCTCGCTCGCGTCGGAGTTCGACGCCTGGCAGATCGAGTTGCACGGCCACCGCGTGATCTACCGGATCGCCGGCACCGGCCCGCCCGTGGTCCTGATCCACGGGATGGTGAACTCCTCACGCCACTGGGAGGCGGTGGCGCTCCGCCTCGCGGACAGCTACACGGTGATCGCACCGGACCTGATTGGCCACGGCGACTCCGCCACCCCCCGTGGCGACTACTCGCTTGGGGCCCATGCGGCGAGCATCCGCGACGTGCTCGCCGCGATCGGCATCGACAGGGCGACGATCGTGGGCCACTCGCTCGGTGGCGGCGTGGCGATGCAGTTCTTCTACCAGTTCCCCCAGCGCACCGAGCGCCTCGTGCTCGTGTCGAGCGGCGGCCTTGGCCGCGAGGTGAGCCCGCTGCTGCGGAGCGCAGCCTTGCCCGGGGCGTCCACGCTGCTGTCGCTCGCCGCGCACCCGTTTCTGCTGGGGACGCTGCGACGCGCGGGCGAGCGCCTCCAGCGGCGCGGCTCGGGAAAGGGCGTGTACCTGCGCGCGATCGCGCGCGCCCTGCAGCCGCTCGAGCGGCCGGGCGCCCGGGAGGCCTTTCTCCAGACGCTCCGGTCCGTGATCGACGCCAGGGGACAGCGGGTCAGCGCCCGCGATCGCCTCTATCTGCTGAGCTCGATGCCCACGCTGATCGTCTGGGGAGAGCGCGACAACACGATCCCGCTGTCGCACGGACGCGCGGCGCACGAAGCGGCTCCGGGCAGCCGCTTCGAGACGCTCCCCCGCGCCGCCCACTTCCCCAACCTCGAGGACCCGGAGGGACTCGCGGCAGTCCTGCGCGACTTTCTCGACACCACCGAGCCGGCGACGATCGCCGACGCCGACTGGGGTGGCCTGGTCTCACGGCGCTCGCCCCTGCGTGCACGGACCAGCGCCACTCCGGACGAGCTGCGTGCCCTGGCGGACATTCGCCGCTGACGTGCTTGCCGACGCCCGCCCCGGTGCACCCGATCGGATAGCTTCCTGAGGTGGCCACGACGCTTCCCCCACCCGGCTCGCGGCGGTTGAAGCTCTGGAACGCGATCACGCGCCTCAACGTCGCGCTTTACCGAAAGACCAACGGGCGGGTCGGCGGGCGCTGGAAACGGCGAAACCCGATCCTGCTGCTCGAGCACGTCGGGCGGCACTCGGGACAGCGCCGGGTCGCGCCGCTCGTCTACACGCCCGACGGGGACGATCTGATCGTGGTCGCCTCGCGAGGGGGCTCCGACAGCAACCCGGGCTGGTACTACAACGTGCTTGCCGATCCCGAGACCTGGATCCAGATCGGCGTGGAACGCCGCGCGGTCGTGGCCCACGAGGCGGACACGCTCGAGCGCGACCGGCTGTGGCCGCGGATCGTCGAGGCAAATCCCGACTATGCCTCCTACCAGGAGCAGACCAGCCGCACGATCCCGGTGATCGCGTTGCGGCCGAAGCCGGCCGCATAGCGCCGGCCGCCGCCGCCGACTTGGCAAGATGACGCGGTGAGCACTGCCGCGCCCCGGCACCTTCCGCGCCTGACCGCGGTCCTGCGCGAAGGCGATCGCGTGACGCCGCTGGAGCTTTTCTTCGACCTGGTGTTCGTGCTCGCGATCACCCAGTGCACGGCGCTGATGGCCTCACAGCCGACGTGGGAAGGACTCGCCAAGGGATTGCTGGTGCTCGGCGTGCTCTGGTGGGCGTGGGTGGGCTACGCGTGGCTGACCAGCGTGGTGGACCCCGAGGAGGGCGGCGTGCAGCTGGCGATGTTCGCCGCAATGGCAGCGCTGCTCGTCGCGGCCTTGAGCGTGCCCCACGCCTTCGACAACCTCGCGCTGCTGTTCGCGTGCGCATACGGGATCGTGCGCGCCGGCCAGATCGCGCTGTTCACGATCGCCAGCCGCGCCGATCCGTCGCTTCGCCACTCGGTCGTTGGCCTTGCCGGCAGCACGGCGATCGGAATTGCGCTGCTGCTCGCCGCCTCCGCCACCGACGGCATCCTTCAGGGAGCGCTGTGGGCGCTCGCGCTGCTGCTCGACATGGGCGGCCCGTACCTGTTCGGCGCGGAGGGCTGGAAGCTCGTCCCCGGGCACTTCGCCGAACGCCACGGGCTGATCGTGATAATCGCGCTCGGCGAGTCGATCGTCGCGATCGGCGTGGGGTCCAAGACCGGCGTCGACACGGGTGTCGTGGTCGCGGCGGTCCTGGGCATGGCGGTCGCGGGGGCGCTGTGGTGGCTCTACTTCGACGTCGTGGCGCTCGTCGCGGCGCGGCGTCTGGCCAACGCGACGGAGGGTCAGAGCGCAACGAGATCGCCCGCGACTCCTACTCCTACCTGCACCTCCCGATGGTGGCCGGCATCGTGCTCCTGGCCCTGGGGCTCAAGCAGACGCTCGCTCACGTGGAAAATCCGCTGAAGCTGGTGCCGGCGGCCGCGCTGCTCGGGGCACCGCGATGTACCTGCTCGCGCACGTCGCGTTTCGCCTGCGCAACGTGAACCGGCTCAGCACTCAGCGCCTCCTGTGCGCGGTGCTGCTGCTGGCGCTGATACCGGCAGCGGTGGATCTGCCGTCGCTCGCCACGCTGGGACTGCTGGCCGCCGCGCTGACGGCGCTGATCGCATACGAGCGAGTGCACTTCGCGGAGCTGCGCGACAGGCTCCGGCACCAACTTTCGAGCGAGGCCTGAACGCTACGGGATGTTCGAAAGCGCCTTCCGGTACGCCTCCGAGAACGTGGGAAACGGCTGGATCGTGTCGCGCAGCACGTCGAGCGGCAGCTGCGCCCTGATCGCGAGGGTCGCCTGCTGGAGCCAGTCGCCCGCCTCCGGTCCGACCGCACAGGCGCCGGTCAGGACGTTGCCGTCGGTGATCAGCTTCAGGAAGCCGGGTCGCTTCGAGGGATCCTCCATGTAAGTGGCGCTGCGGGCGAGGCCGGCCAGCTCGGCGGTACCGATTGTGCGTCCCTCCGTCTCACCGACCGCTGCAACCTGGGGGTCCGTGAAGACCACCCGCGGGACCGCGCGGTAGTCGGCAGCCGCTTTTCGCCCGAGCATGTCGGCGGCGGCGATCCGTGCCTGGTAGGCGCCCACATGGGTGAACAGCATGACGCCGGTGACGTCGCCGATTGCCCAGATCCGATCGCCTGCGCGGAGGCGCTCGTCGACCTCGATGCCCTTCTCCGACGGTGAGATCCCGACCGCCTCGAGGCCGAGGCCCTCCAGCCGCGGCTTGCGGCCGGTCGCGACCAGGAGTTTCTCGCCGATCAGCTGCTCGCCTCCGCCGAGCGTCACCGCAAAGCCGTCTCCATGCTTCGCAACCGCCTCGGCGGCGTTGCCCAGGTGGAGCTCGATGCCCTCGTCGCCGAGCGCTTTCGCGAGCGCCTTTCCGGCCGCTTCGTGCTCGTTCGGGAGCAGGTGCTCGGCGTGCTCGATGATCGCAACCGAGACGCCCATGCGCGCGAAGGCCTGGCCGAGCTCGACACCGACGGGTCCGCCGCCGAGCACGAGCAGGCGCCGGGGAAGCCGGCGGGCGGCCGTCGCTTCGCGGTTGGTCCACACGCCCTCGAGCCGGTCGAGCCCGTCGATCGGCGGGACCATCGGCTCGGAGCCGGTAGCGATCACGATTCGGTCGGCCTCGTAGGCGGCGCCATCGATTTCGATGCTGCCGGCGCCTGCGATCCGCGCGCTCCCTCTGATCAGCGTCACGCCGTCGACGGCGAGCGCCTGCGCCTTCGCGGCGTCGTCGAAGTCGGACACCATGTAGTCGCGCCAAGCGAGGATCCGCTCGACATCGAGCTCGCCGCCGACGGCCGGCTCGACGCCGGGAGTGTCGAGTGCCGCGGCGAGCGCCTCGCCAGGGCGCAGCAGCGTCTTGGACGGCATGCAGGCCCAGTACTTGCACTCGCCGGCGACGAGCTCGCGCTCGACGATCGCGACGTTCAGGCCGCCCGTGGCGAGCTCCGTCGCACAGGTCTCACCAGCCGAGCCGGCGCCGATCACGACCGCGTCGAAACGGCGAGTCGAGGTCATCGGGTGGGGATTCGGGTCGAGCTTCGGATCATCGTGCTGCGGAAGGAAACCTAGACGGATCTGCTCGCCGGGGTTCCGGCGCGGGAGCCGGCGGTGCCGGCCCCCACTCCGGATTGGCATCGCTAGCCGACGATGAAGCCGGTGCCCTTGACAGCCTTCAGCACCTTCGCCATCGACGCGGCCTTGTCGAACGCGACCGGCGCCGGAGGCTGGCCGACGATGTTGCGGATCCAGGCAGCGTGACGCGCCTCGACCGGCAGCACCGAAGCAGCGGCCTTGAGCACCGCAGTCTGCTTGATCCGGTGCGCCTGACCCTCGTATGCGGAGACGCCCGTGTCCTCGAGCACGATCGCGGTCTGCTGGAACTTGGCCAGATCGCTGGTCGTGTCCTTGAATTCGAACTTCGGCTTCTTGACCGCCTTCTTGCCCAGCACCTTCTGGAGGAACTTCACATGCGCGACCTCGTGGTCGCGCACGGTCGTGGCGAACTGGAGGGTGGCGCCAGTGAGCGCGCCCTTGGCCACGGCCTCCTTGTAGAACTCGGACTCGAGGTACTCGAGCGTCAGGGCGTAGTTCAGGATCTTGACGTCCTGCTTCTTCGAGGGCCGCGCCTCTGCGAGTGCAGGCAGGCCGCCCAGGAGCACGCTCCCGGCAAGCAGCGAGCCGCCTCCGATGGCCGCCTTGCGAAACAGGTCGGCGCGGGTGTCGCCCGCAACCGACTGCTCGGCGTCGCGCACGGCGCCGTCGGCGTCGAGCATCTCGACGGTGATCAGATCAGACATTGCGATGGGTCCTTTCGTCGGTTGACCATGAGCCGGTATACGCCCGCTCGCTCCGACTGGATCACCACGCGCGGAAAGCGCCCGGCGAGATTCGCTTGGCCGGTTTTCAAACTTGAAAACTTTGGTCCGGTGAACGGCGACAGGTGATCCACCACGGTGTGTCTGCGCGTAGTTGCCACCGTAGCTTTCATCCACGAGCGCACAGGTGAACGCGCCGGAAGGAGAACACATGAGCAACAGCGACGAAGCAGACATGGTTCACAAGGAGACCCCCGCCGTGGAAGCGCTGGTGCGTGACGAGTCCTCGCGCAAGCGCTTCTTCGCGATGGTGGGCGGCGCCGGTGCCGCCGGCGCATTCGGGATCTTCCTGGCCGCCTGTGGTGGCAACGACAACAAGGACAAGACAGCGACCCAGTCTCAGACCCAGACCCGGACCCAGCCCACCAGCTCGGGCACCAGCCAGTTCGGGCAGGGCGACCTGGGCATCCTGAACTACGCCCTGACGCTCGAGTACCTGGAGGCCGACTTCTACCGCAAGGCCGCCGCGAGCGGGATGCTCAAAGGCAAGGCCCTCGACGTCGCGAAGCGATTCGGCGAGGAGGAACAACAGCACGTCGACGCACTCAGGGCGACGGTCAAGCAGCTCGGCGGCACGCCCGCGAGCAAGCCCAAGTCGAAATTCCCGCTCACCGACCAGAGCTCGATCCTCACCCTCGCGGCGACGGTCGAGAACCTGGGCGCGGCTGCCTACCTCGGACAGGCGGCGAACATCAAGAACAAGCAGGTCCTCGCCGCGGCGCTGTCGATCCATACGGTCGAAGGCCGCCATGCGGCGGCCCTCAACACCGTGATCGGCAAGAACGTGACGCCCGACGGCGCCTTCGCGGAGCCGGCGTCTGCGGATGAGGTGCTGAAGCAGGTCAAGCCCTTCATCGTCTCTTGAGCCCGATGCAGAGAAAGGACAACATGAATCCTGAGATGACTTCCAATTCGCAACTCGCGGATCCCGTGCTGGCGACTGTCGAGGTGGAGGGGCTCACACGCAGCTCATTCATCTTGAAGAGCGCGCTGGCGGCGGGCTCCGTCTACGGCGCAAGCACGGTCGCCCCATTCGTTGGCCAGGCATTCGCCAAGGGTCAGAGTGACGTCGACATCCTCAACTTCGCCCTCACCCTGGAGTATCTCGAGGCCGACTTCTACGCCAAGGCGCTGAAGAAGGCCGGGCTGGGCGGCGAGTTGAAGAAGCTCGCGCAGCAATTCGGCGACGCCGAGCAGCAGCACGTCGACGCGCTCACCGCCACGGTCAAGGACCTGGGCGGGACGCCGGCGACGAAGCCGAGGTTCAGCTTTCCGATCAGCGACCGCGCAAGCTTTCTGAAGCTTGCGACGACGCTCGAGGACACAGGCGTATCGGCCTACAACGGCGCGGGACCCTCGATCAAGTCGGCGAAGGTGCTCGCTGCCGCCGGCAGCATCGTGCAGGTGGAAGCCCGCCACGCCGCCGCGATCAGGCTCCAGGCGAACAAGCAGCCCTCGCCGAACGCGTTCGACAAGACCCTCAGCAAGCAGAAGGTGCTCGCCGCAGTCAAGCCGCTGATCAAGGCCTGAGGCTTCGTGCCCCGGGTGATCACGATCGTCGTGCTCGGCGTGGTGGCGGTGTTGACCGGCTGCGGCGGCGGTGACAGTGGCAAGCCTGCGAGCGCGGATGTGAGCATCGCCGACTTCAAGTTCTCACCCGCGGCGATCGAGGTGAAGCGCGGCGGGACCGTTGAGTGGCGGAACGCCGATCGCGCTCAGCACACCGCTACCGCGGAGGAAGGATCGTCCTTCCAGTTCGACACGGGCACGTTGAGAAAGGGGCGAGCGCGAAAGGTGAAGTTCAGCCGCAAAGGCACCTTCACCTACGTGTGCAGCTTCCACCCGTTCATGCAGGGCAAGGTCTCAGTCAAGTGACATTCACGACCAACATCAAGCAAGCGAAAGGTGTGACATGCCAAACATCGGACCATTCGAGATCATGGTAGTGCTCGTGATCGCGCTGCTCGTCTTCGGGCCGAAGCGGCTGCCGGAGATGGGACGCTCGGTCGGGCACGGCCTGCGCGAGTTCAAGGACTCGCTGACGAGCGAGAAGGCCGACGACGAGCACAAGGAGATCGTCGTCGCCGCCACGGCCGAGCCGGCTCCGGTTCCGGTCGAGGTGATGCACGACAGCCGCTCCTGAGGGAAGCGGCGCGACGACGCTGACATGGCCAAGGTACGCACAATTGGGCACGAGGACCGCCTCACGCTCGTCGAGCACCTCGACGAGCTGAGGGGTCGCCTGACCGTCTCCGTCGCGGCGTTCGTGGTGGCTCTCGGACTCTGCTTCTGGCAGAACCATCTGATCCTCGACCTCCTGAACGCTCCCCTTCCGGGGAATCGCGAGCCGGTCACGTTCGGCGTCTCCGAGCCGTTCATGACGACGCTCACGGTGTCCGCGTACGCCGCAATCCTGCTCGCCCTGCCGGTGATCCTCTACGAGGCCTACGCGTTCGTGCTGCCGGCCTTCAGTCCGGGCCAGCGGCGGGTCGCGCTACCCCTGTTGCTGATGGTGCCCGTGCTGTTCGTGGCCGGCGTCGTCTTCAGCTACACGGTCGTGCTGCCGTCCGCCCTGAAATTCCTCGTGAACTTCAACGACAGCCAGTTCAACATCCAGATACGCGCGCGGGACTACTACGGGTTCGTTGCGATGACGCTGGGTGCGCTCGGGCTTTTGTTCCAGATACCGGTCGGCGTGCTGGCGGCGACCAAGCTGGGCCTCACCACGCCCCAGAAGATGCGGCGTTCGCGACGTCACGCCGTGGTCGGCATCGCGGTGATCGCGATGCTGCTGCCCGGCACGGATCCCGTCACGATGTTGATCTCGATGGTGCCGCTCGTCGTCCTGTACGAGCTCAGCATCATCCTGGCCGCGGTCGCGGGCAAGCCCGCGGCGGGTCGCGAGCCCGCGGCGGCCGGACGGGCCGGATAGGCGTCCGGAGTCCCCGTTCGGGCCGGGTTCGATTTCGCTCCGCCGGGTAAGAAGGCCGTCGATGAAGGCACTTGCCTGGCACGGCACTCACGACGTACGGGTCGACACCGTCCCGGATCCCACGATCGAGCAGCCGACCGACGCAATCGTGCGGGTCACGTCGACCGGGATCTGTGGATCGGATCTCCATCTGTACGAGGTGCTCGGGCCCTTTCTCGACGCCGGCGACATCTTGTGGCACGAGCCGATGGGGGTCGTCGAGGAGGTCGGGTCGGAGGTGACGCAGATCGCCCCCGGTGACCGCGTGGTGGTCCCGTTCAACGTCTCCTGCGGCTACTGCTACATGTGCGACAAAGGACTCCAGTCGCAGTGCGAGACGACCCAGGTGCGGGAGCGGGGCACCGGCGCCGGGTTGCTCGGCTACACGAAGCTCTATGGACAAGGTCCCGGGAGGTCAAGCCGAGCTCCTGCGGGTTCCTCAGGCGCAGTACGGGCCAATCAAGGTGCCCGAGAGTCCACCTGACGACAGATTTGTTTACCTCTCCGATGTCTTGCCGACGGCCTGGCAGGCGGTCGAATACGCAGACATTCCCGGCGGCGAAGCCGTCTTGGTGCTCGGGCTCGGGCCGATCGGTGAGATGGCGACGCGGGTCGCCCAACATCGCGGCGCCGGCCGGGTGATCGGCATCGACCTCGTACCGGAGCGCCTCGATCGCGCCCGGTCCCACGGCGTCGAGACGCTTGACCTGGAGGAGCACGACGACCTCGCAGAGGCTGTTCGCGAGATGACCGACGGCCGCGGCCCGATCGCCGTGATCGACGCGGTAGGAATGGAGGCGCACGGTTCTCCCGTCGGCCGGTTTGCGCACAAGATCGCGGCGATGCTTCCCGACCCGGTGGCGCGAAAGATGACCGAGACGGTCGGCATCGATCGCCTCGCGGCACTGCACATGGCGATCGAGCTGGTCCAGCGCGGAGGGACGATTTCGGTCTCCGGCGTCTACGGCGGCGCCGCGAGCCCGATGCCGCTGATCCAGATGTTCGACAAGCAGGTCAACATGCGCATGGGCCAGGCGAACGTCAAGCGCTGGATCGGCGAAATCTTGCCGCTGCTGACGGGCGAAGGCGATCCCCTCGGAGTCGACGACTTCGCGACTCACCGGCTGCCGCTCGACCAGGCGCCGCACGCCTACGAGATCTTTCAGAAGAAGCAGGACGGTGCGGTCAAGGTCCTGCTCCAGCCGCAGAGCGGCTGAGTCAGCCCCGCCCTATGGTACGAAGACGCCCTGGTCGGCGAACAACGTGTTGGGCTGCGTGCTCGCGAGCGAGTCGGGTCCACCGTCGAAGACCTTCACCTGGCCCAGCTCCCAGATCGCCCGGTTGCCGGCGACCACCGCCCCGGGCGTGATGGAGTTGGCGGTCGTGGTGATCGTGCAGGTCGAGCCGACCGTCGTGCTGACGGTCGCGTTGCACGGCGCGGTGACGGGGAAGCCGGCGTCCTGGACGGTCCCCGGCTCGTTCTGTGAGGGCCCGTTGGTGCGATCGGTGATCCGCAGCGTCTGGTCGACCTGCAGCTGCCCCGTGTAGTCCGAGAGGTCGGTCTTCTTTCGGACATCCGTCAGCGAGAAGGCAATCTGCACGTCACCCGGCTGCACGTCGTACCTGACCGAGCCGACCGAGTTTGCGTCGCGGCCGTTTGCATCGAACGTGCCGACCGTGAGCTGGTCGGAGGCCTGCTGCGGCGGGTTGCACGAGCCGAAGGCAAGCGGCGCGCCATGCGTGCGGTTTGGCCCGGTGCAGGGCTTGTAGGCGGTCGCCAGCGAGGCGCGCAGCGGCGTTGCGCCCTTCGGGCGTGGGTACCCCGTGGTGAGCGTGGTACGGGCGATCAGGCCGGTGTTGCCGGAGTCGTCGGTCGCCCGCTCGGCGAAGTAGATCGTCTGGCCGGTGGTCGGCAGGCCGTTGACGGTGATCTGCTCCTGCGACCCCGTGGAGGTCGTCGTGGGTACCGCCACCTGCGTGGCGGCGGAGAAGTTTGCGTCGGTGATCGGCGTCGTGGACCAGCGCAGGTCGACCTTTCCGTTGGGGATCTGCCCGACCCACCAGTCGTCGCCGACCTCGGTCCAGGTGACCGTCGCGCTGCCCGGGCCCGCACCGGCCTGCGCGGAGAGGTCGTCCAGCGTCGCCGGCGGCCGCGAGTCGAGCCCGTAGAGGCCGGTGTTCCGCTCGTCGTGGTGGAAATGCCACCACTGGTCGTTTGCCCCCGGCTCGCCGCTCGTGTCGGTCAGGAACAGGAAGCCGTCGCGGGTGACGGTGGCGACCGCCAGCGCACCCGTGCGGGACAGCTGACCGACCGTCGGAGTGCTCGTGACGTAGCCGCCCGTGAAGACCGGGAAACCAGCCGGCTCGGCTCCGTCGGCATAGCGGCTCAGCGAGGTCGACAGGGTGTTCTGCGGCCCCACCGGCGGCGAGGCTGGGTCGAACGCGTGCACGAACCCGCCGCCGCTGCCCTCGATCACCTGGTGGTTGCCGTCGCCCTTGACGTCGGCGATCACCGGCCCGGACAGGAACTGCCAGTCCTCGATCTGGCGCGGAAAAGTCGGCACCGCGGCACCGGTCGAGGGGTCGAACGCCCCCACCGAGTGCTGGAAGCGCGGTTTCTTGCCCGGCGGCCCGGCGGTGTCGGTTGCGAGCTGAGTGCTGAGCCCGCCCGTCACGACCGCGTTCGAGGTCGAGCCGAGCTGTCCGACCGCGGTCTGGGCGACCGCCCACAGGAATGGCGAGTCCGTGAAGTTGGAACCGGCCCCGGGGGTGTTGGTCTGCAGGATCGTGCCCTGGCTGCCGTTGGCGTTGATCGTGAACGCGGGATGCGCCGCGTCGCTTCCGGCGAGGAACACGCCGGTCGCCGTCTGGAGCGTGCCGTTCGCGGCGGTGGACGGGAACAGGGCCGGAGAGGAGATCACGCCGGTCGCCACCGCGGGCACGCCGGCCGCGGCGAGCGAGGGCAGCGACACTGGCCAGCCGGGCAACGGCGCGGCGGTGTGGGTGGTCGCAAGCGTGAATCCGTCGAAGGCGTACATCCGTCCCGATGTGTTCCCGGTGCTGCCCTGGATCTCTTCGGTGCCGATCACGATGTCGAGGTTCCCGTCCCCGTTGATGTCACCCACGGCCGGCGTGTCGGCGATCTTGGCGGGCCGGGAGTCGGCATTGGTGGTGGGGTCGTTCGGATAGACGTCGCCCAGCACGCTGCCGTCCGGCCCGACCACGTAGACGCACTGGTTGGCGGCGGCCTGCACGATGTCGAGCTTGCCGTCGGTGCGCTTCTCGAGGTTCGCGAGCACCGGCGCCGCGATCGATCCGTAGTCGCTGTAGCGCTGGTCGGAGGTCGCCGGGTGCTTGCTGGTGCACTGGTCCCCGAAGGGCGGGCTCGGGTTGACGGGATGCGATGGCTGCGGCGGGTCGGCGTACTGCGAGACCGGCGGGACCTGTGCCGGGAACCCGGCCACGCGGGTCCCGTCGCGGTGCCACGCGTACACGCCGCCCTTGAAGCTTGCCGCCACCACGTCCGGCTGCTTGTCCCCGTCGATGTCGCCGACCGCCACCGACCCGACGATCTGGCCGCGCGGCGTGGTGCCGTTCACCTGCTGGTTGTGCGGCGCGGACAGGGTGTCCGTGCTGACGGGCCAGCCGGGCACCGGCGTGCCGTCGGGACGCAGCGCCAGGACCTGGCCGTCCGAAGTGGCCTCGATCGCGTCGAGCTCGCCGCGGCCCTCGAGGTCATAGAGGGTCGGCGAGCCCTCACCGGACGCGCCGAGGTAGTACGGGCTGCCGGCATGGTCGGCCGCCGTGGACGGGCGGACGTAGACGACCCGCCGGTCCTGGCCGAAGAGCGGCGCCGTCTGCGGGAGCGCCTGGTTCGGATCCTGATCGGTGTCGGTCGGGTTGGCACCGGTCCATGTCGGGTTGAGGAAGCCGCCCGACTTGTCGACCGTGCTCAGGACCCGGACGGTATAGGTGCCCGGGAACGAGAACGGGTGCTCACCGGCGGTCGACTGGTGCGTGCAGGTGGCGCCCGTCCCGGTCGGCAATGTCCAGGTCGCGAGCACGCCATCGTGTGCGGTCGTGCCCACCCCGCCGGGGACGTCGGTGAAGTCGGCCTCGGCCGGCTCCAGGCACGGAGCGACCTGCACCTTCCATGCGAACGTCTGGCCCGCCTGCAGCCGCGGCGCGGCGACGTGGCCGACGATCGTCAGGGTCGGCGTCTTGGCCGGGTCGTATAGCGCGAACGGCACCGGGCCCTTCAGCCCGGCGAACGCCGGTGCGGGCGGCGGCTGGTCTCCGAACAGCTGCGCCTCGGGCGGGATCAGCCCCTGCTCGGCGTACGCGGAAGCGGCGTAGATGTCGGGGCGCCCGAAGCCAGCCCAGATGTTCCAGCCCAGGTGCGCGCCACCGCCCTGCTCGGGGTAGTACTCGCCGCCCGCCGATGTGGGGTCGCCGCTCGGATCCGGCGGATAGTTGTTCTGCGCGCTCGATGCGTCGTCGTTGTGCACCCGCGTGGCCGTGTATGCCAGCAACTGCCGCACCTCGTTGGAGCTCAGCGCAGCCGGCGCGGTCTGCGGGTTGCAGCCGATCGCGCTGAGCGCGCCGGAGATGTCGGCGTGGCCGCCGCAGAGGCCGGCGCGGAAGCCGGCGCTGCGCACGATCGCACCCGCGGCCGCCAGATGCGGGGTGGCCGTCGAAGTGCCCGACTGGTGGAGGCCGTAGGCGGTGTCGGCGAGGTTCGTCCCGACCGTGTCGATCGGCGTCGCGAAGGTCTGGATGCCGCCGTAGTTGGCGTAGTTGACCTTCTGCAGGAAGGTGGTCTGGGCCTGGGCCGGGGCGCAGTTGATGGCGCCCGCGCTGCCGACGCTCTGGCAGGTCTGGATCGTCGGGTCGGCCAGCTCCGGGCCGAGCCCGCCCGCGCCGGCGACGGTGTCGAGGTTGGTCGGGTAGTTGTGGTGCGTCGAGTACTCGTTGGCGGTCGCCGCCGCCCAGAACACGCCCTTGGACGAGGCGTAGGTGGCGGCCGCGCGCAGCAGCTTCGAGTTGCCGACCGCGCCGAGCGAGGTGTTGATCACGTCGGCGCCGTGGTCGGCGGCGTACACGACACCCTGCGCCAGGTTCTCCGAGTGCACGACGTAGGTGTCGCCCACCTTCACCGCCATCAGCAGCGACCGCGGCGAGGCGCCCGCCATCCCGACGCCGTTGTTGGCCTCCGCTGCGGCCAGTCCCGCGCGGCCGGTCCCGTGGCCGAAGTAGTCCATCGGGTCGGCGTTGTCGTCGTAGAAGTTCCAGCCGTGGATCGCGCCGGGGAAGCTCGGATCGGCGAGCAGCGGGTCATTGGTCGTGTCGACCATCTGGTTCTGCAGGTCCTGGTGGTAATAGTTCACGCCCGAGTCGAGGATCGCGATCACGGTGCCCTGGCCCTGCGCGCCCAGATTCCACGCACCCGTGTTGCAGGTTCCGCTGGACCGCGGCGCCTTAGGTGCGCCGGCCGTCACGGACGGGGCCTGGGACTGCGGCACGAAGCAGAAGTTGTTCCACTCCTCGGCGTAGTAGGGACCACTGGGCTCGTTGCAGAAGAGCGGGTCATTCGCCTGGCCTGTATCGAGGCCGCCGGCGCTGCCGGGCGTGCAGCTCGACGGCGGAGCGGCGCAGGAGCTGCCCGGCGTCGTGCACGGACTGGCCGGGAGCGCCGTGGCGGTGGCCGCGGCCGGGCCGGCGGAAGCAGTGCCCGTGTCGGAGGTCGTGGTGGTCTCGGACGACGACGCCGGAAGCGCGCTCATGTCCGGCGCCACGAGCGGGCCGAACGGCGTGCCGGCGAGCGAGGAGGCGGCTGGATCGCTGGAGTCGTAGGAGAGCGAGCTGTCGCGCTCCGCCCAGCGCACACCGGGCGTGCGCTCGAGACGGGCGACCGCGCCGCGCCCGGCGCCGTGTCCCTCTATCTCCCAGATGTTCCAGTCCTCGTGATCGCGGAAGACGGGCCGGCCGAGCTCGAGGCCGAGGCGATCGAGCCCGTGCCGCGCGGCTGCCGATGGCGCACCGCCGTGCGCGTCGAAGGCTGCCACAAGGTGGGAGGCACGGGTCGGCCGTGCCAAGGCGGCAGCGCACGGGACAAGGCACGCAAGCATGCCGGCGGCCGCCACGAGCAGCGTCACGGGGCCGCGCAAGCGAGTCCAGCTTCCCACCCTCTTCCTCCCCACAGGACCTCCGCGGCGCTTGTTGTGCCTGGCATCCCGCCTCCGGACTGTGCCGCACGAGCCCGGTGCGGAGCAGTATAGGCCTGAAACGTTCGTTCGTGCCCATGAATGGGGCCGGCGCGTTTCGGCCGCTCGCCGAGTCGGGAGGGGCAAAAGTTGCGTTTTTTTCGATTGCGGCCGATAAAGCAGCCGTGGATCTTGGTCGCGACCGGCTCGGCCTCGAGACCAGAAATCTCGGCTTCGTCGCAAGGGTGGGCGCGGCGCTCTTTGCCGCGGGCGCAAGCCTTGCCGCCGCGCCGCTCGTCCTGCCGCACGCGTCCGCGCTCGACCGGACCGGAATTGCGGCGATCGCGCTGACCGCGTACGCGGTCGCGCTCGTCCTGCTGGTGTTCGCCGAGCGGTTCTCGGTCACCGGGATCCAGGTCGCCAACGCGCTCGCGATCGCGCTGGTCACGGGCCTCATCTACTTCAGCGGCGACCAGACCAGCTCCTACGCGCTCCTGTACATCTGGTGCGGTCTCTACGCGTTCTACTTCCTGCCGACGAGGCGGGCCCTGGTCCAGGGCGGGCTGATCGCCGCGGGCTACGCGGCGGTGCCCTTCGGGGCCCACCAGATGTGGTGGCTCCTGGTGGTCGGCACCGTGTTCGTGATCGGCTGCCTGGTGATCTTCATGCAGCAGCGTCTCAGCGCGCTGGTCTGCGATCTGCAGGACGCGGCACGCGAGCGCGAGCTGCTCGGCCAGATCGTCCAGTCCTCGGACGACGCGATCCTGTCCAAGTCCCTCGACGGCACGATCACGAGCTGGAATCCGGGCGCCGAGCGACTCTATGGCATCCCTGCGAGCGTCGCCTGCGGAACGAAGATCGCGGACCTGATCATGCCGCCGCACCTCGCTGGAGAAGAGCAGCTGCTGATCGACAGGATCAGAGCAGGCGAGAACCTCGACCACTGGGAGACCGAGCGGCTCCACCAGGACGGGCACCTGATCGAGGTGTCAATCACCGCATCGGCGATCACGGACGGGGGCGGAGCCGTCACGGGGATCTCGGTGATCGCCCACGACATCACGGAGAGCAGGAAGCGCGAGCGCGCGCTGCTGAAGAACGTCGAGGCCTACGGCTGGCTGCGGAGAGTCAGCGCGGCGCTGTCGGAGGACGGCTTCACCCTATACGGGCAGCCGATCGCCGACGTCGCCTCGGGCTCGATCGTCCGCGAGGAGATTCTGCTGCGGATGCACGGCGAGCGCGGGCACGGCGACGTCGTCGCGCCCGGCGCGTTCCTGCCGATCGCGGAGGAGTTCGACATGGTCTGCGACATCGATCGCTGGGTTCTCCGCACGGGAATTCCGCTGCTGGCCGACGACCGAGAGCTTGCGATCAACCTCTCCGCGCGCTCGATCGGAGACCCTTCGATCACGAAGCTGATCGAGAGCCTGCTCGACGATCACGGCGTCGACCCCGCCAGGCTGACGATCGAGATCACCGAGACGGCGCTGGTACGCGACATCGCTGCCGCCCGGGCCTTCGCCGAGCGGCTCGAGCGCCTCGGCTGCCCGCTTGCGCTGGACGACTTCGGCACCGGCTACGGCAGCTTCACCTATCTCAAGCACCTGCCGGTCCAGTATCTGAAGATCGACATGGACTTCATGCGGGACCTCGACCGAAGCGCGGCGGACCGCCAGGTGGTCAGCTCGATCGTCGGCGTCGCCAAGGGATTCGGCATCAAGACGATCGCCGAGGGCGTCGAGGACGAGGCCACGTACCGCCTGCTCGGCAAGTTCGGGATCGACCTGGTCCAGGGCTACTTCATCGGGCGCCCGGGCCCGATCTTGGAGACGCCGGCCGTCCCCGAGGCGGCGCTGGCCCGCGCCTGACGTTAGGTTTCGCGCCTGGACGAGGAGGCTACAACCGAGGCCATGGCGGACCGGCAGACGGTGACGATGCTGATGCTGCACTCCGGCACTCCGCGTGACCAGGAGGCGCGGCAGCGGCTTGCCGCCGCGCTGCCGAACGACGAGGTGCGCGAGCCGGACGAGGTCGGGGTGTTCGACGTGGTGGTCGAGGCGGACGACCTCGAGCTGGCACTGAGGCGTGTCTGGGACGCGGTCGCCGCCTCGGGCACGGACGACCACATCGTCTTCCTCGAGCATCCGGATCTGCCCGAGCACTGGCGTCACCGCACCGGCACCGCCTAGGCGCCTTCAGCTTTCCCTACGCGGCCGCGAGCAGTGCCGTGCCGAACAGGGCGAGCACGTGGAGACTCTGGTCCACGGACATGAACAGGGCGCTGTGGACGTCGGTGTCGGTGCGCTTCACGTGCAAGAGGTAGGCCGAGACCGGCCGTCCGTCGTCCTGGATCAGATGCGGGATCGCGATCAGCCAGCCAAGCGCCACGGCCGTGGCGGCGCTGCGCTGGCCGCCGATCCAGACCAGCGCCGGGACGAACGCGACCGTGTACATCGCAACGTGGCCGACGAGTGCCCGGCGCGCGACCGGGTCCGCGCCGAGGCCGCCACGCTTGTTGATCGCCTGCCACTCCGTCTGGAGCAGGTAGTCGCCGACCAGATGGCAGACGACGAAGACCGCGAAGACCTCCACCCATGACACGGGACGACGCTACCCGACCGGGTGCTCGAGCATCGGGTCGTGGCGCACGAGCGACTCCATCTCGGCCAGCTGCGCGCCCCGCACCTGGCCCTTGACCCGCGCATAGGCCTCGAAGCTGCCGAGCTGGGCCGCCAGCGCAGCGGCCCGCGGCACCAGCTCCTCGGCTTCGAACAGCTCGTCCACGACGCCGAGCGCGAGTGCTTCCTCGGGCCCGAACGTGCGGCCGGTCAGGCAGAGGTTGTTGAAGACGGGCGGCGCAAGGCGCGCCCGCACCGCGGCAAGCGCGGCCGCGGGGAACGGCACGCCGGCGGCAACCTCGTTCAAGCCGATCGTGCAGGGCGCGCGCGTGGCGACCAGCAGGTCGCATGCGAGCGGGATCACCAGGCCCCCGCCGAGCGCGTGGCCGTTGACCGCTGCCACGACCACCCGAACACGGTGGTGACGAGCCCGTTGATCGCCGCAACCCCTGCACGCTGCTCCTCGGCGGATGCGACCGCCGCAAGCTTCGTGTCGATGCCGGCCGAGAAGCACCGTCCCGCGCCGGTCAACACGATCCCGGGCGTCCCCGCCTCCTGCTCGCGCTCGAATGCGGCCTGGAGGTCGGCCAGGATGCCGCTCCACAGTGCGTTGACCGGTGGGCGCGACAGCCGCAGGATCGCGACTCCCCCGGCTCCCTCCTCGCGCTCGACCTCGCTCATCGCGCGCACTCTAGTCAGGCTCGGACCGGTACGGCCGGGCCGCGGGCGTGGCACTATCGGGGACGGACAGCAGAGGGCGCGGCGACTCGCATGGAAACGGCACGCCGCGAGAGGGGTCCACCGCCCGGCGTGCTCGCGCTCCCGGGCAGAGCGCCGAGAGACCCGCGCTCGGCGGCAACGGCCGGCTCCGGAGGAGCGGGTCGATGTCGCCAGCCGCCGCCCAGCGGTTCCACGGCGGCGAGCAGCAGGCTACGATCCCCCGCTCGTCACCTTCTGACCGTGCTGCGCTTCGATCACAACCCGACGTCCCGGAGGCCGCGCGCTGGCCACTAAGCGCCCTCGACCTTCGGGCGGCAAGCCGAAGCACCCGGCGGTCGCTGCCCGGAAAGTCGATCCGGACCTCCGGCCGCTGGCCTACCCGGGCACCTTCGCCTTCATCGGCAGCGGCTGCCTGCTGGTGCTGGAGCTGGTCGCCGCGCGCATCCTCGCGCCGGTGATCGGCGTTTCGCTCTACACGTGGACGTCGGTGATCGGCGTCGTGCTGGCTGGGATCAGCCTGGGGAACTTCATCGGCGGCCGGCTCGCGGACGCGCGGCCCGGGCGCCGGACGCTCGCCTACCAGTACCTGGCGAGCGCAGGCGCATGCGCGATCGTGCTGATCCTGTCGCGGCTGCTCGAGCACGTGACCGCGCCGGCGAGCTGGCCGGCCCAGCTGCAGGTGCTCTGGCTCGCGGCGCTGCTCTTCTTCCTGCCCGCGGTGCTGCTCGGCACGATCACGCCGATGATCGTGAAACTCTCGCTGAACTCGCTCGACGAGACCGGCCGGGTGGTCGGGCGGATCCAGGCGGCGGCGTCGCTGGGCAGCATCGTCGGGGTGTTCCTGACCGGCTTCGTGCTGATCTCGGTGTTCGGGACCCGTGCGGTCCTCGCGGACGTGACGGTGGTGCTGCTGGGGCTCGCGATCGCGACCAACGTGCCCTGGTCGGCGCCGAATCAGGTCGCCGCGCGCGCGGCCACGACCGTGGGCGCGGCGGCGCTGTTCATCACGTTCGGGGTGTCCGTGCTCACGCTCACCTACAACGACCCGTGCTACCGGGAGAGCAACTACTACTGCATCAAGGTCTTCTCGGACGACACCGGGAAGTACCGGCAGCTCTCGCTCGATCTGCTGATCCACGGCATCGTGTCGGTCAAGGACCCGACGCAGCTGGTCTATCCGTACGAGCGGCTCTACGGCCAGGTCGTGGACGCGAAGTACGGGCGCAACCGAGCCCTGCGCGCATTCACGATCGGGGGCGGCACCTACACGTTCCCGCGGTATCTCGAGCGCTACCACCACGGCAGCACGCTGGTCGCCGAGATCGACCCCGAGGTGACCGAGACCGCGCGGGAGGAGCTGCTGCTTCGCGACACGCCCGCGATCCAGATCGTCCACGGCGACGCGCGGCCGGTGCTGCGCGACCGCCCGAAGAACGACCTCTACGATCTCGTGCTCGGCGATGCGTTCGGTGACATCGCGGTCCCGTACCACCTCGTCACGCGGGAGTTCAACGAGGTCGTCAAGCAGCACCTCGCGCCCGGCGGCATCTACCTCGTGAACATCGTCGACGGCGTCCACTACGACTTCCTGCGCTCTTACATGAAGACACTGGCGCAGACCTTCCCGCAGGTCCGCCTGATGGCCGCGCCCGGAGTGACCGCGAGCGGGGAGCAGGACACGTTCGTGGTGGTCGCATCGCAGCAGCCGGTGCCGCAAACGGCCAACATGGTCCCGGCCGCGCAGGTCGCAGCCTTGCTGAAAGCGCACCACGCGACCATCCTCACGGACGAGCACGCGCCGGTCGACCAGCTGCTCGCGCCTGTGTTCAGGCAGCGGCTGAAGACACACGCCAAAGCGGCGGGCGCGGGGGCCTGAGCGGCGAATGCGCACGCCTGCCTGGTTGATCGTTCCCTTCGGCCCGCCGGATCCGCGCGACGAACGCCCGCTGCGCCTGCCCGGCGTGTTCGCGT
Organism: Solirubrobacterales bacterium; assembly: GCA_038326655.1. Classification (GTDB taxonomy): domain Bacteria; phylum Actinomycetota; class Thermoleophilia; order Solirubrobacterales; family JBBDJG01; genus JBBQKG01. The sequence continues at coordinate 30,722 of JBBQKG010000002.1, forward strand.
TTCTCGGGAACGGCTGCCTGCTCGTGCTCGAGCTGGTCGCGGGACGAATCCTTGCGCCCGAGGTCGGAGTCTCGCTCGACACGTGGACCGCCGTGATCGGCGTCGTGCTCGCCGGCCTGGTGCTCGGCAACTGGCTCGGCGGCATCCTCGCCGACCGCCGGCCCGGCCGTTCGGTGCTCTCGCTGCTGTTCTTGCTGAGCGCCGCCGCGTCGGCGCTCGTGCTCGCGTTCGACAGCGACCTGGAGGCGGTCGCGGCCCCGTTCAGCTGGCCCACGATCGTCCAGGTGACCTGGCTGACGACCGTGGTGTTTTTCCTGCCGTCGGTCCTGATCGGCACGATCACGCCGATGATCATCAAGCTGTCGCTGAGCTCGCTCGACGTGGCGGGGCGCGTGGTCGGCCGGATCAGGGCGGCGGCCGAGCTGGGCGCGATCGCCGGCGTGTTCCTCACGGGTTTCGTCCTGATCGAGGCGTTCGGGACACGCTCGATCATCGCCTCCGTGGCGATCGTGCTCGCGCTCTTGGGGGTGCTGAGCAACCCGGTCTGGACGCTCGTCTGGAGCCGGGTGCGGCGCGCCGAGGCCTGATCGGCCGGCGCTCAGGCGCCCGGCAGCGACGAGCCCGCGAGCACCAGGAACCAGAACAGGAACGAGACGATCGCCGACACGGCGGTCGTGACCAGGATGAAGTCGAGCATCGTGACCTCGGGCCGCGCGTCTTCCTCGCCGCGCAGGCTGCGCAGCCACGGCAGGCGCACACGCACCGTGGACTCGTGGCCGGTGACCGCCTGGTAGCGGCGGTTGAGGCGCCCGAGGCCGAGCGACACGATCACGGTCGAGACGAGAATGCCGAACGCGACCAGCATGTAAGGCCCCATGCGGCCCTGCTGGGAGCCCGTCGTGTGGGAGCCGATCCACAGCCAGATCACCGGGTTCCCCAGCCACAGCATCAGTCCGCCGAGTGCCATCAGCGCGATCAATCCCGCCTGCTGGAACGTCTTCCTCGTCATCGGTCCGACCCGGCCTGCCGGGAGCGGATCTTATTCCGGTGGCACAATCGTGCCCGTGGGGCTGCTCCGGACCGAGGCGATGCGCAAGACCTGCCCGCGATGCGAGCGGCGCACGAGTGCCCAGGCCGCCCGCTGCCGGCGCTGCGGTTACCGCTATCCCGAGAAGTCGAGCCCCAAGCCCGCCGGCCTTGCGATGGGCGCCGGCTTCCCGCTGTTCCTGGTCGGCACGCTGATCCTGCTCACGAAGGACATCTCGACGTCGCTCGCCGTGCTCGCGGGCGCGATGGTCTTCGTGGGGTTGCTGATGTTCTTCGACCCCCGCTGAGCGCCGCCGCCCGCCGCGGCTTGCTTCACTTTCGATAGCACTTTCTATAGTTGGCGCATGCGGAGCTTCGTGCGCATGCTGGATTTCCTGCGCCCCTATCGGGGCGCGGTCGGGGCATCCCTCGCGCTCTCGTGCACCGCGATCGCGGGCACGATCGCGATTCCGCTGCTGTTCGGCGCGACCGTGGACGCGATCCAGAAAGGCGAGCGCAGCCGCCTGCTGCCGCTCGCGCTGGCGATCGTCGGCGCCGGCCTGCTGCGGCTGGTGCTCTCGGTGCCGCGGCGGGTGATCGCGGGGCGCGTCTCGCTCGGCGTCGAGTACGACCTGCGCAACCGGATGTACCGCCACCTGCAGTCGCTCGAGCTCGGCTTCTTCGACCGCCAGCAGGTCGGACAGCTGATGTCGCGCGTGACCGTCGACCTCCAGTCGATCCGGTTCTTCCTCGGCTACGGGCTCGTGTTCATCCTGCAGAACCTGCTCACGATCGTGCTCGCGGCCGCGGTGATGTTCTGGCTCGAGCCCGGGCTGGCGGCGATCACGCTTGCGCCCGTTCCGGTCGTGATCGCGGCCGCGATGCGTTACGGCCGCTATTCGCGCCCCGCGCTGCAGGAGGTGCAGCAGCGAATCGCCGAGCTGACTGCGGAGGCCGAGGAAAACATCTCCGGGATCCGCATCGTGAAGGCGTTCGCGCGCGAGAACCACCGGTTCGACCGGTTCCGGCGCCGGGTCGGGACGGTGTTCGACCAAAGCATGTACGCGACCCGCCTGCGCGCCTTCTACAACCCGATGATCTCGTTCCTGCCGAACCTCGGGCTCGCCGCAGTGCTGCTCGTGGGCGGCCGCATGGTCGTGCACGGATCGATCACGCTCGGCGAGTTCGCCACGTTCAACTCCTACCTGCTGATGCTGATGTTCCCGATGCGGATGCTCGGCATCGCGCTCGGCATGGCACAGCGGGCGGTCGCGTCCGGGAACAGGGTCTTCGAGATCCTCGACCGGGCGCCGCGGATCAAGCAGCCGGCGCACCCGCGCCCGCTTCCCGCCGGCGGCGGCCGTGTCGAGTTCGACCACGTGACGCTCTCCTACGACGGGGGTACGCCCGCGCTCACGGACGTGACGCTCGACGTGGCCCCGGGCGAGACGGTCGCCGTCGTGGGCCCGACCGGCTCCGGCAAGACGACGCTCGTGGCCGCGATTGCCCGTCTCTACGACGTCACCGCTGGGTCCGTATCGATCGACGGGCGTGACGTCCGCGAGCTCGGTCTGGCCGAGCTGCGGCACTCGGTCGCGCTGGTCCCCGAGGACGGCTTCCTCTTCTCGACGACGGTCCGGGACAACATCGCCTACGCGAGAGCGGATGCGACGCAGGCGGAGGTTGAGCTTGCCGCAAGGCGAGCTCAGATCCACTCCTTCATCGAGACGCTGCCCAAGGGCTACGAGACGCTCGTGGGCGAGCGGGGCCTGACCCTGTCGGGCGGCCAGCGGCAGCGGATCGCGATCGCGCGGGCGCTGGTCAGCGACCCGCGGGTGTTGATCCTCGACGACGCCACGGCGAGTGTCGACGCCGCGACCGAGCGCCAGATCAAGCGCGCGCTCGGCGAGGTGATGGAGGGCCGGACCACCTTCGTGATCGCCCACCGCCTGTCGACGATCGCGCTCGCGGACCGCGTCGTCGTGATGAGCGACGGGCGTATCACGGCGATCGGCACCCACGAGGAGCTGCTCGAGGAGAGCCCGCTCTACGCGGAGATCGTGGAGAAGGGGATGCCGCGCCTCGGGGCGGCGCTGAGCGGCCTCGGCGACAGCGGGATCGACCCCGACGAGCGGGCCGCGGAGGCGGCGCCGGCGTGAGGCTCGCCCCGCGCCCATCGGTGGGCAGCTCCGGGCGCCAGCGCCTGCGCCGGCTCCGCGGGGTCGCAGAGCTCCTGCGGCCATACCGCGGCCGGACCATCCTGGCGCTGGTCTCGCTGGTGCTCGCGACCGCCGCGAGCCTTGCGCCGCCGTACCTCGCAAAGCTCGCGATCGACGACGGCATCACGCCCCGTGACCTCCACGCGCTCGACCTGATCGTGGCCGGCTTCGTAGCTTCGGCGCTGCTCTACTGGGGCGCCACCTACGTCCAGACCTACCTCGTCGGCTGGGTCGGCCAACGCGCGCTGCAGGACCTCCGCGTGCGCCTCTTCGCCCACATCCAGAGCCAGTCGATCGGCTTCTTCAGCCGGCGCAAGACGGGCGTCTTGATCTCACGCATGACGAACGACATCCAAGCGCTCGACCAGCTCGTCACGGACGGCATCGTGACGCTCTTCTCGAGCACGCTGACCCTGGTCGGAACAGTTTTCATCATGCTCTTGCTCGACGTCCCGCTCGCGCTGATCGTGTTCGTGGTCTCGTTCCCACTGCTCGCGATCGGAAGCGCGGTGTTCCGCTACTTCGCGACCGTCGCCTACCGCCGCGTGCGCGAGAAGATCGCAAACGTCACCGCGTACCTCCAGGAGACGCTCTCGGGCGTACGCGTGGTACGGGCATTCGGCCAGGAGCCGCGCCACGAGGCGCGCTTCGCGGTGCTGAACGAGGAGCACCGCAGCGCCAATATGACGACCGTCTACCTGAACGCCTCGTACTTTCCCGGCGTCGAGCTGCTGTCGTCGATCGGGACCGCCGTGATCCTCCTGTACGGCGGCTTCCAGGCGATCAACGGGAATATCACGATCGGCGTGCTGGTCGCATTCGTGGGCTACCTGCAGAGCTTCTTCGACCCGATCCAGCAGCTCTCGAACCTCTACGTGACCTACCAGCAGGGGATGGCCGCGATCGACAAGATCTTCGACCTGCTCGACACCGAGCCCGACATGGTGGACGCGCCGGGGGCGCGCGAGCTCGGGCCGATTCGCGGCGACGTGCTGTTCGAGGGAGTCTGGTTCTCCTACGACGAGGATGCGGCCGAGCGGCCCGCCGAGGAGGTCACGTGGGCGCTCGAGGACGTGACGCTCGAGGCGGCCGCGGGCGAGACGATCGCGCTGGTCGGCGAGACGGGCGCCGGGAAGTCGACGGTCGCGAAGCTGGTCGCGCGGTTCTACGACCCGCAGCGCGGCCGCGTGACCGTCGACGGTCAGGACCTGCGCGAGGTGACGCAGGCGAGCCTCCGGCGCCAGCTCGGCGTCGTGCCGCAGGAGGGCTTCCTCTTCGGCGGCACGGTGCGCGAGAACATCGAGTTCGGCCGGCCCGGCGCGAGCGAGATCGAGATCTTCGCGGCCACCAGGGCGGTCGGTGCACACGACTTCATCAAGCGGCTGCCGGAGGGCTACGAGACCGAGGTCGGCGAGCGGGGCAGCCGGCTCTCGGCCGGCCAGCGCCAGCTGATCGCGTTGGCGCGCGCGCTGCTCGCGGATCCGCGCATCCTGGTGCTCGACGAGGCCACCGCGAATGTCGACGTCCAGGCCGAGGGCGCGATCGAGCGAGGCCTGCGGACGCTGCTCGCGGACCGCACCGCGCTCGTGATCGCGCACCGTCTGTCGACCGTCATGAACGCCGACCGGATCGCGGTGCTGGAGCACGGCCGCGTGGTCGAGCACGGCACTCACGACGAGCTGATCGAGGCCGGCGGGACCTACGCGCGGCTCTATCGAACCTGGTCCGAGCAGGCCGCCGCCTAGGACCCGCGGGAAGTAGCTGCGGGGCAAGGACTCGAACCTTGATAACGGGCTCCAGAGGCCCGCGTCTTACCATTAGACGACCCCGCAAAGGCGCCACGGAGGATAGCCATGTCGGGGACGAGAACCCGGGCTTGGCTACCGGCAGGCGATGCCGGCACACTGGGAGCCGGCGCCGTTGTGCCTGGCGATGTTGCCGCCGCCGTCGAGGACGCCGCGCACGGCCTCGATGCCGAAGCTCCCGTTGAAGAACGCCGAGTTCCTCGTCAGCGTGGTACCGGGCGCGTCGACGAGTATTCCGTCGGCGCCGTTTCGCCAGGCCCGGTTGCGGGAGACGAGGTTCCCGGTCGAGTCCCCCTCGATCTGCATCCCCAATGTGCCGTTCTGCTCGAAGCGGTTGCCCGAGAGCACCAGGCCGGTGACGTCGAGGAAGATCAAGCCGTAATAGGTCTGCCCCCGGATGGCGTTGCCGGCGACGAGGCCTCCCGCCACCCCGAGCGCCGTGAACCCGGCCGCGTTGTTCCACGCCCTGTTGTCCAGGACCCGCAGGTCGGTGGAGTCCTCCGGAAAGATCGCGGAGCCATCGTTGCCGGTGAGCGCGCTGGCCTCGATCGTGCCGTGCGCGACGCGAAAGAAGTTCACGCCGTCGTGACCGCCGGCGACCGCCATGTCGCGGACCGTCACGTCGCTCGAGTCGGTCGCGCCCACGCCCACGCGAAAGCCGCTCACGGTGCCGTTTCGGATCGTGACGGCCCGCCGCCCCGCCACGCCGATCCCGAATCCCAGCCGGTTGCCGGTGACCGTGTGGCCGCCGAGGTCGAGCGTGACCCCGTCCGCCGCCACCACCAGCCCGGCCGCGCCACAGCCTGTGAGATCGGCGGTGAGCACCGTGTCACGGGTGATCCGATCGCCGCAGCCGAGCTCCGCACCGGGCGCCGTCGCGGGCCACGCGGCGAGCGCGAGCAGCGCGCCGAGCGCGATACCAGCCGAAACACCTCGGACCTTCCTCACCCCTGCACCCACGGGGCAGTCTAGTCCCACCTCGAGTCGATTTGCCGGCGGTCAGCCGAGCGCGGGGGGCGACGCGCTCCACCCCGCGCCGGACGGCGCGCTCGCCGTGTACTGCGGGGGCTGGACGCCCACGTAGAACATCGTGGTCCCGCCGCTCTGCCACACCGCGAGGTAGTCGGGTGGCCGCGGCGAGCTCGGCGGCGAGTTGATCCCGAGCAGCATCACCGGGCCTCCTCCGCCACCCACGACCTGGACGATGCCGACGTCCGTCGGCAGCGCGGTTGTGTAGCGGTTCGACGGGTCGCGCTGCTGGAGCGCCGCGGCGAGCGTGGGCGCGCTCGAGGCGCCACCCTCGACGCCGGTCGTCTGAACGGTGATCAGACCCTGCTGCAGCGAGGCAAGCGTGCGGGCGCTGTGCGCCTTGTCGAGGTTGCTGATCAGCCCCTCACTCGGGTTTCCCCCGCACGAGGAGAGCGCAAGCGCGGTCGCGGTCGCGGTCGCGGCGAGCAGGGCAAGCTTCTTCGAGCGCGGTCCCATGGGACCAATGTCGGCCGCCGGCCGTGCGGGGATTAGCGGTCCGGGCTAGGCCGGACGCCTGACTGCGGAGCCGCCGTTGTGCATCGCCTTGGGCGCGAAGAGCTCGCACACGGCGGGCTCGTCACCGGGGCTGAGCACGGCGAGCACCTCGTCGCCCGCCTGAACCACGGTGTCGGCCTTGGGCACGAAGCCGGTCCCGCCCCGCAGGACCGAGACCACCAGACACCCCTCGGGCAGTTCGAGCTCGCCGATCGGCTTGCCGGCCGCGGGCGCGTCCTCGGAGACCTCGAGCTCGATGATCTCCAGCTGCTCCTGGCGCAGGTCCAGTAGGTGCACGAGCCCGTGGTGCGGTACCTCGTGCTCGATCAGCCGAAGGATCAGGTCGGTCGCCGAGACCACGGGGCGCACACCGAGCAGCTCGAAGTGCTCGAGGTTGCGCGGGTTGTTGACGCGCGCGATCGTGTGTTCGACGAGGTACTTCTCCTTTGCCACCTGCGAGATCAGCATGTTGTCCTCGTCGTCGCCGGTGACGGCGATCACCATGTCGGCGCGCACGATCCCGGCGCGCTCCAGCACCCACAGCTCGGACGCGTCGCCGTGCTGGATCGCATGCTCGAGCTCCTCCTCGACCGTCAGGTAGCGATCACGGTCGGCCTCGATCACGGTCACCTCGTGACTCTCGTCGATCAGCTCGCGGGCGAGGTTCCATCCGACCTTGCCGGCCCCGGCGATGATGATGTACACAGGCTCCTAGACTCCCTCGGTGACCGGCGTCGCCTCACCCAGGACGGCGTCCGTCAGCATCTCGATCGCGACCTGGGTCGGGCAGACGGTGTGCAGCCCCTGCGCGCGGTACCACTCGGCGCGGTATGGGTCGAGCACCCTGACGACCACCTTCGGGACCTGAAAGCGCTTCTTGGCGATCTGGGCCACGACGATGTTGGTGTTGTCGCCGTCGGTCGAGCACACGACGACGTCGGCCTGCTGGATCCCAGCCGCGTCGAGCGCCTCGATCTCGAGTGCCGTGCCGACCGTGAAACGGCCACCGGAGTCCTCCCAGGTCTGGTCGAGGTCGTGGTCGAGCAATGCGTGGGCCTCCTCGGACTCGTCGAGGACGCTGACCTCGTGGCCGTCTTTGATCATGCGCTTGGCGATCGCCGAGCCGACACGACCGCAGCCGACTATCAGGACGAACATGTGGGCAGGTGTGGATTGGGCCTGGTTGACAGCACTGGAACCCCTTAGTCCTAACTCTAGTAGCTGAGCCGACGGCTACGACCCCGCGCGCACGGACTGGTCGCCGGCGCCGTCCGAGCCGACCGTGTCCTCCGGCCGCCGCGGCTGGCTGGGCGGGGCAGTCACGAGCACCCGGGTGGGAGCCTTCTCGAGGACGTAGGCCGTGACCTCACCGAGCTCTTCGAGGCGCCGGCCGGCGATCCCGCCGAGCACGCTGCCGCCCCTGATCGGAGATGGTGGCTCCGCGCCGATCACGATCACCTCGACCTCGCGGCGGCGCGCCTCCTCCACGATCGCGGAGCCGACCGTGCGGCCGCGCACCACCGTGGCCTCGACCTCCACCCCTTCGTATTCCTCTCCCACCCGTTTCGCGCGCTCGAGCGCGGCGTGCGCCTCCTCGAGCTTGCGCTCCGGAAGTGGTGCGTCGAGCGGCAGCGACATCGGCACCACCAGCACGTAGATGATCTCGATCGCGGCACCGCCCTCGGAATCCTTATCGCTCGCGAGCTGCCCCGCCGTGCTGACGATGTCGTCGTCGAGCTCCTCGCCGAAGATCGGCACGAGGATGTCGCCGTAGGTGACCTCCGGCTCGTAGGTCAGCTTCTCCGCCGGGACCTCGACGCGGCGCGTCAGCGAAAGGCCCTCGCGTGAGCGGTACACGACGTAGAGCAGCAGGCCGGCCGCCATCCAAAGGGTCCCGAAGGTGCGCGCCCGGTCGTGGTAGATCAGCGTCCCGATCCAGCCCGCGATCGACAGCAGCGCGCCCAGCGCCGCGGGGAGTGGCAGCTCGCCCCCGCCGATCCGGATGTTGAAGGGGACCTTGAAGACGCGGCGGCGATCGGGCTCCTTGAAGCGAAGGCGGCAGACGGACAGGTGAGCGAGCGCGAACGCGATCAGCGCCCCGTAGGCGAACATCCCCGCCAGGAGCTCGATGTCCTGGGGCAGCAGCAGCAGGAACGCGAGCGCCGTGAAGATCGACAGCACGATCCACGGCGTCGCGTATTTCGGGTGAAGGCGCGCCACGCCCCGGGGAATCTGGCGGTGCGTCGCGAGCGTGTAGGTCGTGCGTGCGATCCCCACCATCCCGGCGTTGGCCGCCTGCGCAAGGACCATCGTCGCGACGATCGCGACCGCATACTCGAGCAGGTGACCCGTGAAGCCGGACGTGAGGTTCTGGACCACCCCGAGCACCGGGCTTTCCACGTAGCGACCCCCCAGCTCGGTGCCGTAGCCGCTCGCCTGGTCGCCCGCGACCGGAATGCCTTTCTGCACCGGCAGCGCCATCAGCGCCACGACGGACATTCCAACGAACACGAGCGCGAGCACGACGCCACCCGCGCTGACCGTCCGCCGGAGCACGGCGCGCTTGACCCGGACCTCCGGCGCCAGGTTCGCCGCGGCCTCGATGCCGGTATAGGCGATCACCGCGACCGTCATCCCGAAGATGAAGTCCGACCACCTCGGCACCTCGCCGAGCTGGACGCTGTCGGTGATCGCGCCCGGATGGAAGTTGGTGAGGAGCCCGAGCACGACGATCAGCAGCACGAGCGCCAGGTCGATCACCGCCAGCGCCGCGCTGCGCCTCCCGCGGGGAGCCCGGCCGAGGAAGTTGTAGCGAGCGACCGTGAAGAGCACCGCGGTCGCGATCACCAGATCGACCCCGTCGTCGCCCAGGGAGCCCCAGAACGCCGACAGGTAGTGCCCGATCGAGAGGGTGCTGATCGCGATCAGGATCAGGAAGTCCAGCAGGATCGCCCAGCCCGCGATGAAGCTGAGCAGCTCGTTGAAGGCGTAGCGCGCCATCACCGCCGACCCACCCCGCTCGGGATAGAGCGTCATGCCCTCGAAGTAGGTGAGGGTCGTGACGATGAACAGGATGCTGGAGACGAGGAAGACCAGCGGCGTCAGGCCGAGCGCGTAGGCGGCGACCACCCCGAGCGCAAAGTAGATCGAGGAGCCGACCGTGCTGTAGGCGGTGGCAAAAAGCCGCGGCGCGCCGACGCGCCGCTCGATCGTCACGTAAGCGTCCCTGCGGTGTTGGTCCACCCGCTCGGGTCTTCCGAAGGAGGGCATGCCCGCGGCGATTAAAGCAGCACCGGTGGCCGCGGCCTCTCGCGCTGCGGCCCCGGCGCGTCTAGCTCAGGCGGCCCCGGTCGCGGCCGGGGCCGAATCCCTGGCCGCGGCCTTGGATGCGATCAGCGGGTAGGCCGGCGTGGAGTCGATGATCACCCGGGAGGGCCGCTTCGCCAGCACGATCTCGAGCGTGCGGTTGAGCGTCTTGCCGGACGGCCGGCGCTGCGGCATCGGCATCACGATCGCATCCGAGCGGGCCTCGATCGCCTCCCGCACGATCCGGTGGCCGGCCTCTCCGGGACGGACCTTCACGACCCGCCCGCGCACCCGCTGGCCGCGGCCGGCCCACTGCCTGGCGGTCTCGATCACGGCCGCCGCGGTCGCCTCCGCTTCGGGCAGCGGCGCATCCAGCTCGAGCGCCGGCGGAACCGTCACGGTCGAGATGACGCGCACGTCGCCACGCTTGTGAGCGGCAAGCTTCAGCGCGGTCGCCATCGCGTTCTCGGAGTAGGTGCCTTCCTCGAACGCAACCAGCACCGCCGCATACCGGACCGGCTCGGCGCCGACCGGGGTGGGCAGCCTCACGACGGTCGTCTCGGTCAGCGAGAGGTGCTTGCGGCGCCGGTAGACCACGTAGGTGATGAAGCCGAGCGCGAGCCAGATCGAGCCGACGATCAACGCGTCGGTGTAGAGCGCCATCACCGCGATCCAGGCCGCGAACGTGCCGAGTCCTCCGATCACGGCGAAGAGCGGTACGTCGAAGCCTGCGAAGCGCACGTTGAAGGGCGCCGTGTACCACTCGCCCTCGCCGCCTTCGACCTCCACGTCGCCGGGGATCTTGCGCATCTGGTTGTGGGCGCCCCGCCAGCGCAGCACGATCAGCGACGCGTGGGCGATCGTGAACGAGAGCATCGCGCCGAACGCGTAGAGCGTCCCCAGGAACTCCTCCTTCCCCGGGATGATCACGAGGCAGGCGATCAACCCGAAGATCAGGATTCCGTTCGCCGGCGTGCGGAACCGGGGACTGATCTGCCGCACCCGGTCGGGCAGCTGCTGGTGCTGGCCCATCGAGTAGGTGAGCCGGCTCACGCCGATGATCCCGGCGTTTGCGGCGATCAACAGGATCGTCGCGGCGAGCACCCCGACGTAGTACTGCGCCGTGGTCTGGAAGACGCCGAGGTCCATGTTCTTCACAATCCCGAGGATCGGGTCGCCCGCGTACGTGTCGGCGAGCTGGGTGTGGTAGCCGGAGGCGTCGTGCACGACCGGAAGGGCCGACAGGGCGACGCTCGGAAGCCCCGAGTAGATCACCATCACCGCGATCACGACGAGCGTCATCGCGCGCGGGATCAGCTTGCGCGGCTGGCGCACCTCCTCGGACATGTTCGAGACCGTCTCGATCCCCGTGTAGGAGATCATCGCGACCGTGATCGACAGTGCGAAGTTGCTCCAGGTGGGCGCCACGCCGAGGCTCACGTTGTGGATCAGCGTGTCGAAGTTGAGGACGAGGAAGACGCCCAGCAGGAGCAACAGCAGCTGGGTCGCGAAGTCGATCGCGGCGAGCACCAGGTTGAGGCGCGCCGACTCGCGCACGCCCACGATGTTCACCGTCGACAGGAGCGCGACGATCACGATCCCGCCGATGATGTCGCCGGGGCTGTCGCGAAGCGGCGACCAGAAGACCGCGAGGTAGTGCGGCACGAAGAACGCGGAGATCGCGACCGTGATGATGTAGTTGAGCATCTGGCCCCACGCCGCGAAGAAGCTGACCGCCTCGTTGAAGGCTCGCCGCGCGAAGCTGGAGGAGCCGCCCGCCTCCGGGAAGTTTGTCGCGGCCTCCGCGTAGGTCATCGCGGTCATCACGAAAAGGACGCCCGCGATCAGGTAGACGACCGGCGTGAGTCCGAGCGCGAACGCCGCGACCAGGCCCAGCGCGTAATAGATCGACGACCCGACGTTGCCGTAGGCGGCGGAGAACAGCGCCCCCACGCCGAGCACACGTTCGAGCCCCAGACCCCTCGGTCGGTACCTCGCCATGACGCAGGATCGTAGCCCGCGGCGGGGCGGTTACGAGGTGCCTAGAACCCGCGCTTGGCGAGCCAGCCGCCGAGCTTCCTGCGGAACGTGGCCGCGGGCTTCTCCAGCGGCAGCCCGTGCCCGGCGTTGTTGATCGTGATCGACCGCTTGTCCTTGGCCCGGAAACGCTCCGCCTGGGCGTCGCACCCGAACGGCGCGTACAGGACGTCGTTTGCGCCGCAGATCACGAGCGCCGGCACATTGATCTTGCGGGCGCCGGCGGCCTGCTGGTTGATCGCGTCGGTCAGCGAGAGGTTGTTTCCGCACGGGTCCGGCGGATGGAGCGGCGTGGCCTGGTCTCGCACCGCCTTGACCGCGCTGTGGAAGAAGGTCTGCTGGAACTCGGCGCCGGTCTGCCCGAAGTACCCATATCCGGGGCCCGGGTTGCCGCCCGCCTGGCAGGAGTTCCGCTGATTGCCGAAGGCGATGTTGGCTGCAGCCAGATTGGAGAACGAGAAGGCGACCACGACCAGCGCGTTCACGTCCTTGTACGAGTAGGCCTCGAGAATCGAGATCTCGCCGGCGGCGGAGTGGCCGGCGAGGGCCACGCGCTTGTACTTGACCGCCTTGCCGCTCGCGACCGTGTAAGACCCGTGCTTGAGCGCCTGAACGATCTGGTGGGCGACGTCGGCCTGTGACCCGATGCAGTTCTGGTTGCCGTCGGGACGGCCGCTGGCTCCGTATCCGAGGCGGTCAACCGTAACCGAGACGTGGCCGGCCTTCGCCTGCTGGAGCGCGTAGTTGTAGCTCGGGATACCGAAGTACCACAACCACTCGCCGACGCCGAGGCCGTGCAGGTAGAGCGTCGCGCTCTTCGGTCGCTTCTTCTTCTTCTTCTTTGCAGCCGAGGCAAGCGCCGAAACCGGTCCCGTGATGTGCCCCTTCACCTCATAGGTGCCGCCGTCACTCGGGCAGACGAACTGGGACGTGTCCGTGTTCTTGACCGTGAACGTGGCCGCGACCGAGGCAGTCTTGACCTTCTTCGCCTGCTTTGCGTCCGCCACGCCCGGCAATGCCACCGCCAGCAGCACGAGCGCGATCGGGGCCAGGGCACGCTTCACAGCGTGCACTCTAGCCGGGCAGACTGGTCGCTGCAGCGCTAGGTGATGAACGGGACGATCAGGAGCGCGACGATGTTCGCGACCTTGATCATCGGGTTGATCGCCGGGCCGGCGGTGTCCTTGTAGGGATCGCCCACGGTGTCGCCGGTGACCGCGGCCGCATGGGCCTCGGATCCCTTGCCGCCGAAGGCGCCGTCCTCGATCAGCTTCTTCGCGTTGTCCCACGCGCCTCCGCCGGAGGTCATCGACACCGCGACGAAGAGGCCGGTCACGATCACTCCGATCAGGAGCCCGCCCAGCGCCTGGTAGGACAGCAGGCCCACGACCACCGGGATCACGATCGGGATCAGCGCCGGGACGATCATCTCGCGCTGCGCGCGGGCCGTCACGATCGCCACACAGGTCCCGTAGTCGGGCTTGTCGGTGCCCTCCATGATGCCCGGCTTCTCGCGGAACTGGCGGCGCACCTCCTCGACCACCTGGGCGCCCGCGCGGCCCACCGCCTCGATCGCCAGCGAGGCGAAGAGGTAGACCATCATGCCGCCGATCAAGAGGCCGATCAGGATCTCCGGGTTCTGAAGCTCGAAGGACTTGATCACCTTGCCCGGACCGATCTCGTCGATCAACTCCTGGCGCCAGCTCACGAACAGCACGATCGCCGCGAGCGCTGCCGAGCTGATCGCGTAGCCCTTCGTGACCGCCTTTGTGGTGTTGCCGACCGCGTCGAGCGGATCGGTCACGGCGCGGACGTCCTCGGGCAGCTCCGCCATCTCCGCGATGCCGCCCGCGTTGTCGGTGATCGGCCCGAAGGCGTCGAGCGCCACGATCAAACCGGTCATCGAGAGCTGCGCCATCACCGCGACGCCGATCCCGTAGACGCCGGCGAGCTCGTTCGCGCCGAGGATCCCGAGCGCGATCAGGAGCGCCGGCGCGGCCGTCGCCTGCATGCCCTGGGCCAGCCCCTGGATGATGTTCGTGGCGTGGCCGGTGACGGAGGCCTGCGAGATCGTCTTCACCGGGCGGAAGCGGGTGGACGTGTAGAAGTCGGTGATCACGAAGATCAGCGCGGTCACGCCGAGCCCGATCAGCGTGCACAGCCACAGCTTCGTGGCGGTGGGCGCCTCCACGTTCACGTTCTTCGTGGTGAGGTTGTTCATCATCCAATGAGTCACGGGCAGGAACGCCGCCGCGGCGATCACGGCGCTCAGGACCACGCCCTGGTACAGAGCACGCTCGACGTTCCCCGATCGCGACCGCACGGCGAATGCGCCGATCAGCGAGGCGATGATCGACACGCCGCCGAGCACGAGCGGGTAGATCGCGATGTCGCGCTGCTCGTTGAACGTCAGCGAGCCGAGCAGCATCACCGCGACCGCCGTGACGGCGTAGGTCTCGAAGAGGTCGGCGGCCATGCCGGCGCAGTCGCCGACGTTGTCGCCGACGTTGTCGGCGATCACCGCCGGGTTGCGTGGATCGTCCTCGGGGATGCCGGCCTCGATCTTGCCCACGAGGTCCGCCCCGACGTCGGCGGCCTTCGTGAAGATGCCGCCCCCGAGTCGCGCGAAGACCGAGATGAGGCTGCCTCCGAAGCCGAGCCCGATCAGCGCGTCGATCGCGTCCTTGTCGGTCTTGTCGGCCAGGATCAGGACCCCGTAGTAGCCGGCCACGCCGATCAGCGCGAGGCCGACGACCAGCATGCCCGTCACGGAACCGCCCTTGAAGGCCACGTTCAGCGCCCTCGGGACGCCGCCGCGCGCCGCCTCCGCCACGCGCGTGTTCGCGCGCACGGAGACGTTCATGCCGATGTAGCCCGCGAGTGCCGAGAAGGTGCCGCCGATCACGAAGCCGATCGCCGTCTGGATGTCGAGCGCGATCGCGAGCACGACCGCCAGCACGACGGCGACGATCCCGATGATCGTGTACTGCGTGTTGAGGTAGGCCGCCGCACCCTCCTGAATCGCTGCGGAGATCTCCTGCATCCGCTCGTTGCCGGGGGATTGGCGGAGCAGCCAGCGTGTCGTCAGGGCGCCGTAGACCACGGCCGCGCCGGCACAGGCGAGCGCAACCACGACGCCGTAGTCGTGCAAGAAGTCAGTCAATTGGAAACAATCCTCCGTTTAGTTCGGTCGTGCCAGGCCGCACGGAACCGCATGCCGCGTGGGCAGGTTCCCGGAGCCAGGGCGCGCGCAGTGTATCGGTCCGCTCCCCCGTAAGACCGCCCGCGAAGGGCGCTGGGTGCTAGGTGTCGCTGCCCGGCGGGACCCAGAGGCCGCCGGGGTCGCCGGTCCGCGGACCGGGGCCGGAGGCGGGAGGCGCCTGCTGGCCGCCCGGCGTTCCCTCGCCGGGCGGCGGCGCGCCGCCGCCGCCGACCTCGCGCGCATAGACCATCTGGAGCTGGGAAAGGGCTTCCCTGATCGGTGCAACCTGCTGAGGCTCCTCCTCCTCGAGCAGCGGCAGCAGCGCCCGCACGGCCTCGATCGCCACGCGGACCTGATCGAGGTCGCGCATTTCGCGCGTCTCCTCCGACAGGCCGAGCCGCTGGCCGGCGAGGTTCACGAGGCTCACCACGGTCTGCAACAGGACGTCCCTGACGGTGATCCGCATCAGCTCCTCCTCGAGCTGGGCGCGCAGCTCCTCCTCGCTCGGCTGATGTGGCTCTTCGTGACTCACGCGACCCCGTCCCCTCCGCATGCTCCGACACCCGCGGGCGTCTCGGCATAGCTCGCACAGGTTTCGGCAACCGACTCGGCGTAGATCTGGCGCGGCTCCTCGCCGGCCTCGTGCCGCCGCGATTGACGCTGGGCGCCGTTTCCGGAATCGAGCATGCGCTCGACCCCCTCGAGGTGCGGGTCGAGCCGGAGCTGCGCGCGGGCCGGCTCGGTCCAGTCGAGCAGCCGCTCGACTGCTGCCCGGGCGGGGATCTCCTCGATCCTGTCGAAGTCGATCAACTGCCCGTCGAGGCCGTAGCGGGTCGCGCGCCAGAAGTTCTCCTCGATGAGCCTTGCCGGGATCGGCTCGACCCGGTGGCCGGCGTCGAAGTCGAGCGCGGCCTGCGCGATGCACGCGGCGGCCAGCGCCAGCATGCCGGTCGACTCGTCCGCGCGCGCCTGGCAGTCCATGATGCGCAGCTCGACCGTGCCGAACGACAGGTGCGGCCTCACGCTCCACCAGATCTGGGTGTGCTCGATGATCGAGCGCACCCGGAACAGGAAGTCGACGTAGTCGAGATAGGCGTCCCAGCTGCCAAAGTGGTCGGGGACGCCGCAGCGCGGGAACATGCGCGTGAAGATCTCGGTCCGCGCCGAGTGCAGCCCGCTGAAGACGCCCTCGACGAACGCGGAGTTCGCGGAGGCCGCCAGCAGCGTCGGCAGCACCGGCCGCAGCGCGTCACAGGTCGCGACGGCGCGCTCGGGGCCCCGGATGCCCACATGCACATGTGCGCTGAAGGTGTTGTTGCGCCAGGCCACGTACTTCAGGTTCTCCTCGACGAGCCGGTAGTGCGGGGTGTCGATGATCCGCTGGTCCTGCCAGCGGCTCCAGGGATGCACGCCGGTGGCGCCGAGCGCCGCTCCCTGGTCCGCCGCGACGACGAACAGGCGGCGCCGGCGCTCTCGCTGGCGGTCGACCGCGTCGGCGAAGTCCTCGCCCCGGCCGGAGCGGATCTCGATCTCCGACGAGATCAGCTCTCCGGCGATCGACCCGGCCAGCACGTCGTCGGCCAGCGCCGCCTCGTTCAGGTCCTCGAAGCGGTTTGCGAGCGAGAGCGTCTCGGGGTCGAGGATCCCGAACTCCTCCTCCAGGCCGACCGTGAAGTCGGTCGAGGCCTCAAATATCTCGCGTGCGTCGGAGCGGTCGAAACCCAAGGTCCGAGGAACCCTAAGCTAACCCGATTTTCTGCTCGCAGAAAATCGGAAAGTTGTTCATGTCAGGTAGAAATAAAGCGCATACAACAGGTCCACGGCCGGGCTTGATGTGTGCACCGTCACGTCCGGTGGCACCTGGAGCAAGGCGTCGGAGTAGTTGAAGATGATCCGCACGCCAGCCTCGACCAGCCCGTCGGTGAGGCGCTGGGCGGCGGCGGCGGGAACCGCCAGCACGCCCACGACGATGTCCTCCTCGTCGACGACGTCGCTCATCGTGTCGTAGGCCCGTACCTCGAGGCTCCCGACGCGCTTGCCGATGCGCTTCGGGTCCACGTCGAAGATCGCCACCACCCGGAACCCGTGGTCGGCGAAGATGTCGGAGCTGGCGATCGCCTGGCCGAGGTTGCCGGCGCCGAACAGGGCGATGTTGTGCTGGCCCGACGTCCGGAGGATCTTCCGGATCTGCGAGACGAGCGAGTCGACGTTGTAGCCGACGCCACGCTTGCCGAACTTGCCGAACCCAGAGAGGTCACGCCGGATCTGGGTCGAGTTGATGTGCGTGTAATCCGAGAGCTCCTGCGAGGAGATCGTGTCCTTGCCCATCTTCCGGGCTTGCGTGAGCACCTGGAGGTAGCGGGAAAGGCGCGCGGCAACCCCGAGCGACAGCCGGTCGCCCAGCGGCTTGGCCTCGAGCTCGCCGTCGGCGGGCGCGAAGATCTCGTCACGAAGGCTCACGAGAGGCTCACCCGGGCGGGCTCCCCGGCCGCGAGCCGCTGCTCGAGCGCCTGCTCGTCGACCACGAAGTCGAACAGCTCCTCGCCGTCGAGCGCGACCACCGGCACGCGCTCACGGTACCGGCGCTCGAGACCCGGTTCGGTCGCGATGTCGACCTCCTCGAGCTCGAAGGAGCTACGGGCGCGAACACGCTCGAGCGCCGCGCGCGCCTCGTCGCAAAGTGGACAGTCGTCCTTGCTGTAGAGAGTGACCTTGGCCATCTGGTCCAGTGTGTGCGCCGCTGAGCGCGCCCCCGATTGAGACTACAGCCTCGCGATCGTCAGGCCGCAGCCCGGGCGAACGCGTCGAAGCCGAGGAACTCAGGATAGGGAACCGGGTCGAGGAACCGGGCCGCGGAGGCGATCATCGCGGCGTTGTCCGTGCAGAGGTCCGGGGGCGGGATCTTCAGCTCCAGGCGCCGAACTTCGCAGAGCGCCTCGACCCGGGCCCGCAGCTCGGAGTTGGCCGCGACGCCGCCCCCGATTGCCAGCCGGCGGGCGTCCGTCCGGTCGATCGCCTGCTCGAGCTTCAGCAGGAGCGACTCCACGACCGCCCGCTGGAAGGACGCCGCGAGGTCGGGCCGGCGCCTCAGCGTCTCCTCGGGGCCGAGGTCGCGGACCACGTACACGAGCGCGGTCTTGAGCCCGCTGAAGCTGAAGTCGAGCGACTTCGCGCTCCTCATGCCGACCGGGAAGCGAAATGCCGCTGGATCGCCCTCGCGCGCGAGCCGGTCGATCTCGGCGCCGCCCGGATAGCCGAGGCCCATCAGCCGCGCCGCCTTGTCGAGCGCCTCCCCGGCCGCGTCGTCGCGGGTCGCGCCCAGCAGCCGGTAGCCCGCGTGGTCGTCGACCGCCGCAAGCAGGGTGTGCCCACCGCTGGCGAGGAGGCACAGGAAGGGCGGATCGAAGGGATCCGGCGCGAGGAAGTTGGCCGCCACGTGCCCGTGGAGGTGCTCGACCGGGACGAACGGCAGATGCTTCGCGGCGGCAAGCCCCTTCGCCGTCGACAGGCCGATCAGCAGCGCGCCGATCAGCCCCGGGCCGCTGGTGACGGCGATCGCGCCCATCTCGCGGAGCGCTTGCCCGGACTCGGCCAGCGCGTCCTCGACCACCGTGTTCACCAGTTCCAGGTGATGGCGGCTGGCGACTTCCGGCACGACGCCGCCGTAGCGCTCGTGGAACCGCGCCTGGGACGAGATCACGTTGCTCAGGATCTCTCCCTCCGCGCTGACGACCGCGGCGCACGTGTCGTCGCAGGAGGTCTCGATCGCGAGAATCAGGCCTCTCGGGTCCTCCACATGATGAGCGCGTCCTCGTTGTTGTCGTGGTAGTACCGGCGCCGCACGCCCGCACCGCGGAACCCGAACGACTCGTACATCCCGATCGCCTCCGAGTTCGAGACGCGCACCTCGAGCGTGTAGCGCTCGTCTTCGCCGGCCGTCCCGAGCAGGTGCTGGAGCATCTGGGAGCCGATGCCGAGGCGCCGCCGGTCGAGATCGACGGCGATGTTCATCAGATGCCAGACGGTGTGGTAGCGCGAGCAAACCAGGTATCCGGCGAGCTCGCCGTCGCAGACCGCTCCCATGCAGATGCTGGTCGGCTTCGAGACCTCGAGCACGAACATCGCGAGCGACCACGGCGCCGGGAAGGCGCGGCGCTCGATCGCGATCACGTCGGGCAGGTCGCCGTAGGCGAGCCGGCGGACCTCGACCGGCAAGCGCTGCGTGGAGCGCTCGGGCAGGCGAGCATGTCGCGCACGCGCCCGTCCTGTGCCGGTTTCAATCGTTGCGCCTGTTGATCTCTGCATCCGGGAGCCTCACGTACACCGGTGTGACCCTGTCGGGCGGCATCGGGTCGACGGTCTCCGCCAGGCGGCACACATGCAGGGCGTTCACGGCGTGAAGCCCGGAGTCCGCCGGCGGGACGATCGCCCCCGCCGCCTCGAGGTCCGTGCGTGATTCTAGCGCCCAGTCTCCCGCCGCCAATGGGGCTTCGCCGCCCTCTGCAAGCTTCGCGACCAGCTCATCGCGCCCGATCGCGAGCGGGCCCCATTCCGGCTTCGCGAGACGCCCCGGCCGGTAGAGCGCCGCAAACACCTGCCTCCGCCGCGCATCGATCAGCGGCAGCAGCGGGCACCCGGTCCGCGCCCCCTCGGCCTCCAGCCCGGCGGCCAACGCGGCGAGCGACGACACCGGCCTCACGGCGATCCCGAGCGCATGGGCGAGCGCGCGCGCCGTGGCGACGCCGATGCGCAGCCCCGTGAAGGTGCCGGGTCCGACACCGACCGCAAGCGTGCGCACGTCATCCCACCCGACGGACGCCTCGTCGAGCAGCGCGGCAAGCGCGGGCAACAGCTCCGCCGAGTGCTCCGGGGGCCCGAGCAGCCGATCCGCGCTGGGCGCGGGGGTGACGAAGGAGCGGCCGTCCGGAAGCAGCACGCACGCTGCCGTGACGGGCATCGAGGTGTCGAACCCGACGGTCGTCATCCCGGCAGTCGCGACAGGAGGGGTGCGCCCGCCTCGACCTCGATTCGCCTCCGGTCCCCGCCCCGGTGCTCCAGCCTGACGTCGAGCGCGACCCGCTCCGGCTCGAGCAGCGGCGCGGCGGCGCCGGGCCATTCCACGAACGTGATCCCCCCTCCCCCCGGTTCCAGGTATTCCGCGAGCAGCCCCGGGTCCTCGCCCGCGAGGCTCTCGAGCCGGAAGAGGTCGAGGTGCGCGACCGGCACCCTTCCGGCGTACAGCTGCCCGATCGTGAACGAAGGGCTCGTGACGCGGTCATGGACGCCGAGCGCCCGGCAGGCCCCGCGCACCCAGGTCGTCTTGCCCGTGCCGACGTCGCCCGAGATCAGGACCACGTCGCCCGGCGCGAGCTCGGCTGCGAGCAGCGCCGCAACCCGCTCCGTGGCGGACGCAGCGTCGGTCTCGAACGTGACGATCGGCACGGCGCCGAGCTTAGGGCCTGGTGGTGGCCTACCCGAAGAGGCCGAGCTGGTCGGGCTCGCCGCCGACGGCGACCAGCTCGGGCTCCGGCTGAGGCTCGGGCTCCGGCTCGCGGAAGCCCGGAAGCGCCTCCGCGAGCAGCCGCGGCAGCGCCTCGAAGTCCCGGCGGAGCTGATCCAGCATCGCCGGTGTCCGCAGCGCGGCGGCGGGATGGAAGATCGGGTAGAGGAAGACCGGCCGGTCGCCGATCTCGTGCGCCTGCGCAACCCCCCGGACGCGTGTGATGCCCTGCTGGGACCCCGAGAGCAGCTTGGTCGCGAAGTTGCCGAGCGTGCAGACGACGCGTGGCTCGATCAGCTCGATCTGCGCGGTCAGGTGGCCCCGGCAGGCCTCGATCTCGGCCGGCAGCGGGTCACGGTTCCCCGGCGGGCGGCACTTGAGCACGTTCGCGATGAAGCAGTCTGCGCGGCTGAGGCCGATCTCCTCGAGCAGCTGGTCGAGGAGCTTCCCCGCCCTGCCCACGAACGGCTTGCCCTGCTGATCCTCGTGGAAGCCAGGGGCCTCGCCCACGAACATGAGGTCGGCGTCGGCGTTCCCGGTGCCGAAGACGACCGTCGTCCTGCCGTCCGCCAATGGGCATTTCCGGCAATCCTGGAGCTCGCGATAGAGCGTGACCAGCCGCGCTCGCCTGGCCGCCGCGTCAGTGGCAGCCACAGGCGCCCCCACAGCATCCACCGCCGCCGGCCCCGGGCCTCTCGAATGCCGACGCAAGCCCCTCGCCCTTTGCAGCCACGGACCTGACCGCGAACGCGGACATGAGCCGCGCCGTGTGCGGCGAGCCGCAATCAGGGCAGGGCGCGGAGGAACCAGGGGAGCCGTTGACCTTCACCAGCTCCTCGAAGCGGCGGTCGCAGCTGCGGCACTCGAACTCGTAGATCGGCAACTCGATGAATGATGCTAGGAACGCCTACGGATAGAACGGTAGCGTCTGACGGAGTGTCAAAACGCCCGGTTCGAAGGTATAGTTGTGATTGACGCCTGCTCCGGCCGAAGGCCGTCACCCTCGTGGGACGGACCGGAGGCGCGACGGGGACGGGCGGATCATCGGAAAACCGTCTGGTATCTCGATGCGGGAACTGGAACGGCGCGAGCGCCACACCAACGGCTTCATGCCTGACTCCCAGGCCAGGGCGATCACCCTTGTCCGCACAGTCGAGGTCCTTCGCCGCACGCTCGAAGGCCCGCGCCGGCGAGGCCTCACGATCGGGCTCGTCCCCACGATGGGAGCTTTCCACGAGGGGCACCTGGGCCTGATGCGGGCCGCGCGGGCGGCATGCGACGTGGTCGTGGTCAGCCTGTTCGTGAACCCCGCGCAGTTCGCCGCCGGCGAGGACCTCGAGGCCTATCCGCGCGACGAGGGTCGCGACTTCGGGCTCGCCGAGCGCGAGGGGGTCGACGTCGTGTTCGCGCCCTCGGTGCCAGAGGTGTATCCGGACGGATTCGGCACCACGGTCGAGGTGAGCGGTCTCGCCGACGTGCTCTGCGGGGCGCCCTCGAGCCGCGGCCGCGCGCACTTCGACGGCGTCGCGACGGTGGTCGCAAAGCTCTTCGGCATGTGCACCCCCGACGTCGCCTACTTCGGTCAGAAGGACTTCCAGCAGACGCTTGTGATCAAGCGGCTGGTCCGCGACCTCGACCTGCCCGTGCGCATCGAGGTCTGCCCGACAGCGCGCGACCACGACGGTCTCGCGCTGAGCTCGCGCAACGCCTACCTCTCTCCTGTCGAGCGCGGGCGCGCGCTTGCCCTGAAGCGGGCGCTCGACGCCGCCGCCGGCGCGATCGAGCGCGGTGGCCGCCGCGAGGAGGCGCTGGGCGCCGCCCGCGAAGAGCTGGGGGCGGCCGGCGTCGCGCCCGAGTATGTCGAGCTGCTGCGCGCCACCGACCTTCGCCTGCCGGGCTGGCAACCGGGCGAGCAGATCGTGGTCGCCGTCGCAGCGACGATCGGCCGCGCACGCCTGATCGACAACGTCGTCCTGAAGCTTCCGGCACAACTGTCTGACCCCGTCGCGACCAACGTCAGCTAGGAGGATCGCCGCCATGCAAAGACAGATGCTCAAGTCGAAGATCCATCGAGCGACCGTCACCGACTGCAACCTGCACTACGCCGGCAGCATCACGATCGACTCCGAGCTGATGGAGGAGGCTGACCTCCTTCCCCACGAGCACGTGCACGTGCTGGACGTCGACAACGGCGGCCGCTTCGAGACGTACGTGATCGAGGGCCGCTACGGCGCGCGGGAGATGTGCGTGAACGGGGCCGCGGCGCGGCTCGTCCAGCCGGGGGACCGCGTGATCGTCGTGTCCTACGGCTCCTACTCCGAGCGCGAGCTGGCGCTCCACGAGCCCCGCGTCGTGCACGTCGACGAGGACAACCGGATCCTACGCGTGGACGCCGACCCGGCCGCGATCGCGGCCCAACCCTAGGAGACACCGATGAGCACCGAGCCTCGCGTACCAGACGCCCCGCCCCACGACCGCCAGCCCGTCACGCTGCCGCGACTCGCGGAGATGAAGGAGCTGGGCGAGCCGATCGTGATGATCACCGCCTACGACTATCCGAGCGCCCAGGTGGCAGAGGAGGCGGGCGTCGACGTCGTGCTCGTCGGAGACTCCGCCGCCAACGTCGTGCTCGGGTACGAGAAGACGGTGTCGATCTCACTCGAGGAGATGCTGATGCTGGCGCAGGCGGTCCGTCGCGGCGCCCGCACTCCCCTGATCGTAGGCGACCTTCCGTTCGGCTCCTACCAGGTGTCCGACGCGCAGGCGGTCGAGTCGGCTGTGCGCTTCGTGAAGGAGGCCGGCTGCGATGCCGTGAAGATCGAGATGGCCGGCATCGCGGGCGGCCTGACCGACAAGCGCGAGAGCGTCTCGAGGGCGCGCGCGATCGTCGCCGCCGGCATCCCGGTGATGGGCCACGTCGGGCTCACGCCGCAGAGCGCATCTGCGCTGGGCGGCTTCAAGGCCCAGGGACGCACGGCCCGCCAGGCGGTGCAGGTCGCCGACGACGCGGTCGCCCTTCAGGACGCGGGCTGCTTCGCAATCGTGTTCGAGGCCGTGCCGGCGGCCGTCGCGGAGACCGTGATGGATCGGATGCGGATCCCCGTGATCGGGATCGGCGCCGGTCCTTCGACCGACGGGCAGGTGCTCGTCTTCCATGACCTACTCGGCATGTACGACGGTCACGCACCCCGGTTCACGAAGCGATTCGCGGAGGTCCGCCAGGCCATGGTCGAGGGCGTGCAGGCATACGCGGCCGAGGTGCGCACGGGCAGGTTCCCCGCCGGTGAGCACACCTACAGCATCGATCCGGGTGAGCTCGAGCGCTTCCGCGAG
Organism: Solirubrobacterales bacterium; assembly: GCA_038326655.1. Taxonomy (GTDB): domain Bacteria; phylum Actinomycetota; class Thermoleophilia; order Solirubrobacterales; family JBBDJG01; genus JBBQKG01. Next base: position 54,674 of record JBBQKG010000002.1, read on the forward strand.
ATCGTCGCCCCGGGCAAGCCCTGGGACGCGGCGGACTTCATGAGTTAGACGGGCAGCCTGATATCCGGAGCTTGAAAGCCCCGCTAGGCTTCCCGCTCCATGGGTGTCCACAGCGCGCAGATCAGGGTCTCGACGGAGGGCAACGGCGATGTCATCGACATCACCAAGGGCATCCAGGAAGTGGTCGAGACCGCGGGCATCCGGGACGGCATCGTGAACGTGTTCGTGGCCCACTCGACCGCGGCCGTCACGCTGATGGAGTACGAGCCCGGTGGCGTTCGGGACATGCAGGACCTGATGGACAAGCTCGTGCCGCCCGAGGCGGAGTACAACCACAACCGCATGGCGGGTGACACCAACGCCCACTCGCACCTGCAGGCGGCGATCGTCGGGCCTTCCGAGACCGCGCCCGTGAAGGACGGGCACCTCGTCACCGGAACCTGGCAGCAGTTCGTGCTCGTCGACTTCGATGACCATCCCCGGGACCGCACGATCATGGTCCAGGTGCTGAACTGATCCCGCTCGAGACCGAGCGGCTGCGCCTGGAACCCCTAGCCGAGCAGGACCTTGCCGAAGCGCACGAGGTCTTCCAAAGCAATCCCGAATACCTCGGCTGGACGGAAGGCGGTGAGTACGGCATCGACGTGCTCCGCCAGGACTGGGAGATGGCGAGCAGCACCGCCGGCCGGGAGATGCTCGCGATCCGCGACCGCGAGGCGCGTGCGATCGTCGGCGTGATCGATTACCTCGAGTTCAACGAGCGGGACGGCCATCCGTGGATCGGGCTGCTGATGGTGCACGCCGACCGGCAGCGTGAGGGGATCGCCGGCGAGGCGATGCTGCGGATCTGCGAGCACGTGAACCTGAGCTGGGCCTCCCCCGTGCGGATCGGCGTGATCGACCACAACCGCGCCGGCCTCGGCCTGGCGGTGTCGCTCGGCTTCCAGCCATACGGCGAGGCCGAGGAGGACCTCGGCGGCGGCCCGGTGCGACTGGTGCTGATGGAGCGGCGTTTTTGAGACCTGCCTAACTGCGGCCATCCCGTGCTTTCGAAAAAGCAGGCAGGTAAGGGGAGGGCAGCGATCGTCACGCGAAGCAAACGAAACTCCGATCCCTGACCCCGTACCTGCCCGTTTTTCGAGCCTCATCCGGGGCCCGACGCACGCCCGTTCTCTTGACCTCTATCCCGCCCGGAACTGGATCTCGCGGATCACCTTGGCCGGGGCGCCCGCTGCGATCACGCCACCCGGCAGCTCGCCCGTGACAACGGAGTTCGCCCCCACCACGGTCCGCGCCCCGATCGTCACGCCACCGGTGACCACGCAGTTCGCGCCGAACCAGCAGTTGTCGCCGATCGTGACCGGGCCCTTGGGGCGCATCCCCTGGTGGGTCACCGGCAGGTCTGGGTCGTCGAAGCGGTGGTCGGCGTCGGTGAGGAAGCAATGGTTCGCGAACATGCAGTGGCGGCCGATCTCGATCCGCTCCGTGGCCGCGACCATGCAGCCGAGGTTCAGGATCGACCCTTCGCCGATGCGCATCGTGGCCGTCTCCGGATAGAGGGCAAACCAGCAGCCGGCCTCCACGAGCACCCATGGCTCGACCTCGGCGCGGCCCTCTTCGAGCGCCTCGAGCAGGTTGCCGACTACGGGGAACCGGACGTAGAAGTCGCCCCGCACCATGTGCGATCGCAGCCTCGCCTTGCGCCAGAGGCGTTCGTTGCGGTCGTAGTAGCGCCACTTCCACCAGAACAGGCGTGCGTGCTCCCACAACGGCCGCTCGCTCAACGCCGCCTCGCGAGCGCCGCGAGCGCGAGGAACTCGTAGGCGATCGAGGCCGCCAGGATCGCCGTCGTCTGACCCGGCGAGTCGTAGGGCGGCGACACCTCGACCACGTCGAAGCCGCAGAACTCCATTCCCGCAAGCGCGCGGATCAGTGCCAGCGCCTCGTGGGGGAAGAGGCCGGCGACCTCCGGCGTGCCGGTCGCGGGCGCGAAGCCCGGATCGATCACGTCGATGTCGAAGCTGAAGAAGGCCGGCGCCTCACCGACGCGGTCGCGCACGCGTTTGGCGTAGTCGGCCGGCGCGATCCTGCGCAGCTCGTCACCCCCGATCAGCTCGAAGCCCAGCTCGCGCGCCTCGGCGAGGTCGCTCGCGGAGTAGAGCGATCCGCGCATCCCAGCGAGCACCGAGCGCTCCGGGCGCAGGAGCCCTTCCTCGACCGCCCGGCGAAAAGGCGTGCCGTGGAAGTAGCGCTCGCCGTAGTAGGCGTCCCAGGTGTCGGCGTGGGCGTCGAGCAGCACCAGCGCGACCGGACCGTGGCGGGCGGCGTGGGCGCGCAGCTCTCCGAGCGCGACCGAGTGATCGCCGCCTAGGACGATCGGGACGACACCGGCCTCGACGACCGGCGTGAGCCGCTCGGCGATCTGGCCGGCGGTGCGCTCGGCATTCCCGGGCGTGACGTCGAGGTCGCCGAGGTCCGCCACCGACAGCGCCGCGAAGACGTCCACGTCGAGCGGCGGGTGATAGGGACGCAGCGCGACCGAGCTGCTGCGAATCGCCTCGGGGCCGAAGCGCGCGCCGGGCCGGTTGCTGGTCGCGGTGTCGAACGGGATCCCGACCACGCCCACATCGACGCCGGCTGGATCGGTCACGTGCGGGCACCGCGCAAACGTGCGAATGCCGGTATAGCGCGGTGCCTTCGAGGCGTCGGGGGGGCCGTACCGGGGAGGCATCATTCTGCCTCGACCGCCACGCGGGCCGTGCGAAGCGTGCGATCACTCGCGCCGCGCAGGCTGCCGCCGTGCGCGAGGATCGCCTGGATGTAGTTCCAGGTCTCCTCCGTGATCCGCTCGCCGGGCAGCACGTTCGGGATGCCGGGCGGATAGGAGGCGAGCGACTCGGCCGCGATCCGCCCCACCGCCTGCGCCACCGGCACAACCTCCTGGCTGCCCAGAAAGGCCTCGCGCGGCGTCATCTCGAGGGGCCCCCACGGCGGTGGCGGGGTGAAGCGCCCATTGCCCACCTCCGGCTCGCCGCCGACGTGCTCGAGCGCGCGCTCGAGTGCGGCCACCAGGCGAGCCGCGCGCTCGGTATCGGTCTCCCCCATGCCGAACACCGCGACGACCACGGTTTCGCCGGCGAGCTCGAGGTTGACGTCGTCCTGCTCGTGCATGAGGCGCGCGACCTGATATCCGCTGGCGCCCGTTCCACGCACGTCCACCGCCAGCCTCAGCGGGTCGTAGCCGTGCACTCCGGGGCGCCCTACGATGCGCTCGTCGAGCACGTCGAGGCCGGGCAGCTGACGGATCGCCTGACGCGCGCCCTCGAGCCCCCGCATCGTCTCGGAAAGCAGCGCCTCGCCCTCGTTGGCAGCGAAATGCCGCGCCGCGTCGAGCGAACCCAGCAGGAGCGAGTTCGGGCTGGTCGACTCGACCAGCGTCACGGCCCGGTCGACCAGGTATTCGTCGATCCGGCCCTCGGAGGTGTGCCCGAGATGCAGCATCGCGGACTGCGTGAAGCTACCGACGATCTTGTGCGTGCTCGACACTACGAGGTCGGCGCCCGCCGCCAGCGCGTGCTCGGGGAGCTGCTGGTGGAAGGCGAGATGCGCCCCCCACGCCTCGTCCACCACGAGCGGCACATCGTGCTCGTGCGCGACGCTGCTCAGCCCGGCGACGTCGGCGACCGCGCCGAAGTACGTCGGCGACACGACGATCGCGCCGACCGCGCCCGGGGTCTCCGCCAGGGCCGCGTCGAGCGAGTCGGGGGTCAGGCAGTGGGCGATCCCGAGCTCCGGATCGAGCTCCGGCGCCACGAAGGTGGGCCGCAGTCCCGAGATCACGAGCCCGTCGACCGTGCTCGAGTGGACGTTGCGCTGCACCACGACGCGCTCACCCGCCTGCGCCAGCGTCACGCAGGCGGCATGGTTCCCCTGGGAGGCGCCGTTGATCAGGAACCACGTCCGCCGCGCGCCCCAGGCGCCGGCCGCGAGCAGCTGGGCCTCCTGGAACGGCGTCGGCTCCGGGCCGGTGTCGATGCCCTGGGTGAGTGCGGGGACGTCCATTCCGAGCGCCCGGCCGCCGAACGCCTCGAGCATCTCGGGGCTCGCAGCCCCGCCGCCCTTGTGGCCGGGGACGTGAAAGCGCCCCGGGTGGCGCCGCGCGTAGGCCCGCAGCGCGTCGAGGTAGGGCATCGCCGCCTGGGCGTCTGGCTCGGCCATCCGATCGAGTGTAAGAGAGCCGTCTGGCATAACCTCCGTGGCCGAAGAGCCCGGATACGTCACAGATTTCGTCGAACGCCAGGAAGGAGCGGAGAATGCTCAGCAGACACAGAGTCTTCATGCTCTCGATCATCGCCCTCGCCACGACAGCGCTCGTGGCAATCGGCTGCGGGGGCGGGGACAACAACGACAACGGCGGAAGCGCCGCCAAAGTCCCCAAGACGCTGACCGTGGGGTCGGACATCCCGTACACGCCATTCGAGTTCGGGAAGCCGCCCTATCAGGGCCTCGATGTCGACATCGTGAAAAAGGTTGCGTCGCAGCTCGGCAGCACCGCGAAGTTCAAGAAGACGCCGTTCGACACGATCTTCCGGGACCTCGCCCAGGGCAAGTTCGACATGGTCGCCTCGGCCACCACGATCACGCCCGAGCGAAAGAAGGAGGTCGATTTCTCGGATTCGTACTTCCCGGCCGACCAGTCACTGATGGTGAAGCAGGGAAGCGACATCAAGACGGTCGACGACGTCGCCGGGAAGGTGATCGGCGCCCAGCTCGGGACCACCGGCGCCGACTACGCCAAGAACAAGACCAAGGCCAGCAGCGTGCGGACCTACGACCTCATCGACGATGCATTCAACGCGCTCGAGGCCGGTCAGGTCAAGGCCGTGATCAACGACTGTCCCGTGTCCAAGTTCGCCGAGCGGGCGCACAAGGACCTGGTCGTGGTGCAGGCGATCCAGACGAACGAGGAGTACGGGTTCGCCTTCCCAAAGGGCTCCGATGCCCTTCGAACAGCCGTCAACGACCAACTCGCGAAGCTCAAGGACAATGGCGAGCTGGCGAAGATCTCCGACAAGTGGCTGGGAAACGAGCCCTGCGCGCTCCACGGAAGCTCGAGCGCATCCACCGGCACGAACTGATCGGCGGAAGACGACCGTCTTCGAGAGGGGCGCCCCGCGAGGCGCCCCTCTCCGTACCATGCGCTCAAATCGAGCCGGGGAGCCTAAATGGGCATTTTCTTTCATCAGTACTTCGACCTCGACATCATCCGGGACAACTTCAGTTTCGTGCTCGCGGGGTTCGGCCAGACTCTGCTGCTGTCGGTCGTCGGCGCAGCGCTCGCGATGTCCTGGGGACTGGTGCTCGCGCTCCTTCGCCAGTCGCCCGGCCGGCCGATGATGCCGGTCCGGGCGCTCGCGATCACCTACATCGACGTGCTGCGCGGGATACCGCTGCTGCTCGTGATCCTGCTGATCTCGGGCAGCATCCCGTTCCTGACCTTCCTACCGCAGACCCTTCGAGCACCGGACTTCTTCGGCAAGCCGGACATCTTCTGGTTCGGAGTGCTCGCGATCGCGCTCACGTACGGCGCGTACTACGCCGAGGTCTACCGAGCGGGGCTCGAGGGGGTTCCATACGGACAGACGGAGGCTGCGCGCTCGCTCGGCATGAGTCACGCGCAGTCGATGCGGCACGTGATCGTGCCACAGGCGATCAGGCGCGTGATCCCACCAATCCTCAACGACTTCATCGCGCTGATGAAGGACACCTCGCTGGTCCAGGTGATCGGGTACGTAGAGGTGGTGCGCGCCGGTCGTGAGGTTCAGGCCGAGACGTTCAACAGCTCCGCCCTGACGCTCGGCGCGCTGATGTTCATCGTCTTCACGGTCCCGCTCGCGCGGCTCGTCGACAGGCTGATCGCACGCCAGCAGGCCCAAACGCGCCGCGCCCCCGTGTAGTGGACGAGCCGGTTCTCGAGCTCGAGGACGTCCACAAGAGCTTCGGGAAGCTCGAGGTCCTGCGGGGCATCGACCTCACCGTGGGGCGCGGTGATGTGATCTGCGTGATCGGCCCGAGCGGGAGCGGCAAGAGCACCCTGCTGAGGTGCATCAACCTGCTCGAGCCGCCCGAGCGGGGGCGGATCGTGCTGGAGGGACGGGACATCACGCGCGCCCGGAAAGCGGAGCTGAACTTCGTCCGCCGCCGGATCGGGATGGTGTTCCAGCAGTTCAACCTCTTCCCGCACAAGACCGCGCTCGAGAACCTCACGGTGGCGCAGCGCACGGTGCTCGACCGCTCGAAGGACGAAGCGCTCGCGAAGAGCAGGGCGCTGCTGGAGCGCGTCGGGCTCGCCGACAAGATGGGCGAGTACCCCGAACGGCTGTCGGGCGGGCAGCAGCAGCGCGTCGCGATCGCGCGTGCGCTCGCGATGAACCCCCACGTGATGCTCTTCGACGAGGTGACGAGCGCGCTCGATCCCGAGTTGGTCAAGGAGGTGCTCGACGTGATGCGCGAGCTAGTGGCCGAGGGCATGACGATGGTGGTCGTCACCCACGAGATGGGCTTTGCCCGCGATGTCGCGGACAGTGTCGCCTTCATGGACGGAGGCGTGGTGGTCGAGCGAGGCACGCCCGAGCAGGTGCTGTCGAATCCAGGTGAGGAGCGCACGCGCCAGTTCCTGGGAGCCGTGCTCGGACACTGATGCGGCCCGGCGGCCGGCGTCAGCCGTCGAGCGGCGAGTCGGGACCGATCTTGACCAGCATCTTGCCGCGGTTCTCGCCCCGGAGCAGGCCCATGAACGCGCGCGGCGCGTTCTCGATGCCCTCCACCACGGTCTCCTCGTCCTTGATCAGCCCGTCGCGGATCCAGCCGCCCATGTCCCGAAGGAAGTCGGGCAGCCGGTCGAAGTGGTCGGAGACGATGAACCCCCGGATCGTGAGGCGGTTGGCGAGCGCCGGCACGAGGCTCGGCCCCGGGGGCATGCGGGTTGCGTTGTACTGGGAGATGAGTCCGCAGAGGATCACGCGGCCGAAGGTCCGCATCCGCGGCAGGGCGGCTTCGAGATGATCGCCACCGACGTTCTCGAAGCAGACGTCGATCCCGTCGGGACAAAGCCGGTCGAGCGCGACCGCCGGGCTCTCCTCCTTGTAGTTGAAGGCCTCGTCGTATCCGACCTCCCGGGCCCGCGCGATCTTCTCGGCTGACCCGGCGCTGCCGACCACGCGGCAACCTTTGAGCTTGGCGATCTGGCCGACGATGCTGCCCACCGCGCCCGAGGCGGCCGAGACGAACACCGTCTCGCCGTCCTTCGGCTGCCCCAGGTCGAGCAGGCCCACGTAGGCGGTCCAGCCTGTGAGGCCGAGCACGCCGAGCGCCTTGGAGACCGGGGCCAGCGCGGGGTCGATCTTCATCAGCGACGAGCCGTCCGCGGTGTAGTACTCGCGCCAGCCCATCATGCTGTTTACCCAGTCGCCCTCCGCGAGCACGTTGCTGCGGGACTTCACGACCTGGCCGACCGCGCCGCCCTGCATCGTTTCCCCGACCCGGAAGGAGGGGGCGTAGGACTTCGTGTCGTTCATGCGGCCGCGCATGTACGGGTCGACCGACATGTACACGTTGCGGACGAGCACCTCGCCGTCGTCCGGCTCGGGAACCGGCGTCTCGGCCACGTCGAAGTCGCTGTCCTTCGGGAACCCGTTCGGGCGGGCCGCGAGCCGAACTTCCCGATTCACCCGCGAAGCCATCTCGGCCGGGACTCTATCCCAGCACCGCTGGGATGTCCGTGGGTCACCCCTCCGGGAGCGGCCGCGGCGGCCGCAGGCGCGGGACCACGTCGACCAGCACGATCGCGGCGAGGATCAGCAGCGCGCCCATCCAGGCGACCGCCGACAGCCGCTCGTCCTGCAGCAGGTAGCCGAAGAGGCCGGCGAAGGCCGGCTCGGCGGCCAGGATCAGCGCCGTGCGGGCGGGCGGCGCATGCTGCTGCGCGTAGCTCTGCACCAGGAAGCCAAGCGCGCTCGCGACCAGCGAGGTGACGATCAACGCGCTCCACACGGTCGTGCCGCGCGGCGCCTCGAGCTGGCCCCCGATCGCCGCCGCGACGAGGCAGAACACCCCGCAGGCGCCGAGCTGGATCGCGACCAGCGGGCCGACCTCGAAGCGCTCGACCGCCCGCGCCGTGACGAGGATGTGCAACGCGAACGCGCAGGCACACAGAAACACCACACCGTCACCGGAGAGCCTGAAGTTCCCGCCCGCCCCGGACAGCAGCAGAAGCCCGAGCGCCGACACCGCCGCTGCGAGCCACGCCGCACGTGGCGGGTGGACCGCGAAGAAGAGCGCCCCGAAGACCGGCGTGAGCACCACGAACAGGCCGGTGATGAAGCCGGCATTCGAGGCGGTCGTGTGCTCGAGGCCCAGGGTTTGCGCGACGTACCCGCCCGTGAGGAACACGCCCATCACGAGGCCCGCGCGCCAGCCCTCCGCCGGGAGCCGGCGCAGGGAGCGGCGGAACACCACGGCCACGATCGCGGCCGCCGGGATGAACCGGTAGGCGAGGAACGCGAACGGCGGCAGACGCTCGATTGCGTCCTGCACCATCACGAACGTGAGGCCCCAGACCGCCGCGATGCCGACCAGCGCCAGCTCCGGGAGCCGCGCCGGGCGGTTGGTCAAGCGGCCTTGCGCCTGGGCTCACTGGTGCGCGGCGTGACGATCTCGCGCAGGAACTGACCGGTGTAGGAGTCCTTCACGGCCGCGACGTCCTCGGGCGTTCCCGTCGCGACGAGCTCGCCACCGCCGTCGCCGCCCTCCGGGCCGAGATCGACCAGCCAGTCGGCGGTCTTGATGACGTCGAGGTTGTGCTCGATCACCACCACGGTGTTGCCAAGGTCGACCAGCCGGCTCAGCACGTCGAGCAGGCGCTGCACGTCGGCGAAATGGAGCCCGGTGGTGGGCTCGTCGAGAATGTAGAGCGTGTCGCCGGTCGCGACCTTGCTGAGCTCGGAGGACAGCTTCACCCGCTGTGCCTCGCCGCCGGAGAGCTGGGTCGCGGGCTGGCCGAGCCGGATGTAGTCGAGGCCCACGTCGTGGAGGGTCTGCAGGCGGCGCTTGATCTTCGGGATGTGCTTGAAGAAGTCGAGCGCCTCCTCGACCGACAGCTCGAGCACATCGGAGATCGTCTTGCCCTTGAATCGGATGTCGAGCGTCTCGCGGTTGTATCGCTTGCCGTGGCACTGCTCGCACGGGACGTAGACGTCGGGCAGGAAATGCATCTCGATCTTGATCTGCCCGTCGCCGCGGCACACCTCGCAGCGGCCGCCCTTCACGTTGAAGGAGAACCGCCCGGGCTTGTAGCCGCGGGCTCGCGACTCCGGCGTCCTTGAGTACAGCTCGCGTATGTGGTCGAAGACGCCCGTGTAGGTGGCCGGGTTCGAGCGTGGCGTGCGACCGATCGGCGACTGGTCGATGTTGATGATCTTGTCGATCTTGTCCGCGCCCTTGACCTTCTTGTGGGCGCCGGGACGCAGCTTCGCCCGGTGCAGACGGTTCGCGACCGCGCGGAAGAGGATCTCGTTCACGAGCGTGGACTTCCCCGAGCCCGACACGCCCGTGACGCAGCAGAACACGCCCAGCGGGAACACCACGTCGATGCCCTTGAGGTTGTGCTGGGACGCGCCCAGGACCTCGATCGCCCCCTTCGCCTTGCGACGCACGTCCGGGATCTCGATCCGCCGCTTGCCCGCCAGGAACTGGCCCGTGAGCGACTGCGACACCTTCTGCACCTTGGAGGGAGGCCCCTCCGCGACGATCTTCCCGCCGTGCTCGCCGGCGCCCGGCCCGAGGTCGACGATGTAGTCGGCAGCGCGCATCGTGCCTTCGTCGTGCTCGACCACGATCACCGTGTTGCCGAGATCGCGGAGCCGGGCCAGCATGTCGAGCAGCTTGTGGTTGTCGCGCTGGTGCAGGCCGATCGAGGGCTCGTCGAGGATGTAGAGCACCCCCACCAGGCTCGAGCCGATCTGCGTCGCGAGCCGGATCCGCTGGGCCTCGCCGCCCGACAGCGTGGCGGCCGCCCGCTCCAGGGTCAGGTAGCCGACGCCGACGGCATCGAGGAACCGCAGCCGCTCGGTGATCTCCTTGAGGATGCGCGTCGCGATCTGGCGCTCGGACTCGCTCAGGTCGAGCTGCCCGAGCCACACGGTCGCCTCGCGGGCGGACTTGCGCGTGTATTCGTCGATGCCGATTCCGCCGACCTTCACGGCGAGGCTCTCCGGCCGTAGCCGCGCGCCGTGGCACTCGGGACAGGGACGCACCGACATGTACTCCTCGATCCGCTCGCGCGAGTACTCGGAGTCGGTCTCCTTGTAGCGTCGCTCGAGATTCGGGACGACTCCCTCCAGCGGCGCCATGTACGACCGGCGGCGGCCCATGCGGTTCCGGTAGGAAACGTAGACGCGCTCGCCCGCGTCGCCGTAGAGGAACAGGTCCTGGTCCTCGTCCGACATGTCCTCCCACGGCATGTCCAGGTCGAGCTCGTACTTCTCGCCGATCGCCTGCGCCAGTTGCTCGTAGTAGTCGGCGCCGGAGCCCCACGGGAGGATCGCCCCCTCGTTGATCGACAGGCTCGGGTCCACCACGAGATCGGGGTCGATCTCCATCTGGGAGCCGAGCCCGGTGCAGTGGGGGCAGGCGCCGTGAGGTGAGTTGAACGAGAAAATCCGCGGCTCCAGCTCGGGCATCGAGATTCCGCAGTTCAGACACGAGAACTTTTCGGAGAACACCAATGTGTCATGATCGAGTGCGCCCCGGGCGCCGGTGGCGTGCTCCCCTCAACCTCCAGCAGACCCGTCCGGGGGCTGGCCCGGGGACGGCACTTCCTCGATTTCCACGATGCCCTCGGCCAGCGCCACGGCGGTTTCGACGGAGTCGGCGAGGCGCTTCCTCGAGTCCGGCTTCATGATCAGCCGGTCCACCACCACCGCGATGTCGTGCTTGTACTTCTTGTCGAGGGCGATGTCCTCTTCGAGCAGCCGCAACTGGCCGTCGATCTTGGCTCGAGTGTAGCCCTCGGCGCGCAGCTCCTCGAGCAGGTCCTTGTACTCGCCCTTCCGCCCGCGCACCACCGGCGCAAGGACCATGAAGCGCATCCCCTGCTCCAGCGTCATCACGTTGTCCACGATCTGCTCGACCGACTGGCCGGCGATCGGCGCCCCGCAGTTGTGGCAGTAGGGGTGGCCGATTCGCGCCCAGAGCAGGCGCAGGTAATCGTAGATCTCGGTGACCGTCCCGACGGTCGACCGTGGGTTCCGCGCGGTGGTCTTCTGGTCGATCGAGATCGCCGGGGACAGCCCCTCAATCGAGTCGACGTCGGGCTTGTCCATCTGGCCCAGGAACTGCCGGGCGTAGGCCGACAGCGACTCGACATAGCGTCGCTGGCCCTCGGCATAGATCGTGTCGAAGGCAAGGCTCGACTTGCCGGAGCCCGAGAGCCCGGTGATCACGATCAGGGCATCGCGAGGAAGCTCGAGGGAAACGTCCTTGAGGTTGTGCTCGCGCGCCCCGGAGATCCGGATGCGGTCGTCTACAGCCAAGACATCTTTGATTCTAGGAGGCGGGCGAAATGCCGCGTCCGGGCCCGGCACCGGCGACCGGGCGGCGGACCCGATACAGGTGCATCCGCCGGCTCAGGCCCTTGAAATTGAATTCCCCCGCGTCCGACCAGCGATAGCGGTCCCGCACCGCTTCGCGCAGCTCGCGGGTCGCGAGCACGCTGCCCGGCCGTGCCACGTCGGTCACCACCAGCCTCGTGGGCGGACGCACGGCCTCGAGTGCGATGTCGGTGAGGCGACCGAGCAGCCGCCCCAACTCGTTGATGTCGATCCGCTCCCCGAGCCAGGTGAAGCCGACCAGGTCGGCGAAGCCGACGAAGACGTGGCGCGTGCTCGTCGACGCGCCATCCGAGAGCTCCAGCAGGCCGTACTGCTGGTTGCGGAGCTGATCGCGCATGTGCACGGTGAGCGTGTACTGGAGCAGGGGGGCGGCGAGGGGCAGCAGCTCGCGCGCCGCCTTCACCGTGAGCGACGACAGCTCGTGCTCGTCCACCCCCTGGGGAAGCAGCCAGCGTGCGACCAGCATCCGCATCGCCTCGGCGCCCTGTGCCAGGCCCGTGCCGAGCACGCGGGTGACCTCCAGCAGCCCATCGTCGGGCAGGCCCGCCGCGCGCAGGCGGGCGAACACGATCGCGGCCTCGAGGTCCTCGTCGCCGACCGTCCTGTCGTCCGGCTCCGGAACCGCCAGGCCGATCGCTCTCCGCACCGCCATCAGGAACTCGAGCGGCAGGCCCGAGCGCTCGGCGATCTCACGCGGGGTGTAGCGCGCCTCGCCGGCCAGCACGCGGTCGATCGGCAACAGGCCGAGGCGGTTCTCGGCCGCCGCCCGCTTGAGCTCCTCGATTGCGAAGCCGTCGGCGGCGAGCTTTTGCAGCAGCGCCAGCCGCGCCTCGCGATCACGTCCCTCGAGGCCGTCGAGCAGCCCCTCCCGCTCGAACGTCTCGACCTGGTCCGGCGCACCGCTCACGCGCCGTATTGGATCACTTCGCGTTCAAGCCCCGTCCGTGCCTGCGCGCCAACCGCGTGCCCGAGCCCGCCACCCTCCCCCCATCCCCACCGAACCATTGCTTGCATCGCGGCGTGTACGCGGTTGGGGCATTGCTGCCTGACGCGGGAAGCGCGCTGGCTCGCCGGCGGTGCCGGAGCGGTGCTCAGCCATCGTTCGGCGGCGTCGCTGTGGGGCATCCGCCAGTCCGACATCCTCGAGGTGACTGTTCCGGTTCACCGCGCGCGACCGCAGATCCGCACACACACCTCGTCGCCGCCGCCGGACGAAGTGACCGCCGTGCGGTCGATTCCCCTCACTGGCGTCGCCCGCACGCTGCTCGATCTCGCCGCGGTCCTCCCGGCCCGTCAGGTCGAGCGCGCGGTCAATCCGCGTTCCACGCGACGCGCAGCGTCTTCGAGCGCGATCGCGACCGCACACTGCACGCCGCCGGGTGGAGAGTGATCCGAGTGACCTGGCGCCAGCTCCAGGAGCCAGAGGCGCTCGCGGCCGACCTGCGGAAGATCCTTGCTAGCTTCGCCCGGTCGAGCCGGCGGCGCGATCGAGCTCGTGCCGGAGGTCCTTGATCTCGTCCCGGAGCTTCGCCGCGTACTCGAACCGGAGGTCCTCGGCGGCCGCGAACATCTCCTCCTCCAGCTCGACGAGCAGTCGCTCGAGCTCCTCGGGAGTGCGGATGTCCTCGTCGCGGTTCGCGCGCCGGCGGTTCGAGCGCGGCACCTGAGACTCGAGCGCAAGGAACTGCGTGATGTCGGAGATCCCCTTCTTGACGGTCTCGGGTGTGATCCCGTGCTCGCGGTTGTAGGCGAGCTGGATCGCGCGGCGCCGGTCGGTCTCACCGATCGCGGCCCGCATCGCGGTCGTCTCCGAATCCGCGTACATCAGCACCCTGCCCTTCACGTTCCGGGCCGCGCGCCCAATCGTCTGGACCAGGCTGGTCTCGCCGCGCAGGAAGCCCTCCTTGTCGGCGTCGAGGATCGCGACCAGCGACACCTCCGGCAGGTCGAGGCCCTCCCGAAGCAGGTTCACGCCGACCAGCACGTCGTACTCGCCGAGCCGCAGGTCGCGGATGATCTGAATCCGCTCGATCGTGTCGATCTCGGAGTGCAGGTATCGGGTCCGGACCCCGTACTCGAGCAGGTACCCGGTCAGGTCCTCGGCCATCTTCTTCGTGAGGGTCGTGACCAGCACGCGCTCGTTGATCTCCGCACGAGCGCGGATCTCGTTCATCAGGTCGTCGATCTGGTGCCTCGTCTCGCGCACCTCGACCTCCGGGTCCACGATCCCGGTCGGCCGCACGATCTGCTCCACGAGACGAGTCGAGTGCTCGCGCTCGTACGCGCCCGGCGTCGCCGACACGAAGACCATCTGCGGCACGCGCTTCAGGAACTCGTCGAAGCGCAAAGGGCGGTTGTCCATCGCCGAGGGGAGGCGGAAGCCGAAGTCGACCAGCGTCTGCTTGCGCGAGCGGTCGCCCTCGTACATTCCCCCGATCTGCGGCACGGTCTGGTGGGACTCGTCGATGAAGCAGACGAAGTCCTTCGGGAAGTAGTCGATCAGGGTGTGCGGCGGCGAGCCGGCGGGACGGCCGTCGAGGATCCGCGAGTAGTTCTCGATCCCGGAGCAGAAGCCCATCTCCTTGAGCATCTCCATGTCGTACTCGGTGCGCTGCCGCAGGCGGTGCGACTCGAGCTGCTTGCCCTCGGCCTCGAGCTCCTTGCAGCGCTCGTTCAATTCGTGCTTCATCTCCTTCAGCGAGCGCTCGATGATGTCCTCGGCCGTCACGTAGTGGGTCGCCGGCCAGATGTCGACGTGGCCGAGGTCGTGATAGATCTCGCCCGTCAGCGGGTCGAAATGCTGGATCCGCTCGACCTCGTCCCCGAACAGCTGCACCCGATACGCGCTGTCGGCGTAGGCGGGATGGACCTCGAGCACCTCGCCGCGGACCCGGAACGTGCCGCGCGTGAGGTTCACGTCGTTGCGGGTGTAGCGCATACCCACCAGCTGCCTCAGCGTCGCGTCGCGATCGACCCACTCGCCCACCTTCAGGAGCAGCATCTTCTCGCGGTAGAGCTCCGGCGAGCCGATCCCGTAGATCGCCGACACGGAGGCGACGATGATCACGTCCTTCCGCGCAAAGAGCGCAGCCGTCGCGGAGTGGCGCAGCCGGTCGATCTCGTCGTTGATCGAGGAGTCCTTCTCGATGTAGAGATCCTGGTGCGGGACGTAGGCCTCGGGCTGGTAGTAGTCGTAGTACGAGACGAAGTACTCGACCGAGTTGTCGGGGAAGAACTCCCGAAACTCGCTGCAGAGCTGCGCAGCCAGCGTCTTGTTGTGCGCGATCACCAGGGCCGGCTTCTGGACCTGCTCGATCACGAAGCCCATCGTGGCCGTCTTACCCGAGCCGGTCACGCCGAGCAGCGTCTGGAACTGGTCGCCCGACCGCAGGCCCGCGGCGAGCTCGGCAGTCGCCTGAGGCTGGGCGGCGACGGGCTTGTAGGCAGGGTTGAAGCGGAAAGGCGGCATCGCCTTTCTAGCTTAGAGCGCCCCTGATCAGCGCTGGAGCCCCGGCAAAAGACTCAGGCTCAGGGCACGAACAGGCCCGGGACCGCGAAGAGCGTGTTGTTTTCCAGCGTGCCGGCGTCGCCGTCCGCGCCTCCGTCGAAGACCTGCACCTGGCCGAGCTGCCGGACCGACCGCAGGCCACCGGCGACGGCGCCTGGCATGACCGCGTCTTGGGGGCGGTGGCCTCGTCTTCACGTTCCACGCAGGCAAGGTGTTGCCGGACCGGGAGTTCTATGACGAAGCCGCGGCCCTCGAAGCCGTGGGGCCGCCCTAGAGGCCGAGCTCGCGCTTGTAGTGCTTCGCGTAGTCGGAGCGCTTGTCGAAGACGTCCTGCGTGTACTGCTTCGTCTCCGGAAAGCCGATGTCGGCCACGGTCAGGCCGCTTCCGCCCCACGCGTCCACGCGCGCGTGGCCCGCGTTGTATGCCGCCACGGCGGCGATCTCGTTGCCGTCGTAACGGTCGATCAGGTAGCGCAGGTACCAGCACCCGTAGGAGATGTTGACCTGTGGGTTTGCGAGGTCGCGCAGCTCGAACTGCGTGCCGCCGGTCCGCTTCGCGATGAACTGGGCGGTGTCGGGCAGGATCTGCATCAGCCCCTTGGCGCCCGCCTTCGAGGTCTGGTCGCGGAACTTCGATTCCCGGTAGATCACCGCCGCGACCAGCGCCGGGTCGAGATCCTTTTCGCTTGCCTGCTGCCGGATGATGTCGTCATGGCGCAGCGGCAGCGTGATCTCGATGATCGCGTCGTCGACGACGGGCCTGACCACCGTGACGCCGATCGCGGCCAGTGCCAGCACGCCGGCCATCACGAGCAGCATCGTGCGCCTGCGGCGCCTCGTGCGCCGCCCGCCCGCATCCCGGGCCCTTGAAGCCCTGCCGACGCTGCGCGACCGCGCTGCCACAGCCCGCTGCTTCATGGCTTCCTCGGCGCCTCGCGCTCGAGCCGGTCGAGCAGCTCGCCGACCGCCCGCTCGAGGTCCGCCAGCGAGCCGTCGTTGTGGATCACGTAGTCGGCGCGCTCCGCCTTCTCGGCCTGGCTGAGCTGGCGGGCGGCTCTCTCGTCGACCGCTTCGTGGTTCCTCGCGGCGGCGCGCTCGGCGCGCGTCTGCTCGTCCGCGACGACCGCGACGGTCACGTCGAAGGCAGGCGCGACGCCGGACTCGAACAGCAAAGGCACCTCGACCACCGCGGCGCGGGCGGTCGAGCCCGAGCGCTCCAGCTCACCGCGCCAGTCTGCGATCTCGGCGCCGACGAGCGGGAACAGCATCTGCTCGAGCCAGCGAAGCTCGTCTGGCTGGTTGAAGGCGGTCTGAGCCACGGCTGCCCTGTCAATGTCGCCGTCCCGGAGGACGGCTTCGCCCCAACGGGCGACCAGCAAGTCTTTCACCTCCTGCTGCTGGAGCAGGTCGTGCACGATCTCGTCGCTCGACAGCGCGGCCGCGCCGAGCCGCCGGCAGGCGGCGAGTGCCTCGGACTTGCCGGAGCCGATCCCTCCGGTCAAGCCGATGGAGAGCAACCGCTAGGAGGGGGGTTCGCCCGGCTCGGGCGCGGGCTCGGCCTGCTCGGGCGGGGCCTCGGACTGCTCCGGCGCGGCCTCGGACTGCTCGGCCTGAGGCTGCTCGGCCTCCGCCTGAGGCTCCTCCGCCTGAGGCTCCTCCGCCTGAGGCGCCTCGGCCTGCTCGGCTACTTCGGCCTCGACCTGCGGGGCGTCGTCTGTCGCCTGGACCGCTGCTTCAGCCGGCTGCTCGGCAGGCAGGTCGTCGGTCGAGAAAACCTCTTCGGAAAGGTCGAGGTCGGGCACGTCGCCCACCTCGGCGCCGTCTTCCTCGCCATCCTCGCCCGTGGACGGGATCTCGCGCGACGGGAGCACCTGTCCCTCGACGCGCTTCAGGCTCAGCGAGAGCCGGCGGCGCTCGTTGTCGATCTCGAGGATCTTGACCTTCACCGTGTCACCGGGGTCGACGATCTCGCGCGGGTTCTCGACGTGGTGCTGGGCCAGCTCGGAGATGTGGACCAGGCCCTCGACGCCCTCCATGATCTCGACGAACGCGCCGAAGCTGACGACCTTCGTGACCTTGCCCTCGAGCACGTCGCCGACGTTGTAGGTGTTGACGACCCGCTCCCACGGGTCCTCTTGCGTCTGCTTGAGGCCAAGTGAGATGCGCTGGCGGTCCCGGTCGATGTCGAGCACCTTGACCCGCACGGTGTCGCCGATCGACAGCACCTCGGAGGGATGGTTCACGTGGCCCCAGGAAAGCTCTGAGATGTGGATCAGGCCGTCGATCCCGTCGAGGTCGACAAACGCGCCGAAGTCGACGATGTTGGAGATCGTGCCCTCGACCACCTCGCCGCGCTGCAGGCGGTCGAGAATCTGCTGCCGCGCCTCCTTGCGCTCCTCCTCGAGCACGGCGCGCCGCGAGAGCACCACGTTGTTGCGGCTGCGGTTGAGCTCGATCACCTTCGTCTCGATCTTCTGGCCCAGGTACTCGTCCAGATTCTGGACGCGGCGGATGTCCACGAGCGAAGCGGGCAGGAAGCCACGCACGCCGAGGTCGATGATCAGGCCGCCCTTGACGACCTCGATCACGTTCCCCTCGACCGGCTCGCCCGACTCGGCCGCACCCTCGATCTTGCGCCATGCGCGCTCGAAGCGGGCGCGCTTCTTGGACAGGATCAGCCGGCCGTCCTGGTCCTCCTTGGTGAGGACGAGCGCGTCGACCTCCTCGCCGAGCTGGACCTCCTCGGCGGGATCGATCGAGCGGCGGATCGAAAGCTCCCCCTGAGGGATCACCCCTTCCGACTTGTAGCCGATGTCGACGAGCACCTCGTCCTTGTCGATCCGGACGACTTTGCCCGTGACGACGTCGCCCTCCTCGAATAAGACGAGCGTGGCGTCGTAGTTGGGAACCAGCTGACCGTCGACCTCGATCATGAGGTCTTGGGGAACGGCTATGGGCGTGGGTTCCGCTTCCTGGACCGGCGCGTCGACCTGCGGCACGCCGCGAACTATAGCGGCCTGTCACCGGCCGGCCGGGGGGATGACCGAAAGGCTGCGCGAGAGTTACGAAAGGCGGCCCAGACCGCTGGTAGCCTGGCCCCACGATGCCGAGACGCCGCACCAAGCGGGGCGCCGAGCGCACATCGCTCGGTTCCACGCACGACGTCGTGATCTGCGGGGCGAGCTTCGCCGGGCTCGCGGCGGCGCGCGAGCTGGCCGGCGTGGACGCGCGCGTGCTCGTCCTGGACCGCTACGAGGTCGGTGAGCGCCAGACCTCCGCCTGTGCCGCACCCACGGGCTGGCTCGAGGCGCTCGGGCTCGAGCCGTCGATCCGGCAGACGTTCGGCACGCTCGTCGTCCACACCCCGTACACAACCGTGCGCATGCCGCTGCCCTTCACCTTCTCGACGTTCGACTATCGGGAGCTCTGCTCGCTGCTCGCGGCTCAGAACGAAGCGCAGTTCGAGACCGCGACGGTTCGCGGCCGCGGCGCGGCCGCCGGTGACGGAGGGATCACGGTGGAGACCGACCGGGGCGCCGTGTCCGCGCCGCTCGTCGTCGACGCGCTCGGCTGGCGACGGGTGCTGGCCGAGGGCTACCAGCCCCCCGAGGCTCCGCTCTCGCGGGGCCTCGAGGTCCATCCCGAGGTTCATTCCGGCGACGGTCGGCTCGAGATCTGGATCGACCGGGAGGTCGTGCCCGCCGGCTACGGCTGGAGCTTTCCCGCCGGCGACGAGGTCCGCGTCGGGGTCGGTTCCTTCGACCCGCGGTTCCACGTGCGCGAGCCGACCGTGGAGCTGGCCGAGCGCCTCGGCTGCGCGGCCGTCCGCTACCAGGGCAACTGGATCCCGCACCGCCTTCGCGACGGCACCGAGCAGGGCGTCTTCTTCGTGGGCGACTCGGCCGGCCACTGCCTGCCGCTCACCGCGGAGGGCATCCGCACCGCCTTCTACTTCGGGATCGCGCTCGGGCGGGAGCTGCGCTCCGTGCTCGAGGGCCGCGCGACGCGCGAAATGGCGCTCCAGCGGTACCACGCCTTCTCGGCCGGCCACGAGCGGCATTTCCGCTGGCTGCTGCGCACGCAGCGCGCCGTGCCGCAGATCCCGCCGCGCCTCCTGGCAGCGGCGCTGCGGCCGGTCGCGACCCGCCCGTTCTCTCATTGGGCGTTCGCCCACTACCTCGAGATCGCCCACCCGCGCTTTGCCTCCTTGCCGCCGCCACAGCCGAGCGGGCTGGCCCAAGAGGCGATCGCGGCCTGAGCAAACCGGGAGGTTTGCGGCTGAGCCCTCCGGGCATCTTCCCCATGACGGTTACGGCGCCGGCCGTGACCTCGACGAAAGGGATCGATCAGATATGAGCATCCTCGACAAGATCACAGGCAGAGCCAAGAAGGCCGCGGGAGACCTGGCGGATGACCCGTCGCTGCGGCGCCAGGGTCGCCGCGAGGAGGCGAAGGGCGAGGCCAAGGACCAGCTCCAGAACGCTCAGGACCGAACCGCGGAGAAGGCCCAGGAAGTCTCCGACCTCGAGCGAAAGACCTGAAAACGCCGGGCGCCGAAAGGCGCCCGCATCTTTTCCGATAAGGCGTCGGTCTCCAGGCCGTCAGACGGCATTCAAGTTTTCACGACCAGCGCCATGCCTCCGAAGAGCAGCACGACGCCGATCATGCGCGTGGCCGTGATCGGCGTCTTCTCGAGGCCGAGCACGCCGAGCCGGTCGATCACCATCGCCGTGGTGAGCTGACCCGCGACCGTCGCCGCGGTGACGCCGCCCGCCCCGAGCGTGCGGACCGTGAGCAGGACGGTGGTCACGTATGCAGCTCCGAGCAGGCCGCCCAGCAGGTAGAGCGGCCGCACGTGGACGGCGCCGGTGAGCTCGCTCAGGTGACCGGTCACGAGGACGATCGCAAGCAGCACGACGGTTCCGACCGCGAATGAGATCAGGGCCGCCGGGAACGTCCCGGTGGCCTTGCCGAGATGGGAGTTGATCGGCGCCTGGAGCGCGATCAGCCCGCCCACGCACGCGGTCGCGAGGGCCGCCGCCCACTGGGGGCTCACTTCGCCTCCAGCCAGTTGTCCCCCACGCCGACGTCCACCCTCAGCGGCGGGTCGAGCGTCGCCGCGCCCTCCATCTCCTCCCTGACGAGCGTTGCGGCCGCTTCGACCTCTTTTTCGGGCCCCTCGAAGAGCAGCTCGTCGTGGATCGTGAGCACGAGGCGGGTGCGCATGCCCCGCTCGCCCAGGCGGCCGTCACACCGCACCATCGCGATCTTGATGATGTCGGCGGCCGTGCCCTGGATCACCGTGTTCACGGCCAGCCTCTCTCCCAGCGAACGCGTCTGGTACTTACGCGAGCGCAGCTCGGGGATGTCCCGCCGCCGCCCGAAGAGCGTGGTCACATAGCCCCGCTCGCTCGCCTCGGCAATCGTGCGGCCGATGAACGCGCGCACCGCCGGAAAGCGCGCGAGGTAGCGCTCGATGTACTCGGCGGCCTCGTCGTGGGGGATTTGCAACTGCTCCGAGAGCCCGTGCGCGCTGAGGCCGTAGACGATCCCGAAGTTGACCGCCTTTGCGCGCGAGCGCTCCCCCGGCCCGATCTCCCCGGGCGCGAGCTTCAGCACCTCGGCGGCGGTCGCGGCATGGACGTCCTCGCCCCGCTCGAAGATCTGCTTCAGGACGTCTTCGCCCGCGACGTGGGCGAGGATCCGCAGCTCGACCTGCGAGTAGTCGGCGGAGATCAGCCTCGAGCCCTCGGCGGCCACGAAACAGCTGCGGATCTTGCGGCCGAGCTCGGTGCGGATCGGGATGTTCTGCAGGTTCGGGTTCGTGCTCGACAGCCGCCCGGTGGTGGTCGCGGCCTGGTTGAACGTGGTGTGAAGCCGGCCCGTCTCGGGCGAGATCAGCCCCGGCAGCGCGTCGAAGTAGGTGCTCTTGAGCTTCGATAGCTCCCGCCAGGCCTCGACCTTCGCGACGATCTCGTGCTCGTCGCGGATCGCCGCGAGCACGCGGGCATCGGTCGAGAAGCCGGTCTTCCCGCGGCGCTTGCGGCTCAGCCCGAGCTGCTCGAACAGGACGCGGCTCAGTTGCTGGGGTGAGCCGATCGTGAACTCCTCGCCCGCGAGCTCGCAGATCTCGCGCTCGAGCTGCGCGACCTCGTCGGTGACGCTGGCAGCGAGCTCGCCGAGGCGCTCGGTGTCGAGCTTCACCCCCTGCCGCTCCATCCGGCACAGAACCTCGACAAGCGGCAGCTCGACCTCGTCGAAGAGGCGCCGCAGGTCGAGCCGGTCCAGCTCCGGCTGCTGGGCATCGGCCAGCGCGCGCACGCCGACGGCGTCCCTTGCCGTGCCGTTCGCGCCCTCGACGACCGCCTCGATGCCCTGCTGCTCGAGCAGCTCCTCGAGCGGATACTGCCGCCGGGCGGCGTCGATCAGGTACGCGGCGATCATCGTGTCGTGGCCGAGTACCTCGGGCACCAGGCCCTCGTCGTCCAGGGACGGGGCGAGCGCGCGGCTGATCGACTTCCAGTCGTGGGCCACGAGCGGGCGGGTGCCCCATGCCAGGAGCAGCGCCGCGAGGCTCTCCGCGACGCCCACGAGCACCTCGTCCCCGGCGTAGGCCGCCCACTGGACCGTGCCGTCCTCGCGGGTCGCCGCGAGCGACGCCGGGCCGGCCGGCAACGTCGCGAGGTCGCCGACCGACGACTCGCGTGCGTGCGCCTCGTGGCGCTGCTCGCCGCGGGGGGGCGGAGCCGCCTCCTGCTCGCCCAGTGCCTCCTCGAGACGGTGAAGGGGGTCGCGCAGCTCGAACCGCATGAACATCTCGCGCAAGCGCGAGCGGTCGGCCGGCGCACCCGCGACCTCGGCCACGTCGATGCCGGTCTCGATGTCGCGCTGGAGGGTGGCCAGTTCCTTCGAGATCCGGGCGAGGTCGGCATGCTCGCGGAGGTTCTGCTGGCGCTTCGCGCCGGAGATCTCGTCCACGTGCGCGAGCACCTCCTCCAGCGACCCGTACTGCTGCAGCAGCTGCGCGGCGGTCTTGTCGCCGATCCCGGGAACGCCCGGGATGTTGTCGGAGGTGTCGCCCTTGAGCCCGATGAAGTCGGGGATCAGCTCGGGCGCCACCCCGTAGCGCTCGATCACCCCGTCGCGGTCGTACACGCGCGTGTCGGTGATGCCGCGGGAGGTGGTCATGATCTTTATGCGGCCTTCGTCGGCGAGTTGATAAGCGTCCCGGTCGCCGGTCACCACGACCACGTCGATGTCCTGGCGCGCGGCCTGCTCGGCGAGGCTTGCGATCACGTCGTCGGCCTCGTAGCCCTCGACGCGCGAGTTGCTGTAGCCGAACGACTCCACCAGCGGCTCGAGGTGCGGCCACTGCTCGCGCAGGAGGTCCGGGCGCGGC
This sequence comes from Solirubrobacterales bacterium, assembly GCA_038326655.1. Taxonomy (GTDB): domain Bacteria; phylum Actinomycetota; class Thermoleophilia; order Solirubrobacterales; family JBBDJG01; genus JBBQKG01. The sequence continues at coordinate 77,250 of JBBQKG010000002.1, forward strand.
TTCCGCTGGGCCTTGTAGGGCTCGTAGCGCACCTCGCGGCCCGACATGCCGGCGTCCCACACGACTATCGTTGCCTTCGGCCCGTACTCCGTGAGGATCTTCACGAGCATGCTCGCGAAGCCGAAGATCGCATTCGTGGGCTCGCCGCGGGAGGTCGCGATCGAGTCGGGCAACGCGTAGTAGGCGCGGTACGCCAGGCTGTTGCCGTCGATCAGGAAAAGCTCTTGCCGGGGGGGCACGGAGGCATCATAGGTACGGGCCTCGCGGCCGTTTCAGGCGGAAGCTCCAGGCGCGAGCTGCAGGCGGAAGGCAGGAACGCGCGCCGAACCTTCGGAAGTATGATTCGCCGTGGCCTACAGATGCAGGCCTTTTCCTAACCGAGCAGGGGTCATGCCAGTCACTCCGAGTGCGTCGTTCAGCCTTACCCTCAGGATCCGCTTCGAGAACGAAGCGGGTGTGCTCGGCGAGGTGACATCGGCGATCGGGAGCGCGGGCGGGTCGATCGGCGCGGTCGACATCGTCCAATCGCACGACCTGATGGTCGTGCGCGACATCGCCGTCGATGCGCGCAGCACCACGCACTGGGACCGGATCATCGAGGCCGTCAACGAGGTCGCGGGGGTCGAGCTCATCGACTGGACGGACCGCACCTTCAAGATGCACGAAGGCGGGAAGATCGCCCAACTCAACAAGCACCCTCTGACCTCTCGCGACGATCTCTCGATGGCGTACACGCCCGGCGTCGCCCGCGTGTGCCAGGCGATCCACGAAGACCCCGAGCTGGCCTTCCGGTACACGATCAAGCGCAACCACGTGGCGGTCGTGACGGACGGCTCCGCGGTGCTGGGGCTGGGCGACATCGGTCCGCTCGCCGCGATGCCGGTGATGGAGGGCAAGGCGATGCTCCTGAAGGAGTTCGCGAACGTCGACGCGTTCCCGATCTGCCTCGACACCAAGGACCCGGACGAGATCGTCGCCACGGTGAAGGCGATCGCGCCGGGATTCGGCGGCATCAACCTGGAGGACATCTCCTCCCCGCGCTGCTTCGAGATCGAGGAGCGCCTGAAGGAGGAGCTCGACATCCCGGTCTTCCACGACGACCAGCACGGCACCGCGGTGGTCGTGATGGCGGCGCTCTTCAACGGCTTGAAGGTGACCGGCAAGCGCCTCGAGGACCTCCGCATCGGAATGGTCGGCCTGGGCGCGGCGGGGATCGCCGTGACGCGGATGCTGCTGCAGGTCGGAGTCGCGGACATCGTGGGCTGCGACACGAATGGCACGATCTATGTCGGGCGCGAGGATTGGGACCAGATGCACCCGCTCAAGCGGTGGTATGCCGCGAGCACGAACCGTGACCGCCGCGCCGGCGGCCCGGCGGACGTGCTGGAGGGCGCAGACGTGTTCATCGGGCTCTCCGGGCCCGGTGTGATCGAGGCGGCCGACCTCGACCGCATGAACGACGACGCGATGGTGTTCGCGATGGCCAACCCCGACCCGGAGGTGGCTCCCGAAGAAGCCGCCGAGCATGTCCGCATCGTGGCCACAGGGCGCTCCGACTACCCGAACCAGATCAACAACGTGCTGTGCTTCCCCGGGCTCTTCCGGGGCCTCCTCGACGCCCGCGCCATGCGCGTGACCGAGGAGATGAAGCTCGCTGCCGCGCACGGGATCGCGGACGTGATCCCGGAAGGCGAGCTGACGGAGGAATACATCATCCCCAGCGTCTTCGACCGGCGCGTGGTCGAGGCGGTCGCGGCCGCGGTCGCCGGCGAGGCGCAGCGGGCCGGCATCGCGCGCGTCGAGACGCCGGGCGAGATCGATGCCCGCGCCGCATTCGGCATCCGCACGCCCGCCGGCACTTAGGACGCTCAGCCCGCGGGCTGGCCGACGAGCGGGGTCGGAGCGGCGGGACGGCCGTTCCGTAGCCGGTAGCCGGAAAGCTGCTTGAGGCTCGTGTCCCCGCTGTCGTCGATCGAGAAGCGGCCCACGACGCTGTCGTAGTTGGCGGTGTCGAAGAGCTCGCGGATCACCCGCTCGCGGTCGTTGCCCGCACCCCCGGCACGCCGGATCGCGTCGAGCAGCACCGACATCGCCGCGTAGCCGTAGGCGGCGAACGGCTCCGGCTGCCGGCCGAACTTTCGCCGGTAATCGCGCACGAAGCGTTGCCCTCGCGCCGGCAGCTGGCGCGGGTCCTGCGCCACGGAGGTGAGGTAGGTCTGGGGCTCGGCGTCCCCGATTCGCCGGTAGAAGGACGGCGCGAGCAGCTCGTGCGTGCCGATCAGGCGGGCGTCGCCGAGTCGGGCGTGCAACTCGCTCCAGAGCGGGACGGCGTTGCTCTCGACGCCGCCGCCGAAGAACACCGCGTCGGGATGGGTCTTCGCGACCTTGCCGACGAGGTCGCGGTAGTCCCGGGCACGCGGGTCCATGCGGTCCTGGCCGACGATCCGTACACCTGCCTTCGCGGCCGCGACGCGAAACAGCTCGGCGAGCCCGTCGCCTTCGACACTGCGGTCGCCCAGGACGAACGCCGTCCGCGCCCCCAGCTTCCGCGCCCAGGCCGCCGCCGCCGAGGCCTCGACGTCATCGGACGGCACGACGCGCACGAAGTTGCGCTCGCCCGAGGGATAGAACTTGTCGGGCTCACCCTTCTCGGCGCCCGGCACGAGCTTGGTCAGGCCCACGGAGGTCGAGCCGGAGCTCACCTGTGCGATGCCGGCCTCGTTCGTGATCGGGACCGAGACCGCCGACGCGCCGGAGTCGAGCTCGCCGAGGTATGCGATCGTGCGAAGGTCCTGGACCGCCTTGCGCGCGTTCTCGGCGACCTGGTCCGGGTCCCAGCCAGGCCGGGCGCCGCCCAGCCCGGAGTCGTCGAGAAACGAGAAGTTGACCTTGAAGTTCCCGGCCTTGCCGCCGGCCTGGTTCAGCGCCAGCTTCTCCGCGTTCAGGATGCCCTCGGCCCGTTCCGCAACCGGTCCCGAGGTCGGGAGGCTGGAGAAGATCGTCAGCGTGTCGCCCTTGACCTTGCCGCCGTTGCTCTGATCGCTGCCGCAGCCCCCCGCTACGGCGACGGCCGCAGCGGCGAGCACGACTACGACCGTAGCTCTTCGCGGGAAAGCTCTTCTCAAGGCCTTGGGGACGGTCCGGGAGGCCGCGATTGTAACCAGTGGGACCGGCGCGACCCCTGTTTCGATCCGGGTGGGATCGGCCGGCGGGCGTGGCTATATTGCACCGACCTTGAAAGTGGGCGTCCTCACCGCCGGCGGCGACTGCCCGGGCCTGAACGCGGTGATCCGCGCCGTCGTGAGGCGCTGCCTCGCGGGCGGCCACGAGCCGGTCGGGCTCTGGCGCGGCTACGCCGGGCTTGCCGAGCGGAGCTACGTCGACCTCGACATGCGCACCGTGTCCGGGATTCTGCCGTTGGGCGGCACGATCGTCTCGACCTCCAGCTACGACCCGTTTCGCCACGAGGACGGGATCGAGCGGGTGCTCGCGTCGGTCGAGGAGGACGGCTTCGACGCGGTCGTCGCGATCGGCGGCGAGCACACGATGATGATCACCCGCCGCCTCCACGAGGAGCACGGCCTGCCGCTCGTGGGCGTGCCCAAGACGATCGACAACGACGTGCCCGGCACGGACTTCACGTTCGGGTTCGACACGGCCGTGCAGGTCGCGACCGATGCGATCGACCGCCTTCACACCACCGCGCAGTCGCACGACCGCGTGATGATCGTCGAAGTGATGGGCCGCAATACTGGCTGGATCGCCGTCTTCAGCGGCATCGCGGGCGGCGCCGACGCGATCGTCATACCCGAGCTCGAGCTGACCGTCGAGGAGATCTGCGAGGCGATCGACGCACGCCACGCGCGCGGCAAGCGCTTCTCGATCGTGGTCGTCGCGGAGGGCGCTCAGCTGGCGTTCGCATCGGGCGAGAAGCGCCTGATCCGCGCTTCCCCGGAAACCGACCTGTACGGGTATCCGCGCCTGGGCGGCATCGGCCAGGCGCTCGGCAAGGAGATCGAGGCCCACACCGGCTTCGAGACGCGCGTGACCAACATCGGCCACGTGCAGCGTGGCGGCACGCCCACCGCCTACGACCGCATCCTCGCGACTCGCTACGGCGTGATGGCGGCGGAGTTGGTCGAGCAGCACGAGTTCGGCCGGATGGCGGCGCTGCACGGGACCGAGATGACGAGCGTCCCGCTGAGCGAGGTGGAGGGCGTGAAGCACATCGACCTCGACCACCTCCGCATCGCAGCGACTTTCTTCGGTTAGCCCGAGCCACCGAGACGGGCATAAGATGGCCCGGGAAGAGGAGCGAACGGTGGGGTGGGACGGTGGAGGCCGGATCAGCTTCAAGCGTGGTCGAAGTTCCTTGGCTCGAGCGGCTGCGGGGCTCTCCGGCGGCGCGCGCGATCGCCCGGCGCCCGCAGCGGGCCGGCGCGACCGCGATCGCGCTCTTCGTGGCGGTCCTGACCGCCGCCTACGGCATCCACGACGTCGCGCAGACCGGGCTCAACGGGCTCTCGCTCGGATCGGTGTACGCGCTCGGCGCGGTCGGGCTGACGCTGGTCTACGGCATCCTCAAGCTGGTCAACTTCGCCCACGGCGACTTCCTCACGTTCGGCGCCTACATGGCGTTCCTGATGAACGTCACCTGGGGCGTGCCGCTCGTGTTCGCGATCGTGTTCGGGATGGCGATGACGGCGCTGCTCGGCATTTTGTTCGAGCGGTTGATGTGGGGACCGATGCGCGCGCGGAAGGCCGGCCTGCTCCAGCTGGTGCTGATGTCGATCGCACTCGGGCTGGTGATCCGCTACACGATCCAGTTCGCCTGGGGAACGCAGATCCGGACCCTCGACGTCAACAACATCGCGACCGCCGAGTTCCTCGGCCTGAGGATCGGCCGCACCGACCTGATCGCGATCATCGTCGGGTTCACGGTCCTGGTCGCGGTCGGCCTGATGCTGAAGTTCAGCCTGCTGGGCAAGCAGATGCGGGCGCTCTCGGACAACCTCGCCCTCGCCGAGACCACCGGCATCGACACGTCGCGCGTGATCCTCTACACGTGGCTCTTCGCGGGCGCGCTGGCGGGGCTCGCGGGGGTGCTCGCGGGCGCCGTCACCGACATCCGCCCGGAGATGGGCTTCGGCCTGCTGCTGCCGATCTTCGCCGCGGTTGTGCTGGGCGGCATCGGTGACGCGTTCGGCGCGCTCGCGGGAGGCATCGTGCTGGGGCTCGTGATCGAGTGGTCAACGCTCTTCATCGACTTCCGCTGGAAGAACGCGGTCGGGTTCGCCGTGCTGATCATCGTCCTGATCGTTCGCCCGCAGGGCATCTTCGGCAGTGCGAGGACGGTATGAGCGTGCTGCTCCACCCGCCGTTCGCGATCACCTTCGACTTCCTCACCGCGACCGGGTTCTGGACCGGCGTGGGCGTGCTGGCGGGCGTCTACACGATCTTCACGCTCGGCCTCCAGCTGAACGTCGGCTTCACCGGGATCGTCAACTTCGGGCAGGCGGGGTTCATGGCGATCGGCGCCTACGCGATGGCGATCCTGGTCGTGAAGAGCGGCTGGTCGTTCTGGCTCGCGATGCCCGCGGCGATCGCGATCACGGTCGCCTTCGGCCTCCTGGTCGGCCTTCCCTCACTGCGCCTGCGGGCCGACTACTTCGCGATCGCGACGATCGCGTTCGCGGAGATCGTGCGGCTCACGGCGCAGAACGCGCGCGGCCTGACGGGCGGCAACGAGGGACTCTTCTGCGAGGGCAGCCGGTGCTTCGACGACTCCTGGCGAAGCGTGTCCGACACGATCGGCGGCTGGCTCCAGGACCTGGGCTGGAGCAACCCCGAGGCGCTCTTCCCGCTGCTGCTGGTGGTGTGGGCGACCGCGCTGATCCTGATCGCGGCGCTCCACTTCGCCAAGCGCACGCCCTGGGGCCGCGTGCTGCGCGCGATCCGCGAGGACGAGGACGCCGCGCGCGCGCTGGGCAAGAACACGCTCGCCTACAAGCTCCAGTCGCTCTCGATCGCGGCCGCGCTGGGCGCGATCTCGGGCTTCTTCCTGGCGCTCGACCTCGCCACCATCCACCCCGCCGACTTCCTCCCGATCGTGACCTTCGTCGGGTACGGAGTGCTCGTGCTCGGCGGGCTCGCGAACTACTGGGGCGTGGCCGTGGGCGCAATCCTGATGTGGGTGATCCTCGAGGGCACGAGGTTCATCGACCTCCCGATCAGCGACACGCAGGTCGCGTCGGTGCGCTTCATCGTGGTGGGGGTGGTGCTGATCGGGCTGATGGCATTCCGCCCGCAGGGGCTTTTCGGCAAGCGCGAGGAGATGGTCCTCGGTGAATGACGCCAACGGCCGGATACTCGGGGTGGCCGACCTCGTTCGAAGCTTCGGCGGCATCCATGCCGTCGACTGCGCCTCGTTCGACGTCGAGCGCGGCTCGATCACCGCTCTGATCGGCCCGAACGGCGCGGGCAAGACGACCCTCTTCAACGTGATCACCGGCTTCTACCGCGCCGAGCGCGGCGCGGTCGCATTCGAGAACCAGGCGATCTTCGGGCGCCCGCCACACGCGATCGCGCGCCGCGGAATGGTGCGGACTTTCCAGATCACCAAGGCACTAGCGCGCATGCCGGTGATCGACAACATGATGCTGGCCGCCCCCGACCAGCCCGGCGAGAAGCTCCGCAACATGCTGCTGCGCCCGGCCGCGGCGCGGCGGCGCGAGCGGGAGGTCCGCAAGCAGGCGGTCGAGCTGCTCGGAATCTTCAACCTGCAGGAGCTCGCCGACCATTACGCGGGCACGCTCTCCGGAGGGCAGCGCAAGCTGCTCGAGCTGGCGCGCGCGCTGATGACGCAGCCGAAGATGCTGCTGCTGGACGAGCCGATGGCCGGCATCAACCCGACGCTCGGGCGGCGTCTGCTCGAGCACATGCACCGGCTCCGCGACGAGCGCGGCGTGACATTCCTATTCATCGAGCACAACATGGACGTCGTGATGGGGCACGCCGACCGGGTGATCGTGATGGCGGAGGGCCGTGTGATCGCGAGCGGCCCGCCCGAGGAGATCCGCCGCGACCAGCGCGTGATCGACGCATATCTCGGCTCCGGGCCCGAGCAGTCGGCGGACGAGGAACGGGCGTGAGCGGAGAGGGCGCGAACGGGGCCGTGCTCGCGACCGAGCAGCTCGTGGCCGGGTATGTGCCCGAGGTCAGCATCCTGAACGGCGTCTCGATCACCGTGCGCGAGGGCGAGATCGTCACGGTCGTGGGCCCGAACGGAGCGGGCAAGTCGACGCTGATCAAGACGATCTTCGGGCTGCTGAAGCCGCGCGAAGGACGGGTGTTGCTCCGTGGCGAGCAGATCGGCGGCACCAAGCCCCACCTGATCACCCGCAAGGGCATGAGTTACGTACCACAACTCGACAACGTCTTCCCGAGCCTGACCGTTGACGAGAACCTCGAGCTCGGATCGCTCGAGCGCTCGCGTACGGAGGAGCGGATCCGCGTGATGCACGACCTCTTTCCACGGCTCGCGGAGCGCCGCGGCCAGCTCACCGGGACGATGAGTGGCGGCGAGCGCCAGATGGTCGCGATGGCACGGGCGCTGATGCCGGATCCGAGGGTGCTGCTGCTCGACGAGCCCTCGGCAGGGCTTGCACCCGCGTTCGTCGACGCGATCTTCGAGAAAATCGCCGACATCAACCGGGCCGGCGTGACGATCGTGATGGTCGAGCAGAACGCCCGCCGCGCGCTTGCGATGTCGAATCGCGGCTACGTGCTCGACCTCGGCGCCAACCGCTTCGAGGGCTCCGGCCGGGAGCTGCTTTCCGACCCCAAGGTGGCAGAGCTCTACCTGGGCGGGGGCGGCCGGCTCGATCAGGACGAACGCCAATCCGGATCGCCTGCGCGTTAACCAGAGGCGGGCGCGCCCACCGGCGCCTGGTCGTAGACCTCGAGCCGGCCCGCCCTGAACCTGAAGAGGTCGTACGCGCCGGCGGTCGGGTCTCCCGCGGCGTTCATGTCGATCGGCCCGGAGGCGCCTTCGTAGTCGATGTCCCGCCCCCGCTCGAGCGCCCGGATCGCCTGCGGGAGCTGCTCCCACGTGTACTTCTGGCCGCGCGGCGCGCTGATCCGGCGGACCGCCGCGGCCATCGCCCTCCCGTCGGCCCGGCCTGCCTCTACGGCCGAGAGGTAGCAGAGCACGACCGCGTCGAACAGCTGGGCGTCGAAGGCCTGCCGCTTTGGCCCGCCGGCCTGGTCGTAGAGACGGTCGAACGCCTCGGTCGCAGGGTTGCCCTCGGGCGCGCCGGGCGAGGTGCCGCGAAGGCCGTCGGTCGCCTCCGCCCCGGCCGCGGCCGGGAGCGAGCGCGTCGCGAGCGCATCGGGCCCATAGGTCTCACCGGGATCCCAGCGGCCGGTCTGGAGCAGCGCGGCGGCAAGCTTCTGGTAGGTCGAGGCGAGGCCGAACAGCGCGAACGCGTCGATGTTCCGGCCTGCCGGGGCGATCCGAGTCGCAGCGTTGCCGTAGGCGGTCGCATCCGGAGCGTAGGCCACCGGGCCGAGCAGCTTGCCCCCCTTTGCCCGCCAAGCCGTGACGAACGTGTCCGCGATCGACCTCCCGTAGCTCGAGCTCTCGTAGCCGACGCTCACGGTGCGTCCGCCGGCGCCACCGAGGTCCTCGTCGATCACGTCGGCGAGCGCGCGCCCTTCGTATGAGTCCGGCACCACGGTCCGGTTCAGGATGCCGCCGTCCGAGAGTCCGCCGAGCGCGTCGGCGGTCGCCGCCGGCGTGATCTGCAGGATGCCGCGAGGAACCGCGATCGCGTTCGCGGTGGCCAGCGTCACGCTGTCGGTCCACGAGCCGGTGACGCACGCGGGCGAGCCCCTCTGAGCGGCTGCCCGTGCGGCCGCCACGCCGGCGGTCGCGTCGCCGCGATCGTCGACGTGCACGATCTCGATCGAATGGCGGGCGCCGGCCCGCCTGATCGCGCCACGCACCTCCCCCACCCCGAGGTCGGCCGCCTTGCGTCCCGATAGACCCAGGGTCGAGAGGTCACCGGTGAGCGGCAGGAGGTCGAGTACCGTGAGCCGGAAAGACGCCGAGCGGGCCGGCCTGCTGTCGTCAGAGCCCCCTCCGCCGCAGCCCGCCAGGCTCACGACGAACGTCACGAGAGCGAGCGCGGCGGCGAGCGACGTCCCTGATGTGCGTCTCAACGGCGTCTCGGCGCGTGCATGGGGGTCACCCGACTGTAGACGCGACCGGTGACGGTCCTCCGCGGCGGAAGCGGCCGGGGCGCTCGCCCCGGCCGCTGCCCATCCGCTCTACTCGCCCGTTACGGCGTCGCGCCCTTGCTGATCGGCACCTGCCGGATCGGCGTAAGCTTCCCGCCCTCGAACTGGAGGACGTCGTAGACGCCCGACGTCGGGTCTCCATTGCTGTCGAGGTCGATCGGCCCGGAGGCGCCGTCGTAGTCGATGTCCTTGCCGTCCTTCAGCGCCTTGATCGCGGCGGGCAGCTGCTCCCACGTGTACTTGGTGCCGCCCGGCGCGGTGATCTTCTGCAGCTCGTCCTTCATCGCGGCGCCGTCCGCCTTGCCCGCCGCCACGGCGGACAGGTAGCACAGCACGACCGCGTCGAAGTTCTGCGCGTCGAACGTCTGGCGCTTCACGTTCTTCGGCGCAGAGGACGTGTACAGCTTGTCGAACGCCTTCTGCGTGGCGCCCTTCTGAGGGGTGCCCGGCGCGCTGCCGCGCATGCCCTCGGTCGCGGCGGAGCCCGCGTTCTTCGGCAGGCTGCTCGATGCGAGGCCGTCCGTGATGAACGTCCGCTTCGGGTCCCACTGCCCGGTCCGCACGAGCGCGGGCCCGACCTTCTGGTAGGTCTCGGGGAAGTCGACGATCACCCAGGCGTCCGGATTCCCGGACGCGATCTTCTGAGCCTCCGAGTTGTAGCTCGGCTGCTTCGGGTCGTAGATCACCTTCTGGCCGATCTTGCCGCCCTTGGCGGTCCAGGCCTTCTGGAAGAACCCGGACAGGCCGGTGCCATAGGCGTCGTTGCGGGCGCCGATGTTGACCGTCTTGCCCGAGGCGCCGCCAAGCTCCTTCTCCATCGCGTCCGCGAGCGCCGGCCCCTGCAGGGAGTCCGGCGGCGCGGTCCGGTTCAGGTAGCCGTCGTCCGACAGGCTCGTGATCTCCGCGCTGGTGGAGGCCGGCGAGAGCTGAAGGATCTTCTCCCGGCTCGTGACGGAGCGCGAGACCGGGATCGTGTCCGACGAAGCCCAGGCCCCGGCGATGCACGAGGCTCCGGCATCGGCCAGCTTGCGGGCCGCCGCCACGGCGGGGCCGGAGTCCGTCTGCTCGTCCTCGTTTTGGAGCCTGACGGTCTCGTCCACGCCCGCCTGCTTGATCGCTTTCTGGATCTGCTGGACGGCGAGCTTCGCCGCCTTCTCGCCCGGCGGCCCGAAGTCGCTCAGGTCCCCGGTGAGCGGCACGATGTCGCCGATCGTGAGGTCGAACTTGGCGTTGCCACCACCCTTGTCGTTACCACCCCCGCAGGCGGCGATTCCCAGCATCGCCACCAGCACGGCAGCCGCGACAAGGGCGGGGCCAATCTTGAATCTCCTCAATTCCCCTCCTCTGTCAGAGGTCAAACGGCTTGAGACGACATGCCCAGGACCGCGAGCACGATCGTTACGGCGGGTTCTCTACCCACCGTGTCGAGCTCGTATGCGGCGAGATCGTGAATCACCGCGACGGTCGATCCTACCGGTCCGGGTCCGGACGCTCGCGATCCGCCATCTGGGCGAGGATCCCGAGGCCCAGGATCGCCAGCGCGATCAGGCCCCCGACGTCGGGGGTGAGCCCGATCGCCCAGAGCACGATCAGCGTGCAGGCGCCCAGGGCCGCTGCCAGGAAGACGAACACCGGCGCGATCTTACCCGTCGCGAAGGGCGGCGACGGTCTCGCCGAGAAAGCGCTCGACTCCCTCGAGACCGTCGTCGAGCGACGCCGCCTCGGCAACCTCGCGCACCAGGCGGCTGCCGATGATGACGCCGTCGGCGATCTCCCCTACCGCGGCGGCCTGCGCCGGCGTGCCGACGCCGAACCCGACCGCGACCGGCACGCTCGCGACCGCACGCACACGCTCGACCACCGCAGGCAGCTCCGGAGGCAGCTCCGTGCGCTCGCCCGTGACGCCCGTGACCGAGACGACATAGACGAACCCGCGCGCGTCCCGGGCGATCAGCTCCACGTCGGCGGGGGGCGTGGTCGGCGCGACCAGCGGGATCAGGGCGATCCCGGCCTGGTCGCATGCGCGGCGAAGCTCGCCCGCCTCGACGGCGGGCATGTCCGGCACGATCAGGCCACTGACGCCCCGCGCCGCGAGCACGCCGACGACCCGTTCGAAGCCCCGCGCCACGAGCGGGTTGGCGTAGCACATCGCGATTACCGGGACCGAGCTCGAGAGCGGCGCGGCGACCTCGTCGAGCACGCGCTCGAGCGTCGCGCCTTCCTCGAGCGCCCGCTGCCCCGCTGCCTGGATCGCGGGACCGTCGGCGAGCGGGTCGGAGAAGGGCACGCCGAGCTCGACGAGGTCGGCGTGCTCCGCATATGCGCGACCGACCGCCAGCGAGCCCTCGAGCGTCGGAAAGCCTCCCATCAGATAGGGCATCAGCGCCGCGGTGCGGCCGTGGCCGGTGAACGCCGCAGCGATCGCCTCGGCGCCCGTGGCCGCGCGGGTCTCAGCCATCGTGGGCGAGCACTTCGGCGAGATCCTTGTCGCCCCGGCCGCTGAGCGTCACGAGCGTCGCCCCCTCAGAGCTCCCGTCACCCGCGCTTGCGCGGGTGACGGCCTCTTTGATCACCCAGGCGATCGCGTGTGCCGGCTCGAGCGCGGGGATGATGCCCTCCAGCCGCGAAAGCTCGCGGAATGCGCTCACCGCCTCGTCGTCGGTCACCGACACGTAGCGAACCCGTCCAATGTCGCGCAGGTGAGCGTGCTCCGGGCCGACACCCGGATAGTCGAGCCCGGCGGAAATCGAGTGCGCCTCGAGGATCTGGCCGTCCTCGTCCTGGAGCACCGATGACAGCGCGCCGTGCAGCACCCCCTCCTGGCCCGCCGCCAGCGACGCGCCGTGACGGGCGCTGTCGAGCCCCTCGCCCCCGGCCTCCACGCCGACAAGCTCGACGTCGGCATCGCCGACGAACGCCGTGAACGTGCCGATCGCGTTGCTGCCGCCCCCGACACACGCGACCACGCGGCCCGGCAGCATGCCGGCGAGCTCGACGATCTGGGCACGGGCCTCGTCGCCGATCACGCGCTGAAGGTCACGCACGAGTGCCGGATAGGGAGCGGGCCCGACCGCTGAGCCGATCACGTAGTGCGTCGTCGAGACGTTCGCGACCCAGTCGCGGATCGCGGCGCTGACCGCCTCCTTGAGTGTGCGTGCACCCGCCTCGACAGGCTCCACGCGTGCCCCGAGCAGACCCATGCGCTCGACGTTCGGGCGCTGCCGGCGCATGTCCTCGGTGCCCATGTACACGACACATTCCTGACCGAGGAGCGCGCAGACGGTCGCGACGGCAACACCGTGCTGGCCTGCGCCGGTCTCCGCAATCACCCGTCCTTTGCCCAACCGCTTGGCCAGGAGAGCCTGGCCAAGCGCATTGTTTATCTTGTGGGCGCCGGTGTGGAGCAGGTCCTCGCGCTTCAGGTACACGTCGTGGCCGCACCGGGCGGAGAGCCGCCGGGCGTGGTAGAGCGGCGAGGGGCGGCCAACGTAGGTGGCGAGCAGGCCGTCGAGCTCCGCACGGAAGGCGGCGTCCTCGCGCGCCTCGAGCCAGGCCCGCTCGAGCTCGGCGAGCGCCGGCATCAGCGTCTCGGGAACGTAGCGCCCGCCGTAGCGGCCGAACCGCTCCTCGAGCCGGCCCGTGAGGGCCCTCGCAGGCTCCATCAAACGGGCGCGGCCGAGCGCTCGACTGCCGCGAAGAAGCGAGCGAGCTTGTCGTGGTCCTTGCGGCCCGGCTCCGCCTCGACGCCGCTTGCGACGTCGACCGCGAACGGCTTCGCGACCTCGATCGCCTCGCCGACGTGCTCGGGATCCAGCCCGCCGGACAGGACCAGCGGCGGAGAGCCCGGATGGGTGGTGGCCAGCTCCCAATCGAAGCGCTCGCCGGTGCCGCCCCGCAGGCCGGGCACGTGGGCGTCCATGAGCTGGAAGTCGGTGCGGTAGGCGGAGAGCGCGCGGACGTCTGCGCGGTCACGGACGCGGGCCGCCTTCATCACCTCGAGGCCGGTCCGGCGTCGCGCCTCGTCGCAGTACGACGGGCCTTCGTCGCCGTGCAGCTGGAGGATCGACAGCGGCGCGCTCTCGAGCACGCCCAGGATCTCGTCGAGCGGCGCGTTCACGAAGACCCCGGCGAGCTTGACCCGTCGGCGGAGCGCGGCGGCGATCTCAGCGGCCTGCTCGATGTCGCAGCGGCGTGGGCTCTCGTCGAAGAAGATCATGCCGAGCGCCCAAGCGCCGAGGTCGGCGGCCGCAATGGCGTCGTCGAGATTCGTGATGCCGCAGATCTTGACCTTCGTGCTGATCGGCCAATCGTAGACCCCGGCCGGGGCCGGCGGCCTACGGAACCTGGTTCGGCGACTGCTGCTGGGGCTGCAGGCTCTGGTCGGCGTTCTGGGGGCGATTACCGAGCGTCGCCGTGACCGTGCGCTGCTTCTGGCCGTGCAGGAGCTTGAGGGTGACCTTGTCGCCGGGCTTCTTCGAGTCGACGGTCGAGATCACGTCGTCCATCGACTTCACCTGCTTGCCGTCGATCGCAGTGAGCACGTCACCGCCGAGCACGAGACTCTGGCCGCCGACGCTGACCTGCGTGTCGCCGCTTTTCACGCCGGCCTTCTTGGCGGGGCCCGAGGCGGCCTGGATCAGGACTCCACGGTCGGCGGGCAGGTTGAGGCTCTGCGACATCGACGACGTGATCGACACGCCGGTGATGCCGAGGAAGGCGTGCTGGACCGAGCCGCTCTTCTTGAGCTGGTCGGAGATCCGCTTGGCGGTGTTGATCGGCACCGCGAAGCCGATCCCGATGTTGCCGTTGCTGCCACCCGCGGTGGCGATCTGCGAGTTGATGCCGATCACGCGGCCGCGGCTGTCGATCAAGGGGCCGCCTGAGTTGCCGGGGTTGATCGCAGCATCGGTCTGGATCACGTGCTCGATCGTAAAGCCGTTGGGCGCCTCGATCTTGCGCTGGAGGGCGCTCACGATTCCGCTCGTGACGGTGCGGTCGAGCCCAAACGGGTTCCCGATCGCGACCACCGGGTCGCCCACCTGGAGGTGGGAGGAATTGCCGAACGCGAGCGGGTGAAGCGCCTTCTTGTCGGCGTTCACCTTCAGCAGCGCGACGTCGGAGGAGGGGTCGCGACCGACGATCTTCGCGTCGTAGGTCTTGTCGCCGAGGTCGGCCGTCACCTTCGTGGCGCCTGCGACCACGTGCGCGTTGGTGAGGATGTCGCCGCTGTCGTCGATCACGAATCCCGAGCCGGTCGCGGTGCCGCGCTGGCGCTGGGGAAAGAGGTCGAAGGGCGACTGGCTCTGCTGGACCACCTCGGCCCGCACGAACGCGACGCCGGGCGAGTCCTTCACGTAGACCTGATGGACGGTGAGGCCGGGACTGTTCGAGTCCGCCTCGGAGGAAGACTGCGAGATCGGGCTCTGCACGATCGTCGTCTTGTCCTCGCCGCCGAGCACTCCCACGGCCGCCAGGATCAACACCGCGACCAGCACGACGAAGCCGCCGAGCAGGCCGGCCACAAATGGATTCTGGGCTGCGCGCCGGAGTCGCTCGTCGAGCGGAGGGCGAGGGCTTCCGTATGCCATCTACGTAGGTTTTATAGGCCGTGGATTAAGAACTCGTAAGTGCCGGGCTACGCCGCTCAGACCTGCGTGCTCTCCTCGGTGCCGGCCAGGTCCCGGCACGCGCGCTCCGGGTCGTCGGCACGCATCAGCGTCTCGCCGATCAGCACCGCGTCGACACCGACGCGCTCGAGCTCGGCGACCTGGTCGCGTGTCCGGATCCCGCTTTCCGAGACGACCGTCTTCCCGGCCGGGATGTCGGCCAGCAGCTCGAAGGTGCGCTCGAGGTCGATCGAGAAGTCGGCCAGGTCCCGGTTGTTGATGCCGATCACCTCGGCGTCGACGGCGAGTGCCGCCTCGAGCTCCTCCGCGTCGTGGACCTCCACGAGACAGTCCAGGTCGAGCGCATCGGCCTCGGCGTGGAGCTGCTCGAGCTCGTCCGGTTCGAGCGCCGCGACCACTAACAGCACCGCGTCCGCCTGGGCCGCGGCGGCCTCGTAGAGCTGGTATCGGTCGAGCGTGAAGTCCTTTCGGAGGATCGGCAGGTCCGTCGCCGCCCGGGCGGCGCGCAGATCGGCGAGCGAGCCCCCGAAGTGCTCGGACTCCGTCAGGATCGAGAGCGCCGCCGCGCCGCCGCGCTCATAGGCGCGGACGATCGCCTCGACGGGGTCGCCTCCCCGCGGCAGGTCGCCGGCCGCGGGCGAGCGCCGCTTGTACTCGGCGATCAGCGATATCCCGGTCGCCGCCAGCGCTTCGTTGAACGGCCGGCCTTCGACGCGGGCAGAGATCGCCCGCTCGAGCTCCTCGAGCGAGACCTGCTCACGGCGGCGCGCGACCTGTTCGCGAACCGAGCTGGTGAGATCTTCGAGCGTTGTCAAGCAGCCTCCCCGCCAAGTTCCTGGGTCTTGCGGACGAACCGCTCGAGCGTATCGATCGCGGCCCCGGAATCGATCGTCTCCTCAGCGAGCCGCACCCCTTCCTCGAAGCCGGGCACCCGCTCCGCCACGAACAGCGCCGCGCCCGCGTTCAGGACGACCAGCGACCGCCGCGCGCCGCGCTCGCCGTTGAAGACGGCACGGGTGATCGCGGCGTTCTCCGCCGGGGTCCCGCCCCGAACCTCCGCCGGATCGGCCCGCTCGAGCCCGACGCGCTCCGGCGAGATCGTGTGTCTGGTGACGCCGTCGGGGGTCACCTCGAACAGGGTCGTGTCCGCCGCGATGCTGATCTCGTCCATTCCGTCCTCGCCCGCGACGACCGCCGCGCGCCGCGCGCCGAGCCGGCCGAGCGCACCCGCCACGAGCTCCATCGAGGACCGCTCGCCCACGCCCACGAGCTGGCGCGTCGCGCCGGCCGGGTTGGTCAGCGGGCCCAGCATGTTGAAGATCGTGCTGACGCCGAGCGCCTTGCGAACCGGCACCACGTGACGCGTCGCCAGGTGGTGTCGGGGAGCGAACATGAACCCGAAACCGACCTCGTCGACGCACGCACAGACCCCCTCCGGGTCGAGGTCGATGCGGGCGCCGAGCGCTTCAAGGAGGTCCGCCGACCCGCTCAGGCTCGTGGCGGAGCGGTTGCCGTGCTTGGCGACCCGCACGCCGGCGGCGGCCGCGACGAGCGCCGCCGTCGTCGACACGTTGAACGTCGGGACGTCTCCGCCACCCGTGCCCGCGGTGTCGAGCAGGTTGTCTCCGGAGATCTCCACCCGGCTCGCGAGCGCGCGCATCGTGCGCGCGAGGCCCACGAGCTCGTCCACGGTCTCGCCCTTCGTGCGGAGCGCGATCAGGAACGCGGCCGTCTGAGGCTCCTCGACCGCGCCACGCATGATCTCCCCGAGCACGCGCTCGGCCTCGTCGGCGGTCAGGTCCTGTCCAGACGCGACCGCCTCGATCGCCTCGGTCAGGATCTCGTTGGGCATCAGCGCCGGCCCTCGAGAAAGTTCTGGAGGATCAGCTTGCCGCTCTCGGTGAGCACGGACTCGGGGTGGAACTGGACGCCCTCGGCCGGCAGCTCCCGATGGCGGATCGCCATCACGGTGCCGCCCGCTTCGGCGGAGAGCTCGAACTCGGGCGGCAGCTCCGGGTCGACGACCAGCGAGTGGTAGCGGCCGGCGACGAGCGGGTTGGCGACTCCGCGGAAGATCGAGCGCCCGTCGTGGCTCACCTCAGCGGTCTTGCCGTGGACGGGCTCGCCGATCACCACGCGGCCGCCAAAGGCCTCCGCGAGTGCCTGGTGGCCGAGGCAGACTCCGAGCACCGGGATGCCGTCCTCGGCAAACGTGCGAGAGGCCTCGATCGAGACCCCGGCGTCCGCTGGCCGGCACGGCCCGGGAGAGATCACGACCCGGTCGGGCCGCCGGGCGAGCAGCTCGTCGAGGCTCGCGACGTCGTTCCGGACCACGTCTGGCTCGGCCCCCAGCTCCCCGAGATACTGGACCAGGTTGTAGGTGAAGCTGTCGTAGTTGTCGATCACGAGCACGCGCACCGCGACGTCACGCCCAATCCGGCTGGCGGCAGGCGAGCTCGATCGCCTTGAACATCGCCTGCGCCTTGGCGATCGTCTCGTCGTACTCGTAGCCCGGGTCGGAGTCGGCCACGATGCCCGCGCCGGCCTGGATGTGGGCGACGCCGTCCTTGACGACGACCGTGCGGATGTGGATGCACGTGTCGAGGTCGCCCGTGTAGCTGAGGTAGCCGATCGCGCCGCCGTAGAAGCCGCGCTTGCGCGGCTCGAGCTCGTCGATGATCTCCATCGCACGGATCTTCGGCGCGCCCGACAGGGTTCCCGCCGGCAGGCACGCGCGCAGCGCGTCCATCGCGTCACGGCCCTCGGCCAGTCGGCCGGTGACCGACGACACGATGTGCATCACGTGCGAGTACGTCTCGACCACCATCAGCTCGCTGACCTCGACGGTGCCGAAGCGCGCGACGCGCCCGACGTCGTTTCGCCCGAGGTCGACCAGCATCACGTGCTCGGCGCGCTCCTTGTCGTCCGCGAGCAGCGCGTCGGCGATCCGCAGGTCCTCCTCCGGACTGGTCGACCGCGGCCTCGTGCCGGCGATCGGCCGCATCTCAACGCGGTCGCCGGTGACCTTCACGAGCGGCTCGGGCGAGGCGCCGGCGATCGCGAAGTCCTCGAACTCGAGGAAGTACATGTATGGCGAGGGGTTGACGACGCGCAACCCGCGGTAGAGCGAAAACGCCTCCACCGGACAGGGCCCGCTCCAGCGATGGGACGGAACCACCTGGAAGACGTCGCCGGCGTAGATGTACTCCTTCGCGCGCTCGACCGCGGTTTCGTAGTCGCTCCGGGTCATGTTCGAGTCGAACGCGGCGAGCGGGTCGCTGGGGCGGGCGCCCGGCTCGGCCCGCGGGACCGGCGCCGCGAGCAGCTCCAGCGCCCGCTCGATCTGCGTGACCGCCTCGTCGTAGGCGGCCTCCGTGTCGGCCGGGTCGTCGACGAACGCGTTCACCAGAATCGTGACCTGATGGCTCAGGTGGTCGAATACCACCAGCGCGTCGGACACCATCAGCGCCATGTCGGGCGTGCCGATGTCGTCCGCGCGCGGCGCGGGCAGCCGCTCCACGGTTCGCACCAGGTCGTAGCCGAACACGCCCACGGCGCCCCCCGCGAACGGCGGCAGGCCTTCGACCGGTGCGACGCGGTAGTCGCGCAGGTAGTCCGACACCGCGCTGAACGGATCGGCGGCGTCCAGCTCGCGCTCACCGGACGTGTCGGCGACGGTGAGGCGGCCCTGCTCGAGCCGCAGCACCGCCCGCGGGCGAAAGCCCAGGAACGAGTAGCGCCCGAACCGCTGGCCCTGCTCGGCGGACTCGAGCAGGAACGCGGGGCCGCGCCCGCGGAGCTTGAGGAACGCCGAGACGGGCGTCTCGCAGTCGTCGATGAACGTGTGCCGCAGCGGGATCACGTTGTGCTCCGCGGCAAGCTCCCGGGCCTCCTCGAGCGTGGGCGACACCGGCAGCCGCTGCGCCGCGGCGACGCTCATCGCCCCATCCGCCGGGTCAGCTCCGACAGCGCGCCGGCGTAGCCCAGGCCGCGCGCGTAGAGCAGCGCGCCGAGGTGGTAGAGGAGATCCGCCGACTCCTCGCGCAGCCGCTGGTCGGACTCCTCCCGGCCGGCCCGTGCGGTCTCCTCGGCCTCCTCCTCGATCTTTGCGCCGATTCGCTCCGGGCCCTCGCGAAACAGCTCGGCCGAGTAGCTGCCCGCAGGCATGTCCCGCCGCCGCTGCGCGAGCGTGCGCCCGAGCACTGGAAGCGCCTCGTGCGGCGCGACCGCCTCGTCGCCCACGGTGCGGTGGAAGCAGGTGCGCTCACCGGTGTGGCAGGCAGGGCCCGCCGGCTCCACCAGCGCGAGCAGCGCGTCGGCGTCGCAGTCGTAGCGCAGCGAGCGAAGGCGCAGCACGTTGCCCGACGTCCCGCCCTTGCGCCACAGCTCCTCGCGCGAGCGGCTCCAGAAGTGGACCTCGCCGCTGGCGAGCGTGTGGTCGAGCGCCTCGCGGTTCATGTACGCGAGCGTGAGCACCTCGCCGGTGCTCCAATCCTGTGTCACGCACGGAACCAGACCGCGCTCGTCGAACGCGATCTCGACCCCGGCGATCTCCGCTTCGGCCGCCATTTGGAGCCATTCTACGTAGGTGGTGCGGCCGCACCGGGAGGAGTGAGCAGGCACGACACGGCCGTGTGCCGAGCGTGCCTGCGGCAGCCGCGGCCTGTCGTTTCGCCGACTGCTTGGCGCGCGGGCGTGGGTGAGTGCTCGAAAAAGCGGGCAGGTACGGGGTCAGGGATCGGAGTTTCGTTTGCCGCGCGTGACGATCGCTGCACCTCCCTTTACTGCCTGCTTTTCCGAAGGGGGGCGGCCGCTGAGCCCCGACGTGTGACCTGAGTGCTAGACCGCGATCTCGAGGATCGGGTCTGGCGCGTACTCCTGCGTGTGGATCTCCTTCATCTCTTCACCGCAGTCGTCGCAGATCAGTACGTAGCGAAGCGTCTTCGAGTCCCTCGCGTAGACGCCCAGGCCGGAGTAGTAGCCGGCGTGCTTGCAACGGTCGTGACTGTGCTGTCTCTCCATCCGTGCGCCTCCTTGCAGCGAAACCCCGTGAACACGAAACGACCTGCCTATTCGTAGCGGAAAAAGGGTGCATAACGCAACAAAATTCTTCACGTTCCCTCGATGCCGCCCCGTCGGTCACGGCTCGATTCCCAGCCGGTCCAGCAGCGACTCGTCGCGGCGCCAGGCGCGGCGCAGCTTCACGGTCACATCGAGATGCACGCGCTTGCCGAGCTCACGCTGGATCTCCCGCCGCGACGCGGTACCGATCGCCCGGATCATTCGCCCGTGCGCGCCGATCAGGATGCCCTTCTGGGATTCGGTCTCGACCCACAGCACGGCGCGGACGACGGCCAGCTCGCCGCGGTCCTCGATCTCTTCGATCTGGACCTCGATCGAGTGCGGCACCTCCTCGCGCGTGCGCAGCAGAGCCTGCTCGCGGATCAGCTCCGCGACCGCGATCTCGAGCGGCTGGTCGCTGACGTCGGTGGCGGGGTAGTAGGCCGGCCCCTCGGGCAGCAGCGCCGCGAGGCCCTCCACGAGCGGCGCGACTCCGGACCCGCGCAGCGCGGACAGCGGGAACACCGCGCGGAGGTCGACGCCGTCGTCCTCGAGGCTTGCCGCGCCGGAGAGGGCCTCCGCGGTCCGCCCGCGATCGAGCAGGTCGACCTTGTTCACCGCCGCGACGACCGGCACTCCGACGCGGGCGAGCGCCTTCGTGATGAAGCGGTCGCCGCCGGCGCTTCGCTCGGCCCCGTTCAGCACGAACAATGCGGCGTCGCAGTCGGCGAGCTCCCGCTCGACACGGCGCTGCATCCGCTCCGTGAGCGCGTCGCGCGGGCTCTGGAAGCCCGGTAGGTCCACCAGCACGAGCTGGAACGGCTCGCCGTCGTGTACCCCGTTGACGATCCCGCGGATCGCGCGCCTGGTGGTCTGCGACTTGTCCGACACCGCCGCCACCTTCGCTCCCACGAGCGCGTTCACGAGCGTTGACTTCCCGACGTTCGGCCGCCCCGCGACCGCCACGAACCCCGACCTCACGGTTGCTTCCCGAACCCGTCGAGCACGCGGGCCTGGAGCGCGAGCATCTCGCCGCCGTCGGTCTCGTGGTCGTGTCCCGCGAGGTGGAGCACGCCGTGCACGACCGCCTCCTCGAGGTCCCGGGTGTGCTCCGGGCAGATCACGACGTCGCCGATCTCCCGCGGCCCGGCGGTCGCGGAGGCCCCATCGAGCGGAAAGGCCAGCACGTCGGTGGGCCGATCGATGCCGCGATGGGCCCGGTTCAGCTCCCGGATGCGCTCCGGGGCGACCAGCTCGACGGCCACGTGACCGTCGTCCAGGCCGCACGCGGCAAGCGCGGCGAGCGCGGCGCCGCGCAGTTGCGGCGGGCACTCGAGCTCGATCAAGTAGCGTCGCTGGAGGCGGGCCGCAGCTCGGGCGCCTGGCGCTGCCCATGACGCGAGTACGCGTTCACGATCCGCTGCACGAGCTTGTGGCGGACCACGTCCTCGCCGGTGAAGTTGACGAACTCGATGTCGCGCACGTCGGTCAGGATGTCGCGAACGGCGACCAGCCCCGAGCGCTGGTCGCCCGCCAGGTCGATCTGCGTGATGTCTCCGGTGACGACCATCGTCGAGTTGAAGCCCAGGCGCGTGAGGAACATCTTCATCTGCTCGGGGGAGGTGTTCTGGGCCTCGTCGAGGATGATGAAGGAGTCGTTCAGGGTCCGGCCGCGCATGAAGGCGAGCGGGGCGACCTCGATCACTCCGCGCTCCAGGTAGGCGTTGACGCGCTCGGCGTCGAGCATGTCGTAGAGCGCGTCGAAGAGCGGCCGCAGGTAGGGGTCGACCTTCTCCATCATCGTGCCGGGGAGAAACCCGAGCCGCTCGCCGGCCTCGACGGCCGGGCGCGTGAGGATGATGCGGTTGACCGCTCGCCGCGAGAGCGCGGCGGTTGCCATCGCCATCGCGAGATAGGTCTTGCCCGTGCCGGCCGGGCCGATCCCGAACGTGATCGTGTTCTGGCGGATCGAGTCGACGTAGCGCTTCTGGTTGACGGTCTTGGGCGCGACGCGGGTGGAGCGGTGAGTCCAGACGACGTCGCCGAGGATCGTCGCCGGACTCTCGTGATGGTCCAGGGCCGACGTGACCGCGGCAATCGTGCCGGGTGAGATCTCGTGCCCCTGGGCGATCAGCTCCGACACCTCCTCGATGACCTCCTGGCCGACCTTCACGTCGTCCGCCGAGCCGTCGAGCGTCAAGACGTTGCCCCGGAGGAACACGTCGCAGTCGAGATGCCCCTCGAGCGCGCGCAGGACGGCATCCTCGGAGCCTGCCAGCTCGATCGCGACGGGAGGCGGAACTGTGATCTGCGCACGCACGCCCGCGACGCCTAGGAGAGCTTCGAGCGGACCAACTCGCTCACACGGCGGCCGTCCGCGCGCCCGCCTGCCTTCGACATCACCGCCGCCATCACCTTGCCCATCTCCTTCTGCGACACCGCTCCGGTCTCGCTCAACGCATCGGCCACCAGGGCCTCGAGGTCCTCGTCGCCGATCTCCGCCGGCAGGTATTGCTCGATCAGCCCGGCCTCGGCTTCCTCGGCCGCGGCCAGCTCCGCGCGGCCGCCCTTGCGATAGGCCTCGGCGGCCTCCGCACGGCGCTTGCGCTCACGCTTCAGGACGGCGATCTCGCGCTGCTCGTCGAGCGTCCCGCGAGCCTCCTTGGCCTCCTTGTTGAGCGAATCGAGCACCAATCGCAGCGCCGCGAGACGTTCCCTGTCCTGTGCTTTGGCGGCAGCCGTGGTGTCCGCCTGGATGCGCTCGGTAATGCTCAACGCAAGTAAGACTAACGGCAGCCGCGCACACCGTCGGCGTGCAGCTCGAGCGCTCGGACCAGCACCGTGTCGGCGGGCGCCCCATCGCCCGGCGGCAGGTAGTAGCGCGTGTAGTCGCGGCTGTAGCCCGACGCCTGCGCCTCCGCGCGCTTGTCCACGAGCACCTCCTCGGCGCCGCCCAGCTTCGCCGCCCGGTGACGGCGGCCGAGCGCCTCGGAGAGACCCCGCAGCTCCCGGCTGCGGCGCTTCTTCTCCTCGGGCGGCACCGGATCGCCGAGCGCGTCGGCGGCCGTGCCGGGACGCGGCGAGAAGCTGAACGTGTGGACCTTCGTGATGCCCGCCGCGCGAACCAGCGCGAGCGTGCGCTCGAAGGCGGCGTCGTCCTCGGTCGGGTAGCCCACGATCACGTCGGTGGTGACGTTCACCTCCGGCACGCGCTCGCGCAGCCGCTCGATCGCACGCATGTATCCGGCGGCGTCGTAGTTGCGGCCCATCGACGCGAGCACGCGATCGTCGCCGGACTGCAGGGGCACGTGCAGGTGAGGGCAGATCCGGTCGTCTTCGGCAAGCGAGTCGACCAGCGAGTCGTTCACGTGGATCACCTCCACGGAGGACAGGCGCACGCGCTCGACCCCGTCGACGGCGGCCACCGCGCGCATCAGATCTCCAAGCTCCAGCCCCCGCTCGGGGTCGCGATAGCCGCCCACCGAGATGCCGGTCATGACCATCTCCGGCTGCCCCTGCGCCACGCGGCGACAGGCCTCGAGCACGACCGCGCTCGCCGGTCGCGAGCGGGCGCCTCCACGCACGGACGGGATGATGCAATAGGAGCAGTGACAGTCGCACCCGTCCTGCACCTTCACGAAGCCACGGGTGCGGTTCCCGGCGATGCCGCCGAGCGGATCGGCCTGCGTCTCGATGCAGGCGGCCCCCGCCGTGCCGGCGGCCTCCGCGGCGACGTCGTCGGCGGTTCCGACCAGCGCGGTCACAGAGTCGCCGATCTCGTCGAACTGCGCCGCGTTCAGGTTCGCCGCGCAGCCGGTGACCACCACCCGCCGCCCGGCCCGCGCCGATCGGCGCGCCGATTGCCGCGACTTCGCCTCCGCCTCGCGCGTGATGGCGCACGTGTTGATCACGTGCAGCTCGGCGTCCTGCTCGGGCGCCTCCTCGTGGCCGGCGGCGAGCAAACGGGAACGGGCCAGCATCGCGTCGGCCTGCGAGACCTTGCAGCCGAGAAACTTGACGGCGAACGTGGTCATCCGGATCAGATTGCCATAAGCGCGGCCCAGTCGCCGGAGATCAGGCGCCGCTCCTCCCGGAGACCCGCCTCCGCCAGGACGAAGGCGACCGCGTCGGCCTGCTCGCGCAGGATCCCCGATGCGATCAGGACCGCGGGCCGCTCATTCGCCCCCGACCAGCCACGCACGACCGACTCCAGCAGCGGCGCCGTGAGGTTGGCGGCGGCCACGTCACCCGCCGGCACGGGCTCCCGGCGAAGATCGGCATGCCGCAGCTCGAGCTCGACGTAGTTCGCACGGGCGTTACGGCCGGACTCCTCGATCGCGGCGCGGTCGGCGTCGATGCCGACGACCGGGTCGAACCCCAGCTTCGCTGCCGCGATCGCCAGCACGCCGGAGCCGCACCCCAGGTCGTGGAAAGAGCGGCCGCGCGGCCTGCCCGCCTCGAGCATCAGCTCCAGGCACATGCGGGTGGTCGGATGGGTGCCGGTGCCGAACGCGCCGCCGGGGTCGATCACGACCTCCTCCACGCCGCCGCGCTGCACCGGCTGCTCCCAGGGCGGGCGGACATAGATGCGCCCGCCGACCAGCACCGGAAAGTAAAAGCGCTTCCACCGCTCGTCCCAGTCGTCCGGAACCTCCTCGGTCACGACCTCGACGACCGCGTCGCCTGCGCGCGCCTCGAAGGCGCCGAGGTCCGGCACCTCGCCCGCGGCTCCGTACACCGCGTACTCCACGATCCCCGCGCGACCGCCGGGGGCGGCCACCTCCTCGACGCCGCTCGGTGCGACCTCGAGCAGCTCCGCCAGCACGGCCTCGGCCTGCTCGGACCGGCAGCGCAGCGCCAGCCGGATCACGCCCGGAAGGCGTGCCGGATGCGCTCGAAGAGGCCGTCCTGCTTCGGGCCGGGATAGGTCTCGCCGTTCGCGGAGTCGGCGAAGCGGCGCAGCAGATCGCGCTGCTCGTCGGTCAGCCTGCTCGGCACGAGCACGTTGACGATCACGTGCAGGTCGCCGTGGCCGCGGCCGCGCAGCCCGGGCAGCCCGCGTCCGCGGAGCCGCAGCACCGTGGCGGGCTGCGTGCCGGGCTTCAACTCCACCTCCTCAGCGCCGGACAGGATGGGCACGGTGATCGTCGTGCCGAGCGCCGCATCCGTGAACGGCACGTCGAGCCGCGCGACCAGATCGTCGCCGTGGCGCTCGAAGCGCGGATCCGGCTCGACCGCGACGAGCACGTAGAGATCGCCCGTCTGGCCTCCCCGGCTGCCCGCGTGGCCGCGCCCCGGGAGCCGCATGCGCTGGCCGTCCTCGATGCCCGGTGGGATCTCGACGGCTATCTCCTGCGTCTCGATCTCGCGCCCGGCCCCGCGGCACACGTGACACGGAGTCTGGGCGACCTTGCCCTCACCGCCACACCGGTCGCAGACCTGCATCCTCACGAGCTGGCCGAAGACGCCGCGCGACACGGCCTGGAGCTGGCCCGTGCCGCCGCACTTCGGGCAGGTCTCGATCGGCGTGCCGGGCTCCGCGCCGTTGCCGTGGCAGTTGCCGCAGGGGACCGCAAGCTCGACCTCGACCTGCCTGGCGGCGCCGGTCGCGACCTCCTCGAGGGTGAGGCTCACCTCGACCCCGGCGTCCTGACCCCGCTCCGGGCCGCCGGGCGTGCCGCCGAACGCCGAGCCGAAGGGGCTGTTGCCGCCCAGGAACGCCTCGAATACGTCGGCGAAGCTGCCGAAGCCCTGGAAGTTCGGCTCGTAGCCGCCCGATCGCAGGCCCTCGTGCCCGTAGCGGTCATAGACGGCCCGGCGCTCGGAGTCGCTGAGGACCTCGTAGGCCTCCGCCACCTCCTTGAAACGCTCCTCCGCGGAGGGGTCGTCGCGGTTCGTGTCCGGGTGAAGCTCGCGGGCGAGCTTCCGGAAGGCCTTCTTGATGTCGGCCTCCCCCGTCTCGCGGCTCACGCCGAGCACCTCGTAGTAGTCGCGCGGCATCGCGGCGACTAGAAAGCGGTGGCGGGGGTCACTCGTAGACCTCCTCGACGAAGCCGCTGAGCGCATGGGCAGCAGCGCGCACCGAGGTGATCGCGTGCCGGTAGTCCATCCGCACGGGACCGATCACGCTGACCGTGCCCAGCGTCCGGTGGCTGAGCCCGTAGCTCGCGGCGATCACGCTGGCCGCGTGCAGCTCGGGCGTCTGGTTCTCGTGCCCGATGCGCAGGTAGACGGTCGGCGCGTCGAGCGCGGAGCGCAGCACCGACAGCAGCGTGACCCGCCGCTCCAGCATCCGCAGGAGGTCGTTGATCTCGGCCGCGTCCTCGAAGCCCCTGCCCGAGACAAGCCGTGCCGCGCCTTCGACGTAGACCGTCTGCTCGACGGTCTCCGGGAGGTCCGAGAAGGCCGGGCCCAGCGCTTCGAGGAAGGCACGCTCCTTCGCCGAGAGCTCGGGGCTGTCGAGCTTGCTCTTCAGCGTGAGTGCGCCCAGATCGGTTCCGGCGAGGCGGTCGTTCAAGTAGCTTGCCGCCCAGTCTGCGAGCCCGGCGTCGACCGGCTGCGCGAACGTGAACGCGCGCTTGGAGACGGTGCCGGTGGAGGTGATGATCACCACCAGCGCGACCTGGTCCTGGAGCAGCAGCACCTCGATGTGCTTGATCGTGGCGGTGTGGAGGGGCGGCGCCGAGACGGCTGCCAGCAGGTCGGTGACCTGCGAGAGCGTCTCGGTCGTGGAGCGCATCGCGGCGTCGACCTCGCGGCGCATCGTGGAAAGCTCCTGCTCGAAACGGCTCCGGCGGTCCGGCGGGAGCGAGCCCTCGCGCAGCACCGAGTCCGCGAAGAAGCGGTACCCGGCATCGGTCGGCACGCGGCCCGCGGAGGTGTGCGGGTGTTTCAGGTACCCGCGCTCCTCGAGCATCGCGAGCTCGTACCGGATCGTGGACGCGCTCCAGTCGATCTTCGGCCGCTCCGCGAGCCACTTCGACCCGACCGGCTGGCCCAGCTCGACGTGGCCTTCGACGACCGTCTTCAGCAGCATCTGCTGCCGCTCGGTGAGCGCTGTCATACGCTCATATTAGGAGCACGGCCGGGGAGCGCCGAAACCCCGAACCCTCACCTATATGTATAGCTCCGCTTCCGCGTTGCGCACGATCTGATTGCCGCTCTGCTCGGCGACCGTGTCGACCACCACGCGCCCGTCGCGCACCTCGCGCACCGTGCCCGTCACGCGGATCTCCTGCTCGGGAATGCCCATGCCGCGGAACTGGACGGACAGGCGCTTGAGCGAGCGGGGGTCCCCGCCGCCTGTCTGCGTGGCCGCGCGGGCCACCTGGGCCATCGAGTAGAGGCCGTGGAGGATGTTCTGCGGGAGCCCGACCGCCTTCGCGAACTCGGCGTCGATGTGAATCGGGTTGAAGTCTCCCGATGCGCCGGCGTAGCGGTGCGGGACGTACTTGTCGGGAGTCACGGTCAGCTCCGGCACCGCGGCGCCGGGCTCGAGCTTGGTGTCTGCCATCAGCCTGCCCTCACGATGTTGGTCCAGGTTCCCTTCACGGTCGTCTCCCCGTCCTGGTTCTTCGACTCGGACTCGAAGACGTAGAACGTCATCCCGTTCTTCTCGAAGATGTCCTTGGTGGTGGCCTGGGTCGTGATCACGTCGCCCGCGACCACCGGCTCGCCCCACTCGAACTCCTGCGACCCGTGCACCATCAGCATCAGGTTGATGCCGAGCTCGGGGTCGAGGATCGCCGGCCCCATCGCGCCGGCCGAATAGACCACGCAGAACATCGGCGGGGCGGCCACGTTCCGGAACCCGGCCGCGCGTGCGGCGGCTGGATCGTGGTGGACCGGATTCGCCTCCCCGACCGCGTTGGCGTACTCGCGGATCTTCTCCCGGCCGACCTCGTACTCGAAGGGCCGATGCGTCTTGCCGACGCTTGCGCTTGCCGTGCCTTCCATGGTCGCGATTCTAATCGCGGGCCGCGAACCCGGGATTGGTCGCCTCGAACAGGCCGCGCCCGTCCGTGTAGTAGAGGCGCCCGTCCCCGGCCGCGATCGTCGTCACCCGGCCGGGGAAGGTCTGACCGGTGAACTCGAGCGTCGACGGCCGGCGCGCGAGGCCGCGCCCGGCGAAGAAGTCGTGGCGGACCTGGTCCTCCTGCAACCAGTAGACGTAGCGGCTTTCGAGCACCGGACTGGTCACGCGATAGCTCTCGTGCTCGGCCTTGAAGCCGGTCACCACCCGCCGGGAGCGGCGATCCGAGAGTGAGCGCACCCGCACCGAGGTCCGGCTCGGGTCGCCCGCCGGGGTGTAGAGGTAGGCGACGCGCGAGCCGCGCACGTCGGTCCGTGACGGAACCCTGCCGTCCAGCCGCCGCAGATGCCCACGGCGAAGCACGAAGAGTCCCGGGCAGCTGCCTGGCCCGATGCGCGCAAACGCAATCGTGCCGATCCACACCGACGGCGCGTACTCCGAGCAGGTGGCGCTGGAGGCGCCGCGCACCTTGCGCTCGCGGCGCGTGCCCTCGTTGTAGCGCCAGATGTCGCATCCCTGGCCCGAGAGCCCCGCGCAGCGCGTGTAGACGATCACCTGATGACCGCCGTGGCTGGTCCCGGTGTCGGGATCGAAGAGACCGTCCTTCGGGCGCACGGGCACGTCCTCGTCGTGTCCGGCGACCCGGCGCACGAGCCGCGATCTGCCGTCGCCGGCGACGCGCGACCACACGAGCTGGCCGTGATGTGCGCTGGCGTTGGTGGCGGTACGGTCGGCGGTGATCGTCACGTCGGCCGGCGCAGCGCCCGGCAGCGCCAGCAGCGACCCGACCGCCAGCGCGAGCCCGCTGCGCACTACTTGTTGCCGTCGAGCTCGAGCACGGCCAGGAACGCGTCCTGCGGGATCTCCACCTGTCCCACCTGCTTCATCCGCTTCTTGCCGGCCTTCTGCTTCTCGAGCAGCTTCCGCTTCCGGCTCACGTCCCCGCCGTAGCACTTCGCGATCACGTCCTTGCGGACGGGCTTCACGGTCTCGCGTGCGATCACGCGGGAGCCGACCGCGGCCTGGATCGCGACCTCGTACAGCTGGCGCGGGATCTTCTTCTGCAGGCGCTCGACGAGCGCCTTGCCCGCGTCGAAGGCCTTGTCCTTGTGAACCACCAGCGAAAGCGCGTCGACCGGGTCACCGGAGAGCAGGATGTCGAGCTTGACCAACTCGGACTCGCGGTAGCCGATCAGCTCGTAGTCGAGCGACGCATATCCCCGGCTCCTGGACTTGAGCGCGTCGTAGAAATCGAGCACGATCTCGGCGAGCGGCAGGTCGTACCGGAGCTGGATGCGCTGCGTGGACAGGTAGTGCATGTCGACGTGCGTGCCGCGGCGGTCCTGGCACAGCTCCATGATCTGTCCCAGGAACTCGGGCGGGGTGATCACGCTCGCCCGGATATAGGGCTCCGCGACCGCCTCGATCAGGTTCGGGTCGGGCATGTCGGTGGGGCTGTGGACGTCGACCCACTCGTCTCCCCGGAGGCGCACGTGGTACTCGACGTTCGGCGTGGTCGCGAGCAGCTCGAGGCTGTACTCGCGCTCGAGCCGCTCCCGCACGATGTCCATGTGGAGCAGGCCGAGGAACCCGCAGCGAAAGCCGAAGCCGAGGGCCTGGGACGTCTCGGGCTCGAACGACAGCGCCGCGTCGTTGAGCGCCAGCTTCTCCAGGGCATCCCTCAGATCGGCGTACCGGTCCGTATCGAGGGGATAGAGGCCGCAGAAAACCACCGGCCGCACTTCGCGATACCCGGGCAGCGGATCCGCCGCCGGCCGGCTCTCACTTGTGAGCGTGTCGCCCACGCGTAGCTTGGCGACGTTCTTGATTCCGGTGATGATGTAGCCGACCTCACCGGCCGCGAGGCGGTTGGCCTTCACGAGGTCGGGCGACAGGAACCCGATGTCGTCGATCTCCGCCCTCGTGCCGGCCTGCATGGCGCGGATCGCATCGCCCTTCTCGAAGACGCCGTCGACCACGCGCACGTAGGCGATCACCCCACGGTACTGGTCGAAGACCGAGTCGAAGATGAGCGCGCGAGGGGCGCCCTCGGGATCGCCCCGGGGCGGCGGAATCTTGTTCACGATCGCCTCCAGCACGTCCTCGATGCCCTCGCCGGTCTTCGCCGAGATCCGCATGATCTCGTCGGGGTCGTCGCCGAGCAGCTCGGTGATCTCGTGGGAGACTCGCTCCGGCTCCGCGCTCGGCAGGTCGATCTTGTTCATGACCGGGATCAACTCGAGACCGGCGTCGACCGCCAGGTAGGTGTTCGCGAGGGTCTGGGCCTCCACCCCCTGCGCTGCGTCCACGACCAGCAGGCCGCCCTCGCACGCGGCCAGCGAGCGCGAGACCTCGTAGGTGAAGTCGACGTGGCCCGGGGTGTCGATCAGGTGCAGCTTGTAGGTCTGGCCGTCGCGTGCCGTGTAGAGCACGCGCACCGCCTGCGCCTTGATCGTGATGCCGCGCTCGCGCTCGAGGTCCATCGAGTCGAGCACCTGGCTGCGCATCTTCGACGGATCGACGGTGTGCGTGAGCTCGAGGATGCGGTCGGCGAGCGTCGACTTGCCGTGGTCGATGTGCGCGATGATCGAGAAGTTCCGGATCTCCTGCATGTGACCCAAGGATAGGCGGGGCCGTCATCCCCCTGGCCTGACTCGGGCCAGCTGGCCGCGCACGAGCGCCGCCACCTCTCGCGCCTCGGCGATCCGCAGCGCGCTCGCGGCAGCCGCGTACACGACGAGGCCGGCGGTACCAGCGGCCACGATCACGAGCAGCTGCGCGGCATTGGAGCCGGGCAGCGCGCTGTCCATGAGCTCCCTCACCCCCAGCGAGGCGAGCGCCAGCAAACCGGCCGCGAGCGCGATCCGCAGCGCGGCGTCGAGGGTCGCGCGGGCATCGAGCCCCCCGAGCACCCGCCGCAGTACCAGTACCAGCGAGAACGTCGTGACCAGCGACACGATCGCGGTCGAGAGCGGAATCCCACCGATCCCCATCGGCTTGTAGAGGATCGCGTCGAGCACCGCGTTCAAGCCGAGGTTGGCAAGCGCGATCGCCGTCGGCGTCCAGGGCCGCTGGAGGCTGAAGAAGGTCCGGATCAGGATCAGATTGACCCCGGCGAACGGCAGCGAGAAGGCGAAATAGAAGAGCGCCTCCGACACCAGGTTGGTCTGAGCGGCGTCGAACTGACCGCGCTGGTAGATCACCTGCGTGATCGGATCGCTCAGCACGAGCAGCGCGGCGGCCGTGGGGACGAGCAGGAACAGCATCTGCCGTGTTCCGTGCGCGAGCGTCGTCCGCAGGCCCGTGTGGTCGTCGCGGGCGACCAGCCGCGAGAGCGTCGGGAAGATCACGGTCGCCAGCGCGACCGCGAACACGCCCTGGGGCAGCATGTAGATCCGGAACGCCTTGTCGATCGCCGCGGGCGCCTCGTCGGAGATCAGCGTGGCGAAGATGCTGTCCACGGACAGATTGAAGTTGATCAGCCCGAGCCCGAGCGTCACCGGCAGCATCAGCTTCATCACCCGCGCGACGCGCTCGTCGCGCCAGTCGAACGAGCGCACCAGGCGAAATCCGGTGCGGCGAAGCCAGGGCAGGGGCAGGAGCAGCTGCACGATCGTGCCGAGCAGCACGCCGATCGCATAGGCATAGATGCGGTCCTGCCCGTGGAAGGCGGGCGTCAGCAGGACCAGCGTCGTGATGATCACGACGTTCCAGGCCAGCGGCGCGAGCGCGGGCACCGCAAACTGGTCGAAGCTGTTCAGGACTCCCACGACCAGCCCCGAGAACCCGAGCAGCAGCACGATCGGGAAGAGGATCTGCGCCAGGCGGACGGTGAGGTCGGTGAGGTTTTGATCGAAGCCGGGCGCGAACACCGGCATGATCACGGGCGCCAGCAGGACGAACAGCGCCGTCAGCAGCCCGAGCACCACAGCGATCACGAACACCAGCGCGGACGCGACCCGGAACGCCTCCGCGCGGCCGCGCTTTTCGAGCTGCTCGGTGAACACCGGCACAAACGCCGCCTGGAGCGCTGCATCGGCGAACAGGCTTCGCACCAGGTTCGGGACCTGGAAGGCGATCGTGAACGCGCTCATCGGCCCCTTCACGCCGAAGTAGCTCGCCGCGACGATCTCGCGCACGAGTCCCGCGATCCGGGAAAGCCCCGTCGCGAGCGCGAAGAACGCGGTCGAGATCGCAAGCCTCCCGGGCTCGCGCCGCTCGCCGCCGGACGGCGCCACGCCGTCGCCGGGCTCCTCCGCCCCGGGCTCGAGCGGCTCCCATCCGCCCGTCCCGCCTCCGGTCACGGCCGATCGCTCACGGCTGCGGGGATCGTCGTCGGCCATCGAGAAGTGACGGCTATACTAGGCGGCCGCCGCGCCCGGCCGTCTCAATCACGCCTGGGTCCGCGGCACTTTCGTCATGGCGAACATCCGCTCGCAAGAAAAGCGCATCCACCGGTCAGAGCGTGAACGCCTGGAGAATCGCAGGCGCACGTCGACGGTGAAGACCCACTTCCGCCGTCTCGAGGCCGCGGTCCAGGCCGGCGACGCCGACACGATCAACCGTGAGCACCGCTCGCTCGTCTCGATGATCGACAAGGCCGCCGAGCACGGAGCGCTGCACCGCAACAACGCGGCGCGCAAGAAGTCCCGGGCCGCGCGGATCCGCGCCGGCGCCCCCGCCGGCTAAGCCGCGTTCGCAAGCGTCAGCGTGAGGGCCGTGCCGGCGTCGCGGTTGGCCGCGCCGCGGACCGCGTAGTCGACCTCGGCGAGCTCCTCGAGCACCCGCTCGAGCCGCGGCGCGTCGGCGCGAGCCGCCTGGGCGGCGATCTGCTTCGCGATGAACGGCGGCACCCGCAGCGCCGAGGCCAGCTCCTGCGAGGAGGCCCCTCGCTCGAGCATCGCGGCTGCCTTCCGCGCCTGCCGCAGCTGGCGCAGCAGCCCGAAGAGGATGTGCATGATCTCCTCGCCCCGCTCGCGCATACCCTCGGCGATGCGCAGGGCACTGTCGCGATCGCCCTCGATCAGCGCGTCCGCGAGCTCGTATGCGCGCGCCTCGAGGTCCGAGATCGTGAGCGCTTCGACGATGTCCCGGTCGACCCGCCCGCCTTCGGGGGCAAAGCAGGCGATCTTCTCGAGCTCGCGCATGAGCCGGCGCTGGTCCATGCCGACGCGCTCCAGCAGTGCCCGGGCGGCGTCGTCGCCGACCACCAGCCCCAGCTCCCGGCCGTGGTCCGCCACCCATGCCGGAAAGCCCGCGGGGCGGGGCGCCTCGCAGAGCTGCACTTCGCCGCCCGCGGCCCGCACGGCTTTCACGAGCGGCTCCGCCGCGGGCCCGCTGCCACGGGTCACCTTGCCGCTCGCGATCATCAGCAAGACCGTGTCGGGCGGCAGCGATCCAAGCGCCTCGACGGCCTGATCGAGCTCCCTGTCCTTCCAGCGATCGACCCCGTCGGCGAGCACGTACCGGCGTCCGACCGCGAGCGTCAGCGCACCCGTCGCGTCCGCGAACGCAGTGGGCGTGAGCCGGTCGCCGCTGAGCGCCTCGAGCGTGGTTGCCTCACCCTCGGTCGCGGCGCGGGCGCGCAGGCGCCGCCGCCAGCTGTCGAGCTTCACCTCGTCGTCGCCGTGGACGAGGTAGACGGGCTTGAGGTCGGCCATCGTGGCGAGTCTAGAAGCCCGGGGCTACGGGACGAATACGCCCTGGGTCTCGAACAGCGTGTTGTCGCCGGTCGTGGAGGCCACGCCGTCGGCGCCGCCGTCGAACACGCGCACGCCGTCGAGCGCCCAGATCGAGCGCAGCCCTTCTTTCACGGCGCCCGGCATGAGGGAGTTCACAGTGGTCGTGACAGCGCAGGCCGAGCCGATCGCCGAGTCGGCCGTCGGGGCACAGGCCATGGTCGCGGGCAGGCTTGAATCCGACACGGTGCCGGACCGGTTCGGCCCGCCCACGGCCGGCGGGTTGTCCTTGTCGGTGATCCGCACCGGCAGGCTTGCCTGGAGCTGGCCGTTGTAGTCGGCAAGCGAAGCCTTGTCTCGGACATCTGTGATGCTCACCCTGAGCCCTACGTCGGCCTCGTTTTGCGGAGTCGCAGGGTTGCCGGGGACCACGTCGGCGCGAAGGCTTCCGATCGACTCCGCTCCGATCGTGATGTGGTCGGAAGCCTGGACCGGTGGGTTGCAAGACGGGAACGCCAGCGGGGCGCCGTGTGCGTCGTTCGCCGCGGCGCAGGGCCTGTAGGCGATGACCAGGGAGGCGCGCACGGGCGTGGCGCCCTTCGGGCGGGCGTAGGACCCATCGGGGACGGGCTGCCAGTCCGGGTCGCTGTCGAATGCGCTGTCGTTCGTGACGTGGGCGATGCCGGTGCCGTCGGCGTTCATCGCCAGGATGTCGGCCTGGCCGGCGCTGTCCTGAGACTCGAACACGAGCTTCTGCCCGTCGGGTGACCACGCCGGCGAGGCCTCGCCCTCGGGCGTGGAGCCGACCTGCGTGCGGCCGGTTCCGTCCGCGTTCATGGTCCAGATGTGGAGGGGGGAGAAAGTAGGGTTCTGAAAAGCGATCTTGTTGCCGGCCGGGGACCACGTCCCGTAGTAGTCGGTGCCGGTGGTGGTGACCTTCGTGTTTCCCGTGCCGTCGGCGTTGACCGTGTAGATGTAGCCGAAGCCCCCCTTCGACCTGTTCGTGTAGACGATCTTCTGCCCGTCGGCAGACCATTCCGGCACGACGCTGTCCCAAGTGCCCGGGGCGACCTTCGTCTCGGTCACGCCGTCGTTCACGAACACGCCTCCGCCCTCCGTGTCGTTGCCCCGCCTCGCGAACACGATCTTGTTGCCGTCCGGGGACCACGAAGGGTCAGTTCCAACCGTCACAAACGTCTGCCCGCTGCCGTCCGCGTTCATCCGCCAGGCCTCCTGATGGAGCACGTTGTTGACGTAGTAGTCGCGCTCGAACGCGATCTTCCTGCCGTCGGCAGACCACCTGGGGCCGCCGTTGTTCTGCGAGGTGCTCGTCAGCCTGGTGAGCCCGGTGCCGTCGGGTTCGATCGTCCAGATGTCGAAGGTGCCACCGCGGTTGCTGACGAAGGCGATCTTGCCGTTCTCGCCGGGGAAGGCGGCGTGGCTCACCGGCACCGCCGCCGTCAAGCCCCACGCCAAACAGGCCCCGGCGATTGCGATCCTCCACCTTGCTCTCAGGACTCCCCCCTCGAAATCGACCACGCTCACGCTATCGCTCGGGGTCGACGATGGCAAGACCGTCCCGACCGAGCGTGACCGTCACGTCGCCGTCGCGATCGGTGCGGTAGACGCGTGGCACCGCCGCCGAAAGCGCAGAGATCGTCGCCGGTGCGGGATGGCCGTAGGAATTGCCCTCGCCCACCTCGATCACAGCCGCGGCGGGGCGCAGCCGCTCGAGCAGCGCATGCAGGCCCTCGTCGTCGCTGCCGTGGTGGGCGATTTTCAGGACGTCGACCGGTGCGAGCGGCAGCGCGCTCGTCACGTCGCTCTCCGCGTCGGCCGGCATGAAGAAGGCACGGCCCGCGTACGCGACCGTGAGCACGATCGCGCGCAGGTTCGGGTCTTCATCGGGGTCCGGTCGCTCGCTCGCGGGCGGGCTCAGCACCCGCACGCGCAGCTGCCCGAGCCTGAACGCCTGGCCGGCAACCCCCTGCACGACCGGCGTGCCACGGGCGCGGGCCGCGGCGACGATGCGGGCGTGAAGGGGGTCGCTGCCGGTACCGCCGTCGAGCAGCAGGCCCACTCGAAACGTCCGGACCACCGCCTCGAGGCCACCCTCGTGGTCGCGCTGCGCGTGCGTGAGCACGACCACGTCGAGCGAGGAGACGCCGCGGGCGCGGAGCTTCGCGGCGACGTCGGCCTCGGGCGGCCCGCCGTCCACCAGCAGGCTCGCGCCCGGCGCCTGGAACAGGGTCGCGTCGCCCTGGCCAACGTCGAGGAAGGTCGCGGTGAACCGCGAGGGCGGAACCGGCGCCTGGCGTCCGATCGCGGCCCCCGCGCCGGCAATTCCGAGCAGGACCGCCGCCAGCGCCGCGCCGTGCCGCACGTTCGGCCGCCTCGACAGGGCGACCGTGGCCGCGGCGCCGATCGCGGCGTAGGCGCCGGCGATTGCCGCCGGCGAGGCGATCCGCACGTTCCACACGGCACCGGGCAGCCCGGCGGTCCACCGCGCGACGGTGGAGACGTACGTGAGCGCGAAGCCGTTGAGCGCGTTCAGGAGCGCAGCCGGCAGGAGGGACACCTGGGCCGCCGCCGACGCCAGCATCCCGATCCACATCACGGGTGCGACCGCCGGCAGCGCCGCCACGTTCGCGACCAGGCTGACCAGCGAGACGCGCCCGAAGTGCAGCGACATCAGCGGCGCCGTGGCGATCGTCGCGGCGACGGTCAGCGCCGTCCCCCTCGCGACCGGCTCGGGCAGCCGCACAAGTGCTTTCACGAGCGGCGCAGACAGGACAAAGATGCCCGCCACCGCGGCGAAGCTCAGCTGCCATCCGACGTCCTCCCACGCACGCGGGTCGAGCGCCAGCGTGACGGCGGCGGCCAGCAGCAGCGAATACCACCGTGAAGCCGGACGGCCCGCAAGCGCGGCGACCGTGCCGGCCGCCCCCATCGCGCCGGCCCGCACGATCGACGGCCCGGCGCCGGTGAGCGGCACGTAGATGGCGATCAGCGCCAGCACACCGGACAGCCGGGCACGTCGCCCAAGTCCGGCCGCGGCGAGCAGCGGCCACGCCAGCACCGCGAGCAGGGTCACGTTCTGGCCGCTGACCGCGAGCACGTGTGCGAGGCCCGACGCCTTGAAGTCCTCGTTCATCCCGTCGGAGATGTCCTCGTCGGCACCCAGCACCATGCCCCGCGCGAGCGCCGCCAGCGGTGGCGAGAGACCGGCGGAGACGCCCGCTTCCGCACGGCGGCGCAGCGCGTCCAGCGCTCCCTGCGGGCCGCCGCGACGGGCGCCCGTGGCCTTTACGAACCGCGCCCGAAGGATCGCGTGGACGCCCGCCCGCCGCAGGTAGGCGGCGTAGTCGAAGGACCCGGGCCGGCGGCGGGGCAGCTCCAGCTTTCCGCCTGCGACCAGCTCGTCGCCGATCGAGGGTCTGCCGAAGCGCACGTCGCCGGGAACCCGCAGCTGGATCACGTCCCGAACGCGCCCGCCTCCTGAGATCGAGGCGACCCGCAGGCGCAGCCGCCTCACGCCGAACTTGGCCCGCTCGCGCTTCACCACGAATCCGCGCACGGTCACGTCCTGTCCGGCGAGCGGACGCAGCGGCGAGCGGTCGATCGCCGCGATCCGCGCCGAGCCGACTGCCGCGCCGGCAGGCGCCAGCACTGCGACCGCTATGGACGCGGCCGGGCCGACCCCTTTCGCGGACAAAAGCAGCGCCAGTGCCGCGGCGCATCCCGCCGGCACCGCGACCCCGGGCCGCCCGGCCAGCAGGCCGCCGACGAACGCGCCGAGCCCCAGGTGAAACGGGTGATGCCCGAGCCGCCCTACATTCGTACCTTCTCCTTCAACGCCGCGAATTTCTTCGGGCCGATGCCGCTGATCTGCTTGAGGTCGTCGACGGAGCGGAAGCCGCCGTGCTGCTTGCGCCACTCGAGGATCTTCTGAGCCGTGGCGGGGCCGACGCCGTCGAGCTGGTCGAGCTGCTCCGGCGTGGCCGTGTTCAAGCTGATCGGTCCCTGCAGCATCCCGTTTCCGCCCGCCCCGCCGCCCGCGGCGACGGTCACGCCAGGGCCGCCCGGCCCCGTGCGAGGCACCACCACCTGCTGGCCGTCGGCTACCTTCGCCGCGAGGTTGACGCCCTGCAGATCGGCGCCTCTGGCCGCACCGCCGGCGCGCCGCACGGCGAGGTCGAGACGGGCCCAGGCGGGCAGCCGGTAGACGCCAGGCCGCCGCACCGCGCCGGTCACGTGGACGAACACCCTGCCCGACGCCGCCCGCTCGATCTTCACCGGCGCATGCGCGGCCTGCGCCGAGCCGCTCGGCGCCGCGCCTTCCTGCTTCAGGTACCGAGCGCCGGCCAGCGCGACCGCGACGATTCCGAGGCCGCAGAGCAAGAGCTGGTGGCGTGGCATGTCCCCCACGCACCCAACGCTAAGCCGGCCGGCGTGCCGAGACAGCACCGGCCCGTGCCAAGAGCGCTACGCCCTGGCGCTAGTCCTCGTCGTCGTAGCCGGCGAGCTCAGGCGCGAGCTGCTCGCTGTACAGCTCCGCCATCGAGACGGGCGGCGAGGCGGCCGAGATGTACACGAGCGACTCGGAGCCATCGTTCACGATCCCGTGATCGGCGGCCGGCGGGATGAAGACGAGGTCACCCTCGCCCACCTGCTCCGAATCACCCGCGACGCTCATGCGACCGCTGCCGCGCACGATCACGTAGATCTGCTCGGAGTCGGGATGTGAATGCGCCCGCTGCTCGCCCCCAGGAGGCACGTCGACCCACGTCACGGTGAGGTTGCGCGAGCCGAGGTCGCCGGCGTCCAGGAGAAAATGGGAACGCAACCGGCCCCGCTCCTCGACCGCCGCTTCTGAAAGGCGCCGAACCCGCACAGCGTGGATTCTAACTATCGCCGGTCGCCGCCAAGGCCGCGCCCGGGTTGGGGCGAAGGACGCGCTCGGTCAACCCTGCCGCACGTCATCGCCGTGAGGCAAGTTTCCCCGAGCCCTCACTTAACCCTGGTGGCACCCTGGCACCGCCGTCCCTCGCCCAACCCTGACGGCGCCTTGGCGCCGTCAGGCCAGTTTCTCTATTCAGCGGATCACGAAGTTGACAAGCCGCCCCGGCACCACGATCTCCCGGACGACCTGCTTGCCGTCCAGGTGGCGCTGCACGTTCGGGCGCTCCAGCGCAGCCCGCTTCAGCTCATCGTCCTCCGTGCCGGCCGCCACCTCGATGCTGTCGCGGACCTTGCCGTTGACCTGCACCACGATCTGCACCATCTCGCGTTTCAGGAACGCGGGGTCCGCGACCGGCCACGGCTGCTCCCACACGCGCAGGCCGGTGACGCGCTCGTAGACCTCCGAGGCCAGGTGCGGCGCAAACGGAAACAGCAGCGACGCGGTCACGGCCGTTGCGAACGACCGCGCGCGCGGGTCCGCGTCGGGTAGTCGGTAGATCTCGTTGACGAGCTCGTCAAGCCTGGCCAGCGCCTTGTTGAAGTGAAAGCGGTGGATGTCGCCGGTCAGGGCCGCGATCGTCTCGTGCGCCTTTCGCATCAGCGCACGCGCGTCGCCCTCCACGTCCGCCGCCGCGTCCGCGTCCTCCAGGGGCTCGACGTCGAGCCGCCACACGCGGTTGAGGAACCGGTGGCGCCCGCCCACGCCGCTGTCGGACCAGTCGACGTCGTCCTCGGGCGGACCGAGGAACAGGATGTAGCAGCGCGCGGTGTCGGCGCCGTAGCGTTCGACGATCGGCGACGGGCTGATCACGTTGCCCTTCGACTTGGACATCTTCGCGCCCTCGTAGGTGATCATCCCCTGCGTGAAGAGGGCCGCGAACGGCTCCTGGAAGCCGAGCCATCCCATGTCGGCGAGCGCCTTCGTGAAGAAGCGCGCGTACATCAGATGCAGGATCGCGTGCTCGACCCCGCCGATGTACTGGTCGACCGGCATCCAGTGGTCGACGATCGCGCGCTCCCACGCGGCCCGGTCGTTGCGCGGGTCGCAGTAGCGCAGGAAGTACCAGGACGAGTCGACGAACGTGTCCATCGTGTCGGTCTCACGCCGTGCGGGGCCGCCGCACTTCGGGCAGGTGGTGTTGACGAACGCGTCGCTCGACGCAAGCGGCGACTTGCCCTTGGGCGCGTAGTCCTCGATGTCCGGGAGCAGCACGGGGAGTTGGTCCTCGGGCACCGGCACGATCCCGTCACGCTCGCAGTAGACGATCGGAATCGGTGCACCCCAGTAGCGCTGGCGGGACACGAGCCAATCGCGCAGCCGGTAGTTGACGGCGGGCCCGCCGAGCGCGCGCTTCTGGAGCCAGGCCGTGATCGCCCTGATCGCCTCGGGGGAGGTCATGCCGTCGAACCCGTCCGAGTTGATCAGCCGCTCCTCGCCGGAATGAGCGACGAAGGGCTCGTCGTCGCGCGCCTCGTCCTCGACCGGCTCGACCACCCGGCGGATCTCAAGGCCGAACTTCTTCGCGAACTCGAAGTCGCGCTGGTCGTGGGCGGGCACGGCCATGATCGCGCCGGTGCCGTAGTCCATCAGGACGTAGTCGGACACCCACACCGGGATCCGCTCGTCGTTCACGGGGTTGACCACGTACCGGCCGGTGAAGACGCCGGTCTTCTCGCGCTCCGTGTTGGCCCGCTCCGCGACCGACTCGGAGAGTGCCTGCTGGACGTAGCCGAGCACGTCCTGCTCGTGCTCGGTGCCCTGCACCAACCGCTCGAGGTCGGGGTGCTCGGGCGCGATCACGAAGAAGGTCGCGCCGAACAGCGTGTCCGGCCGCGTCGTGAACACGGGGAAGTCGATCGGCGGCTCGGCGCACCCGAAGGCCACCTCGGCGCCCTCTGAGCGGCCGATCCAGTTGCGCTGCATCGTCACCACGCGGTCCGGCCAGTCGAGCTGCGCGAGATCCTCCAGCAGGCGCTCGGCGTAGTCGGTGATCTTGAAGAACCACTGCTCGAGCATCTTCACCACGACGGCCGTCCCGCAGCGCTCGCAGTGGCCGTCGATCACCTGCTCGTTCGCCAGCACGGTCTGGTCCTTGGGACACCACTTGACCGGCGCGCGCTTGCGGTATGCGAGCCCGCGCTCGTAGAGCTCGAGGAAGATCCACTGCGTCCAGCGGTAGTAGGACGGCTCGTGCGTGCCGAACTCCCGCCGCCAGTCGATCGAGATTCCCCATGAGCGGAACTGCCGGCGAAACTCCTCGATCGACTTGCCGGTCGACACAGCCGGGTGCTCGCCCGTCTTGATCGCGTGGTTCTCGGCGGGCAGCCCGAAGGCGTCGTAGCCCATCGGGTGGAGCACCATCATGCCGTTGCGCCGGCGGAAGTGCGCGAGCACGTCGCCCATCGAGTAGTTCTTGAGGTGGCCCATGTGGGGCTCGCCCGAGGGATAGGGCAGCATCTCGAGCACGTAGCTCTTCGGCGCGCCCTGCTCGTATCCGGGCTCACCCGGGTTCGGCACCTGCCAGGTTCCCTCGCGCTCCCAGACCTGCTGCCACTTGCGCTCGATCGCGTGGGGGTCGTAGCGGTCTTCGCTCATGTGTCCATTAAAACGACCCCGGCGGAGCGGGTGGTCCGTCGCACATTCGTCCAGGCCGGCGCCCGATCGCGATGAGACGGCCGTCGGAGGCCGTTTTACCCATCGAGGGCCCGATCCGGGCATGGATTCCAGGAACCACCCGACCGCCTCGGAGTCACGCCGGCGGCATCGCGGCCGCCATCACAAGCGGCGGCATCGCCATGCGCGGCTACCGAAGACGCCTGTCTACCACGGCAGGTTCGGGCCCGAGCAGGCCGAGCGGCTGCTGTGGCGGGCGGGCTTTGGCCCCCAGCCCGGCGAGGCGGAGAAGCTCGCCAGGAAGGGGCTCACGCGCGCGGTGCACTCGCTCACGCGGCCGCCGAAGGAACGGCTGCGCGGCCGGGCCCCGCACGACAGCGACGGCCACCCGCTCGCCCCCGCGGACGCCTGGGGCCACGACCATCTCTGGTGGCTCGACCGCATGGTGCGCACCAACCGGCCGCTGGTCGAGCGGATGACACTCGTCTGGCACGACTGGTTTGCGACCTCGAACGACGGCGTCGGCTCCCAGCGGCTGATGCTCCAGCAGAACAGGCTCTTCCGGCAGCACGCGCTCGGCTCGTTCGCCAAGCTGCTGGCCGGCGTCACGCGCGACCCGGCGATGCTGATCTGGCTGTCGGGCATCGACAACACCAAGGACGCGCCGAACGAGAACTACGGCCGGGAGCTGATGGAGCTCTTCACGCTGGGCGCCGGGCGCGGCTACACCGAGAC
The DNA here is from genome assembly GCA_038326655.1 of Solirubrobacterales bacterium. Classification (GTDB taxonomy): domain Bacteria; phylum Actinomycetota; class Thermoleophilia; order Solirubrobacterales; family JBBDJG01; genus JBBQKG01. The sequence goes on from JBBQKG010000002.1 coordinate 119,259, forward strand.
CGACGTGCGCGAGCAGGCCCGCGCGCTGACCGGCTTCCGCAACGAGTGGGACGAGTCGATCGGCCCTCACGACTTCCACTTCGACCGGAGCTTCCACGACCGGGGCGTGAAGCGGATCCTCGGCAAGCGCGGCCGCTTCGACTGGCGCGACTCGGGCCGGCTCTGCCTCACGCACCGGACGCATCCGTCGTTCTTCGTGACGAAGCTCTGGTCGTACTTCATCCCGACGCCCCCGGGCCCGCGCACGCAACGCAAACTCGAGCATCTATATGTTGGCACCAACTACGCCGTGCGGCCCGTCGTCGAGGCGATCCTCGTCCACCCGGCGCTGCACACCGGGCCCCGGATGACGAAGCCGCCGGCCGTCTACAACGCCGGCCTGCTGCGCGGCATGAGGCGCGGCGTCGACACGGACTCCTGGACCTGGATCGGCCATCTCATGGGTCAGCAGCTCTTCCATCCGCCCAACGTGGCCGGCTGGGACGACACCCGATGGCTCGACAGCGGCACCTTTCGCGGGCGGTGGTACGCGGCCTCGGAGGCCGTCAAGGACCGGCGGATCGACACCGATGCCGCCTACAAGCCCGACGACCCCAAGGCCGCGGTGGCGCGCGCGCTCGCCTTCTGGGGCAATCCGACGATCTCCGACAAGACGCGGAAGGGCCTGCTGGCCTTCGCCCGGCGCGTCGAGGCCGCGGCGGACAAGCCGTGGGAGCAGCAGAGCTACCCGATCCTGCGGCAGAACGCGCTTCGCATGCTGGTCGCCACCTCCCCCGACCTGCAGACCTCCTGACGATGGCCCACTGTCCCTGCGACGACTTCTCGCGCGCCCGCGTCCCGGGGGCCCCGCGCCGTGCTGGCACCGGCCTCGACCGCCGCCAATTCGTCGTGCGCGCGGCGGGGCTGGTGGTGAGCGTCTACGGCGCCTCGCGGCTGGACTTCTCCGCGTTCCAGGAAGGCGTCGCGGCCGCCGCGGCCGGACCCTCCAACCCCGTGCTGGTCTCGATCTTCCTGCCCGGAGGTGTCGACTCGCTGTCCCTGCTGGCGCCAGTGGGCGACCCGCGCTACCGGACCCTGCGCCCGAAGCTGGCGCTGGGCGATTCGGAGGGCACGCCATTTGGCGAGGACGGCCGGTTGCGGTGGCACCCCTCCGCGGACGCGTTGTCGACGCTTCACGGCGAGGGCAAGGTGACGGTCATGCCGGCGATCGGCTACGACCACCCCGACCAGTCCCATTTCAACTCGCGGCACTTCTGGGAGGTCGGTGCGCTCGACCGGCGGCTCGTGACCGGATGGCTCGGCCGCTACATCGACCGGGTGGGAGCGCCGGACAACCCGCTGCAGGGGCTGTCGCTCGACGGCGAGCTGTCGCCCGGGCTGGCGACCGCGCGTATGCCGGTGGCGGCCGTGAACAGCCCGGGCGACTACGACTTCTGGGCGCCCGGGGTGTGGGGCGACATCGAGAGCTGGATGCTCGAGTCGATGCCGCAGATCGGCTCCGCTCACGCAGCCGGGCGCGACCAGGGACTCGCCCAGGCGGGGCGCATCGCCGTGCAGTCGGCCAAGCTGCGCCAGCAGCTTCAGCCGTTCGCGGGCCAGACCACGACGAGCCCGGTTCCCTATCCGGCAGACGGCGAGTCCGACTTCCCGAAGCGGCTCGCGGCGCTCGCGGCGATGCTCTCGGCTGGTCTGCCGATGCGCTGCGTGTCGCTCTCGGCGCCCGGGGATTACGACACGCACGACAACCAGGCAGACGACCTCGCGAAGGGACTGAAGGCGACCACCGACTCGTTGCTCGCGTTTCAGCGCGACCTGGAGGCGCGCGGACTCGCCGATCGCGTGCTCGTGCACGTCTGGTCGGAGTTCGGCCGCCGGGGTGAGGAGAACGGGTCCGAGGGGACCGACCACGGCGCGGCCGGCGCAGGATTCCTGATCGGGACCCGGGCGAGCGGGCGCATGGTCGGCGAGTTCCCCGGCCTCGCGGACCTGGACGAGGACGGGAACCTACGCGCGACCGCCGACTTTCGCGGCATCTACTGTGCGTTGCTCGAGCAATGGCTCGGCACGGACGCCGGCGCGGTCCTGCCCGACGCCGGCAAGTTCCAGCGGCCGGCGCTCCTGAAATGAGACTTGCGCTCGCCGTCGGCGCCGTCCTGCTCTCGTCCGTCGCGGCTGCCGCGGGGCACCCCCAGGCGAGCAAGGGCCCGTCCCGGCTGCTCGTCTCGGGTGAGGAGTACAGCCTGACGCTGTCGCGCGGGTCGGTGAAGCGCGGACCGGCGCTGATCCAGTTCCTCAACCGCGGCGAAGATCCGCACGACCTTCGCCTTCGCCGCATCGGCGCCTCGGCGGCGCGCACGGTGAGCGCTCCCGAGGTGGCGCCGGGGCGACTGGTCGACCTCGGGGCCCGTCTGCGGTCGGGCCGGTACCGGCTGTGGTGCTCGCTGCCGGGGCACAGGCAGCGGGGCATGCACGCGGTGCTGACGGTGCGCCGCAGCCGCTGAGCAGGCCTCCGGTCGGACAAACGTCCAATCGCGCGAAAACGCCGCCGGTTTGGATCGCGGGGGTCGTTCATGTCCCCGTGGATGCTCACCCCGGCAAGCCGTTCAAGGCGGTGGCGAAGTCCGCGACAAGCAACGTCGCGGCCGTCGACGGAGCGTGCGTCCATCCGAGGAGCTACGCCGGCTAGGCCGGCGAACAACCACATATCCGCTCGCGCGGGACATCCGCGCTTCCCATGGCCCGAGGGCCCGTCGCAAGACGGGCCCTCACCCCTTTTTGGCGCAAACGAGGCGATCAATTCACGCTTCGCAGCGCGTTTTGCCCCAATACCGGGTTGCAGGGACAAACCTTCCGAGACACGATGTGCGTATGCGGACCGGCGCTGGGATTCGCTGACCAGGACCGGGCGGGCGGAGGATTCACCCGCTTGCAGTCGTATCTGCGTTTTCATGGGAGAGACGACCCGCGGACTTGCAGGCAGCGGGGGCCGGATCCGCGCGGCCGCAATGGACCGGGTGATCGAGATCGCACAGGAGCTCGACGTGCGTGATGCCGGTACGGCGCGCCACTGTCAGACGGTCGCCTGCTACGCCGAGGCAATCGCACGCGAGTTGCGACTGACCGACGAGCTGATCGAGTCCGTACGGCTCGCAGGCCTGCTCCACGACGTCGGCAAGACCGGCATCAACGGCTCCATCCTTGGCAAGCGCGGACCGCTGAGCCGGCCCGAGTGGCTCGAGATGCAGGACCACCCCCGGATCGGCGCCGACATCCTCGACGACGCCGGGCTGGCCGAGATCCGCGAGTGGGTGCTCGCCCACCACGAGCGCCCCGACGGATCCGGCTATCCGCGCGGGCTGCGCAGCGCGGAGATCCCGCTCGAGGCGAAGATCCTCGCGGTCGCCGACTCCTACGAGGCGATGACCACCGACCGCTGCTACCGCCCCTCGATCGGCCGCGACCGGGCGGTCGCGGAGCTGCGCCGCCACGCCGGCACGCAGTTCGACCGGGCCGTCGTCGACGCGTTCCTCCAGGTGCTCGAGCGCGACGAGCTCGAGAGCGCCGCCTGACCACGGAAGCGCCTGGTCGAGACCGGAACGACTAGGTGGAGCTAGCCGGGCTCGAACCGGCGACCTCGTGACTGCCAGTCACGCGCTCTCCCAACTGAGCTATAGCCCCAGGTTGTGCAGCGGGCCAATTGTAGTCACGCCTCTTCCACCTTCAGCTCCGGCACCTCGCCCCACAGTGTCTCGAGCCGGTAGTAGTCGCGTGCGGCGGGGGTGAAGATGTGCACGACGCAGTCGAGGTAGTCCATCAGGATCCAGCGCCCTTCCGGCATGCCCTCGACGCGCTCGGGGGTTCGCGCCTCGTCCGCCGATTTCAGCTCGCGGTAGATCGCATCCTCGATCGCCTGCGTCTGGCGCTCGGTGTTCCCCGTGGAGATCACCAGGAAGTCCGTGTAGGCGACCACGTCGCGCATGTCGAGCACGACCACGTCGCGCGCCTTCCGGTCGAGGGCGATCGCGGCGATCATGCGCGCGAACGCCTCTGACGAGCGCGGCTCCACGTCGGCCTTCACTCGCCGCCTCCGCGGTACAGGCTCTCCTCCTCGATCCGGTGTGCGACGCGCTCGGGCACGAAGAACCGGTACGGGCGGCGGGCCGCAACCCGTGCGCGGACGGCCGTGGAGGACACCTCGATCGACGGCATCTCGAACACGGTCACGCGCTCACCGCCGTCAAAGGCGGACAGGGTTTTCCGGAGCGCCTCCTCCCGCACGCCGTCACGCGGCGCGACCGCGAGCCGCGCGAGCCGCAGGACCTCCTCGGGCTCGCGCCACTGCCGCAGGTCGGCGGCCTGGTCGGCGCCGAGCAGCCAGAAGATCTCGTCGTCCGGACGCTCCCGGCGCAGCGCGCGGAGCGTCTCGACCGTGTACGAGGGGCCGGGCCGGTCGATCTCGGCACGGGAGGCGTCCAGCCACTCGGCACCCCACGCCGCGAGCTCGCACATGAGGTAGCGCTCCTCCCTGCCCGGGTCCTGCTCGATCGCCTTGTGGGGCGCCTCACCGGCCGGCATCAGCCATACGCGGTCGAGGCCGAGCTGCCAGTAGGCCTCCTGCACGCAGACGAGATGCCCGGCGTGCGGGGGGTTGAACGCTCCTCCGAGGATCCCGAGCCGCAGCTTGCCTACCCGCGGACGTGGCCGGTGCCGCGCACCACGTACTTCGACGTGGTCAGCTCGCGCAGTGCGATCGGCCCGCGCGCGTGCAGCTTCTGCGTGGAGTTGCCCATCTCCGCGCCCATGCCGAACTCGCCGCCGTCCGTGAAGCGCGTGGAAGCGTTGACGTAGACGCAGGCGGCGTCCACCCCGCCGGTGAATGCGTCCGCGGCGTCGTCGTCGCGCGTCACGATCGCCTCGGAGTGACCGCTGCCGTGGCGGTTGACGTGATCGATCGCCTCCTCGAGGCTGTCCACGGTCTTCACGGCCATCTTCAGCCCCAGGTACTCCGTGTCCCAGTCCTTGTCGGTGGCCTCGCCGAGCGAGTCACCTTCGGCGCCCGCGAGCGCCCGCGTGCGGCCGTCCACGACCAGCTCGACGCCCGCGGCGCGAAGCCGCTCGAAGAGCCCGGGCAGCACCCGGGGTGCGACCTCCGAGTGCACGAGCAGCGTCTCCGCCGCGTTGCAGACGCCGGGGCGCTGGACCTTCGCGTTGTAGGCGATCTCCGTCGCCATCCCGGGATCGGCGCTGGCGTCCACGTAGACGTGGCAGTTGCCGGCCGCGGCGTAGATCACCGGCACCGTCGCGACGGCCTTCAGCGCCTTCTTCAAGCCTTCGCCGCCGCGGGGGATGATCAGGTCGACCAGCCCGTCCTGGGTCGCGAGCTCGCCCAGCTCGTCACGGCCGCCTCCGGCGACCAGGGAGACAGAGCCATCCGGCAGGCCGGCGCCCTCCCCCGCTTCGGCGACGATCTGCGCCAGCACCGCGTTCGACCGCGATGCCGTCGAGGAGCCACGCAGCACGACCGCGTTGCCGGACTTGATCGCCAGCACAGCCGCGTCGACGGTCACGTTGGGGCGGGCTTCGTAGACGATCGCGACGACGCCGAGCGGCACGCGGATCTTGCGAAGGTGCAGCCCGTTCTCGAGCGTGCGCGAGTCGAGCTCCTCACCGACCGGGTCGGGCAGCGTGACGATCGCGCGCACGCCCGCGGCGATCGCCTCGACGCGTGCGGCGTCGAGCGCGAGCCGATCCAGCAGCGCCGCGTCGAGCCCCGCCGCGCGGCCGTCATCAAGATCGCCGGCGTTGGCCTCGATGATCTGGTCGACGCGCGCCTCGAGCTCGGATGCGATCGCCTCCAGCGCCCGGTCCTTTGTTGCGGTGTCGAGCATCGCGAGCCGGTGCGAAGCGCGCTTCGCGCGCTCGCAGAGCTCGGTCACGGACCTCGTCACGACTGCCATGGAAGAAGGGTAACGGCAGCGAGGAGACGCTCGGTCAGGCAAGCACGAAGTAGTCCCGGTGCACCGCCTCCTGGCTCGCGCGGGGAAGCAGCGCGCGGACGTCCGACGATTTCAGCCCCTTGACCCTGCGCAGCTCCTGGGCGGAGTAGTTCGAGATGCCCTTGCCGATCGGCCGTCGGCCGTCGCCCGCGGCGGCCACGTCGACCGCATCGCCGGCCTCGAACTCGCCCTCCACGTCGACCACGCCGACCGGGAGGAGGCTCGTGCCCTGCTCGCGCAGCGCACGTTCGGCGCCGGCGTCGACAAGCACCCGGCCACTCGAGGCCTTCGCGTACTTGAGCCAGAGCTTGAAGCTCGACTCCCGCCTTGCCTGCGCGTGGAAGCGCGTCCCCACCGCGTCGCCTCCGACCACGCGCTCGAGGTTCCCCGGCGTGGTCCCGTTGCAGATCACGACCGGGATGCCGGCCGAGGTCGCCATCTCAGCCGCGAGCACCTTGCTGCGCATCCCCCCCGAGCCGAGGTGGGAGCTCGACATCCCGATGTCGTAGTGACGGAGCTCGGCGAGGTCGCGCACCTCGGGAACGCGCCGGGCGCCGGCGTCGTGGCTCGGATCGGACGTGAACAGCGCATCGACGTCCGAGAGCACCACGAGCACGTCCGCGGAGATCAGCATCGCGACCTGAGCCGCAAGGATGTCGTTGTCCCCGAAGCTGATCTCGTCGGTCGCGGTCGTGTCGTTCTCGTTGATGACCGGGACGACGCCCCAATCGACCAGCTTGCCGAGCGTGCGGCGCGCGTTCAGGTACTGCATCCGGGCCGAGAGGTCGAAGACGGTCAGCAACACCTGCGCCGTCTTGACGCCGTGCCCGGCGAGCAGGTCGCCGTAGACGTCGTACAGGGGACCCTGCCCGACCGCCGACGCCGCCTGGAGCTCCTCCATCGCGGTGGGCCGCACGGGCATCCCCATCAGGCGCATGCCCCGCGCGATTGCGCCGGAGGTGACCAGCACCGGCGCATGCCCGGAGGCGCAGAGGCCAGCGACCTGGCGGCAGATCTCGGCCAGCACCTCCTGGCGCACCTCGCCGCGCTCGTCCGCGACGAGCGTCGACCCGAGCTTGACAACGCAGACCGCCATCGGACCTCGCCAGGCTACTCGGGCTGGGGCATGCCGGGATAGAGCGCGAACGCGACCTCGCCGATCTCGATCTCGTCGCCCGGCTCGAACCCCTCGGACTCGAGTGCCCGGACCACGCCCATCGTGCGAAGGCGCTCCTCGATGTACTCGAGCGCATCGCTGTTGTCGAGATCGTGCCGGCCGACGAGCCGCTCCACCGCGGGGCCGGCGACGCGGAACATGTGCTCGCCGGAGCGCTCGACCCGGTAGGCGTCGCTCTTCCCGGGCCGGTAGACGGCGCGCTCGGCGATTGCCTCGCCGGCATCTTCCGGCTGCTGCTCCGGCGACGTGTGCCGGAAGATCTCCCGGGCGAGCCGCTCGCCGCCTGCGCCGGTGGCGCTCGAGGCGGTGAGCACCTGGGCCTCGTCGCCCAGCCGTTCCTGCCACTCGACCGCGAGCGCCGGCGGAGTCTCGGGCGGCAACAGGTCGATCTTGTTCAGAACGACCACGAACGGGCGCTCCTCGAGCTCCGCGCCGTACTGCGCAAGCTCTCCACGCACGGTCCGGAACGTCTCCCACGGATCGCTGCCGTCGAGCGGCGCGGCATCGACGACGTGCACGAGCAGGCGGGTGCGCTCCACATGGGCCAAAAATTCGTGACCGAGCCCGGCGCCCGTCCCGGCACCCTCGATCAGGCCGGGGATGTCGGCCAGCACGAGCTGGCGCCCCTCGTCGTCCTCGAGCGTCCCGAGCGCGGGCTCGAGCGTCGTGAAAGGGTAGTCGCCGACCTTCGGCCGCGCGCGCGTGAGGCGCCGCAGCAGCGAGGACTTGCCCGCATTAGGCGCGCCCACGATGCCGACGTCGGCAAGCAGCTTCAGGCGCAGCTCAAGCGTCGCCTCCTCGCCGGGCACACCGAGCTCAGCGAAGCGGGGCGCCTGGCGCGTCGAGGTCGCGAAACGGCGGTTGCCAGAGCCGCCGCCGCCGGCCCGCGCGACCACCGCCCGGCTTCCGGGCGCGGTGAGGTCGAACCGCACGCCGGTCTCCGGTATCTCCACGACCGTGCCGACCGGCACCCGCAGGACGAGCTCCTCGCCCGCGGCTCCGTGCCGCTGCGCGCCCTCGCCATGGCCGCCCCGCCCGCCCTTGAACTCGCGCCGGCCACGGAAGAACGAAAGATCGCGGAGGGTGGCATCGGCCACGACCACGACATCGCCGCCGCGGCCACCGTCGCCGCCGTCGGGCCCGCCGCGCGGCACGTGTGCCTCGCGGCGAAAGCTCACGCAGCCGTTGCCGCCCGCACCGGCCCTGATGTCGATCGTGACGCGGTCGTAGAGCACGAGGCCCAGCCTAGCTCGGCCGAAGGTGAGTCGCACAAGCGCAAACCCGCATTTCCGCTCGCGGAAATGCGGCCTTTTTTCTCAGTCCGACAGGACTGAGATACGGCGGCCCTTGCGGCCGATCTTGAACTCGACCGTGCCCGGCTGCGTCGCGAAGATCGTGTGGTCGCGCCCGATGCCCGTGCCAGGCCCGGGCTTGAAGCGCGTGCCACGCTGGCGCACGATGATCTCGCCGCCGGTCACGTTCTGCCCCGCGAACACCTTGACGCCAAGCCGCTTCGCCTGTGAGTCCCGGCCATTGCGGCTCGATCCCAATCCCTTCTTGTGAGCCATCTACTGCTCGCCTTCCTGCTCGTCCTTAGCCTTACTCCGTCCCGCCTCAGACCCGGCCGCGGGCTTGCCCGCGGACGGCGGTTTCTCACACCCAGCCGCCCCCTTGGCGGCGGCCGGCCCTTTTATCTCGCGGATCTCGATCCGCGACAAAAGGGACCGGTGCCCCTGCGTCTTGCGGTACCGCTTCTTGGGGCGGTACTTGAAGACCCGGATCTTCTCGCCCTTCAGGTGCTCCGCGACGACCGCCTCGATCTTGACCTTGTCGAGATCGGCGCCCTCGAACACGGTGTGCTTCTCGCCGTCGCCGCCGTACATGAGCGCCCTGGGGCTCACCTTCGCGCCCTCGTCCGCCTTCACGCGGTCGACCAGCAGCGAGTCGCCCTTCTGGACCCGGTACTGCTTGCCGCCCATCTCGATGATCGCGTACGCCATGTGTCCCTCGCCGTTTAGCCGGTGGAGCTCTCCGGGGCCTTCGCGCGCGAACGCCGCCGGCCACCTCGACGGCCACGGCGGCGCTTGCCCGGAGAGCCGTTCGATTGTACCCGTTCACCCTCGGCCTCAGCCGCTCCGGTTTCGCCCTCCAGCGGCTCGTCGAGCTCCTCGTCTTCGCCCACCTCATCCGTGGCGGCGGGCGCCTCTTTCCGCGAGGCCGTCGCAGCGGACTCCTCTTTCCGCGCGGCCGCGGCGGCGGGCGCCGCTTTCCGCGGTTTCCGCGCGGGCGCCGGTTGCTCGGCCCCGTTGTCGCTGATCAGGGAGGCATAGGCGGCGGTCCGCTTGACCTCGTCGATCCGGATCAGCTTCTTCTCCCCGACGAACCGGCCGCCGCCAGAGATCGAGATCACGTAGCCGTCGATCTTCGCGATCGCATCGTCGACGTTGTACATGTGCGGCTCCTCGATCCGGATCAGGACCTCCTCGCCCTGCTTGAACGGCAGCGCGCGATGCTCGATCTCGTCCCGAGTCCCCTCGGAGGAGATCGCGAACGAGTCGAGCGGGCTGCCCTCGGTGCCGTGGAAGTGGAAGACCTTGCCGGTCCCCTCCTCCAGCTCGCGCAGCGGCTTGCCGCCGCCGCCGATCAGGATCGCCGCCACACGGGGGTGCACCTGGACCAGGAACGCCTCCGACTTCGAGGTCTTCACAAGCTTGCGGAGCCTGCGCTCGACGTCGATCGCGATCGTCTCCTCGGACCGCACGACGCCCTCGCCCTGGCAGGTCGGGCAGGTCTTGTTCATGATCTCCCGCACGCCCTCGGAGACGTTCTGGCGCGTCATCTCGACCAGGCCCAGCGGCGAGATCTCGACCACGTGCGTGCGCGTGCGGTCCTCGTCGAGCGCCTTCCTCAGCACGCTCAGGACGTGGTCCCGGTTGCGCGTGTAGGCCATGTCGATGAAGTCGATGACGATGATCCCGCCGATGTCGCGCAGGCGCAGCTGCCGGACGACCTCCTCGGCCGCCTGCAAATTCGTCTTCACGATCGTGTCCTCGAGGCTGCCGCGCCCCCGGCCCGTGTAGCTGCCGGTGTTCACGTCGATCACGGTGAGCGCCTCTGCGTGGTCGATCATCAGGTAGCCGCCGTGCGGCAGGTCGACACGCCGGGAGAGCGTCGAGTTGAACGCGTCCTCGATCCCGGCGCGCTCGAAGAGCGGCTCGGCCTCCTCGTTCAGCTCGACCCGCTCGACCAGCTCGGGCGCGGTGCGCTCGAAGAAGCTCCGGACCCGGTGGTGCTGCTTGGGGTCGTCGATGATCGCGCGATCGAACTCGCGCGAGAAGACGTCCCGGACGACGCGCACCGGCAGGTCGGCCTCCTGGAACACCATCGAGGGCGCGGGCGAGTCCTTCGCCCGCGACTGGAGCACTTCCTGAAGCCTGTAGAGGTACTGGAGCTCGCGCTCCATGTCGCTCTTGCGGGCGCCGTGCGCAGCGGTCCGGATGATCAGGCCGCCCTGCTTGATGTCCAGCCCCGCGGCGAGCTTGCGAAGCCGCTCGCGCTCCGAGTCCGGAAGCCGGCGCGAGACGCCGGCGCCCTCGCCGTCGGGCACGTAGACGAGGTAACGGCCCGGGATCGAGACCTCCATCGACAGCCGCGCGCCCTTCGTGCCGATCGGGTCCTTGGTGACCTGCACCACGACCTCCTGCTTGGACTTCAGCAGCTCCGAGATGCGCGGCCCGCCCGCCCGGCCGCGACCGCGGCGCTGCGACGAGCCCGGGCGCACGGCGTGGCCCTTCTCGTCGCGCAGGACGATCTCGTCGACGTGTAGAAACCCGTTCTTCTCGAGGCCGATGTCGACGAATGCCGCCTCCATCCCCGCGAGCACGTTGTCGACACGTCCCTTGTAGACGTTGCCGACGATCGAGCGCCTCCCGCGGCGCTCGATGTAAAGCTCGGCCACGCGCCATCCGCCGTCGACCTTGGGGATCGCCGCGCGTGACCGGCGCCCACCCTTGGTGGGGGCGCCCCTTCCTTCGACGATCGCCACACGGGTCTCCCCGCGATCGACCGACACCAACACTTGCTTACGCAATGAAGCTCCTAACTTAAAGCCGTTCGCGGCCGAGGCCGCGAACGGGTTTTGCGAAGGACGGCGCTGGGTGGTCGCAGCGTCCTTCCATTGTCAAATCGTCTCAGTCTTTCCGGCAGCCGCTTCGCGCGCCTGCACGTACACGCTCTGCAAGATCCCGAGCGCGACCAGGGTCACGATCACCGACGAGCCGCCGTAGCTCATCAGCGGCAGCGGTATTCCGGTGATCGGCATGATCCCGACGTTACCGCCTACGTTCACGAATACCTGGGTCAGCAGCATCGCGCCGATGCCGGCCGCGAGCAGCGCGCCGTACAGGTTCTTCGAGATCGTGAGGATCCGTAACGCCCTCCAGATCAGCAGTGCGTACAACGACAGCACGATGCCCGCGCCCACGAAGCCGAACCGCTCCCCCACGACTGCGAACACGAAGTCGGTGTGGCTCTCGGGGAGGAAGCCGAGACGCGTCTGCGTCGCCCGATGCACCCCGCGGCCGGTCTGGCGGCCGGAGCCAATCGCGGTCTGAGCCTGGTTCAGCTGGTAACCCTGGCTGCGCGGGTCGGCGTTGTCCTTGTGGAGGAACGCCGTCAGGCGGTCCTTCTGATAGCCCTTCAGGACCGGCGTCCCGGCGAGCGGCGCGATCACCAGCACGAGCGTCGCCGCGGCCGCCGCGAGCCCCGCCAGCGCAGCGAAGTGGGTCCATTTCGTCCCGCCCACGAACAAGAGCGCGAGCGCGATGTTCACGTAGATGATGCTGGTGCCGAGGTCGGGCTGGGCCATCACCAGCAATGTCGGCACGAGTGCCAGCAACATGATTCGCGACGTCGTCTGACGGTCGTTGATGTACCGGACCCGATCCAGCACGAAAGCCGACAGCGCAAGCACGAGCAGCACCTTCCCGAGCTCGGACGGCTGGAACCGGAAGAACGGCAACTCGATCCACCGCCGTGACCCGCGCGTCGCGCCGCCGAGGCCGAGCACCAGCACGATCAGGCCCATCATGCCGATGTAGAGCCCTGTCTTCAGCTCCCGGAACCGCGAGTAGTCGATCGAGGCCAGCGTCACCATCAGCACCAGGCCGATCACGGCGTAGATGCCCTGGCGCATCGAGAAGTAATGCGACGTGGCGGCCGTGTCCGCGGTCGCGGAGTCGAGCGTCACGATGCTGAACGCGATCAGCCCGAGCGTCGCCGCGAGCAGCACGAAGTCGATCTTGAAGATGCGCACGCGCGGCTCGCTGAAGGGCTGAACGCCCGTGCCGAAAGGTGTGTGCGGCTGCTGGGGCATCAGTTGGGCGCGTTCCCCGCGGTGCCGACGGCCTTCTTGCCCTTGACGCCGAAGTACGCCGCGAGGATCCGGCGTGCCGCCGGGGCCGCCGCCTCGGCGCCGAACCCGCCCCGCTCGATCGTCACCGCGACCACGATCCTCGGGTCGTTGTAGGGAGCCATCACGACGTACCAGGACTGGTCGCCCTGCGCCCCGCGCTCGGCCGTTCCGGTCTTGCCCGCGACCGTGATCGGGAAGCCCCGGAACACGGGCTCGGACGTGCCGCCCGGGTCGTTCGCCGCCGCCCGGAGGCCCGAGATGATCGCCGACCGTGTCGCGGGCGCGATGCCGAGCCGGCGTTTCGGCCCGGGGTCGATCTCCTGGAGCGCGCGTCCGTCGGAGTCCTCGACGCGCATCCCGATGTGGGGCGTGACGACGCGGCCGCCGTTCGCGATCGCGCTGTACGCGGTCGCCATCTGCAGCGGGTCGGCCTGGAGGTCACCCTGGCCGACGGCGAAGTTGATGTTGTCGCCCGGCGTCCACGGGCGGTCGGTTAGGTGCTTGCGGAAGAGTCGGTTGCGCCACGCCGGCGAGGGCACGAGGCCGGCCACCTCGCCCGGCAGGTCGATCCCCGTGGGATGGCCGAGCCCGAGGCGGCGGGCCCACTTCTGAATGATGTCCCCGCCGCGCTGGTCGGCCATCAGGCCGACGCGATAGAAGAACACGTCGGAGGAGACCTGCAGCGCTCGAGGCAACGCCAGCGCGCCGTAGGACGCGCCGCCCGCGTTGCGGAACGAGATCCCGCCCACGTTCAGCGAGCCGCCGTCGAAGAGCACGGTGGAGGGTGACAGGAGCCCCGACTGCAGCGCCGCTGTCGAGCTGATCAGCTTGAAGCTCGAGCCCGTCGGATAGAGGCCCTGGATCGCGCGGTTGGCGAGGGGCGCGCCGTTGTTGGGATCCTGCAGGCGCTTGTATACCGACGCGGAGACGCCCTTCGCGAAGACGTTGGGGTTGAAGCTCGGATTCGAGCCGAGCCCCAGCACCTGGCCGTTGCGCGGATCCATCGCGACGAAGCCGCCGGGCTTACCGAAGCCCGTGAGCGCCGATTGGCCCGCCTTCTGCACGCCGAAGTCGATCGCCAGCCGCAGCTGCTTGCCGGGCACCGGGTCCCTGATCGACAGCTCGCCCTTCGGCCGGCCCATCGCATCGACCTGGATGCGGCTGGCGCCGTTGCGGCCGCGCAGATAGCGGTCGTACTGATATTCGATGCCCGACTGGCCCACCCGGTCGCCGAGCTGGACGCCGTTGTAGCGCGAGTCCTTCAGCTGCTTCTTGGTGACCTCGCCGAGCGTGCCGAACAGGTGAGCCCCGACCGCGTCGTGAGGGTACTTCCGCAGGAAGACGCGCTCGACGTCGACGCCGGGGAACCGCGTCTGGTTCTCCTGGAGGTACAGGACCGTGTCGAGGGAGACGTCCGTCTTGAGCGTCACGGGGCTGAACGGCAGCACCTTGGAGTCGTGCAGGATCTGCTTCCGCAGCTTTCCGGGACGGGTCCCGAGCACCTGGGCCAGGCGCCGCGTCTCGCGCGCCCGGCGGGCCGGGTCGTTGTCGAGGCGCTGCGGCAGCACCTGGACCGCCAGCGCGGTGCGGTTGTCCACGAGCACGGTGCCGTTGCGGTCCACGATCTGGCCCCTGGGGGCCTCGACCTTCACCTCGCGGACCCGGTTGTCGTTCGCCTCGGCGAGGTACTTGTCGCCGGACAGCACCTGCAGGTACCAGAGCCGGAAGAAGATGATCGCGAAAAGCACCAGCGCGATCCCGCCGAGGATCGCGACGCGCAGCGCGAGCGAGGGCGTCACGATCATCCGCTTGTCACCGGGCAGATACACCTAAGAGTTCCTCCGCGGCCGCGTGACCGGCCCGGTGATCGTCATCGCGGCGGTGCCGAGGGGCGCGCCGGTGACCGGGCCACGGCGCCCCGTGGTCTGACGGCGGCGGCGCGGCCGCAGGTCGTCGATCAGGTCCGGCCGCAGCAGCGCGCGCACCGCCGCGTACACGGGCATCGCGACGAGGGCGTTCAGCAGGACCCCGATCAAAATCGCGCGGATCACCAATGGGCTCACGCTGGACTCGACGCCGAGCAGGAACTGCACGATCGAGAAGGCGGTCGCGTAGGCGAGCGTGGCGATCAGGGCGCCCACCACCGGGACGAGCTTGTGCGAGGAGTCGCGGAGCTCGCGGTAGCGGCCCGAGAGGTACCCGACCGCGATCAGCAGCAGCGAGGTGACACCGAGTGTCTGGAGCAGCGACATGTCGGCCACGAGCCCGAGCAGGAAGCCGCAGGTGGCGCCCGGGATCGGCCCCGCCAGCAGGCCGACCGACAGCGTCACGAGCGGGAAGACGTCCGCGTTGGCGTCGAACACGGTGATCTGGGTGACCACCGCAAGCTGGAGGACGACGGTCACGAGCACGAGCACCGCGACCCGCACGACCGTGCCGGGAGACACGTTCACGGCGTGACCTGCGCCTTCTCGCCGGCGGCCGAGCCGCCGCGCGTCAGCACCTCGACGACGTCCAGGTTGCGCAGATCCGCGAAGGGCCGCAGGTGCACGCGCTGGTAGAGCTCGCGCTCGTTCGAGTCCGCGTGCGTGACCTGGCCGATCGGAATGCCCCGCGGAAAGATCGACTCGAGGTGCGAGGCCCGCCACCCGGAGGTGATCACGGTCGAGCCGTTCCTGACCGGCCGGCCCTTCTGGACGAAGTCCAGGATCAGGTCGGACGGGTCGCCCACGGTCGCCTTCACCAGCCCGTTCGCGCCATTCGGGACGACCTGGCCCGACACCCCGCTGGTGTGGTCGGTGAGCAGCGTGACGCGCGCCGCGTCCGGCGCCACGTCCGAGACCTTGCCGACCAGGCCCTTGCCGCTCGTGACCGGCTGGTCGACGTGCACGCCCTGGTCGGATCCCTTGTCGATCGTGATCGTGGAGTACCAGACGGTCGGCGAGCGCGCGATCACGCGCGCCGGCACGGTGCCGTATCCGGCCGGGAAGGTGGCGGCGCGGTTGAACCCGACCAGCGAGCGCAGCTCCGCGGCGTCGCGCGAGGCCGCCTGTGAGGCCGCCACCTCGGAGCGCAGCTGCTGCACCTGGCGGCGCAGCTTCTTGTTGTCGCCCTTGGCGTCGAAGACGTCGCCGGTCCAGCCCACGAGGTCGCGGGCGGGCTTGAGCGCCCGGCTGGCGCCCTCCTGGAGCGGCGCCAGGCCCTCGAGGAACCCGCGCTGGATCGCGTGGAGGCCGCCCGAGGCGGACTCGCCGAAGTACGCGGTCAGCAGCGCTATGGAGAGGCCGACGAGCAGTGCCAGCACCGCCCGCCGCCTTCGAACCGATCTCTTGTACACCGTGAAGTCCTCAAGTCTTTAGCACTCTGGGCGGCCGTTGCCGCACCCAGCCGAAAGGCGGGACCTCTGCTCCCCTGCAGAGGTTTCCTACTCCCCCGTGCGTCAATAGTTTCTCCTGCGGTTGCGCGACTTCTTGCTCGCCCGGTGGATCGCCTCGAACTCCTCGAGCGACCGTCCCGACCCGACCGCCACACATGTCAGCGGCGATTCGGCCAGGTGGCACGGCATCTGCGTCTCGTCCCGTAGCCGCTCGTCGAGTCCCTGCAAGAGCGCCCCGCCGCCGGCCAGCATGATGCCACGGTCCATGATGTCGGACGCGAGCTCCGGCGGCGTGCGGTCGAGCGTCTCCTTGACCGCGCCGATGATCTGACCGACCGGCTCCTCGAGCGCGCCCCGCACCTCCTCGGAGGTCAGCACGACGGTCTTGGGCAGCCCCGAGACGAGGTCACGGCCCCGGACCTCCGCCTGGACCTCCTCGGGCAGGGGGAACGCAGATCCGATCTCGAGCTTGATCTCCTCGGCCGTCTGCTGCCCGATCATCAGCTTGTACTCCCGCTTCACGTAGTTGACGATCGCGTCGTCCATCTCGTCGCCGCCGACGCGGATCGACTGGGACACGACAATCCCGCCGAGCGAGATCACGGCGACCTCGCTGGTGCCGCCGCCGATGTCGACGACGATGTTGCCCGTCGGCTCGCCGACGGGCAGGCCGGCTCCGATCGCAGCCGCCATCGGCTCCTCGATCAGGTATGCCTGCCTCGCTCCGGCCGACAGGCACGCCTCCTCGACGGCCCGCTTCTCGACCCCGGTCACGCCGGAGGGCACGCACACGACCACGCGCGGATGGGCCCAGCGGTTCTGATGGACCTTCTGGATGAAGTGCCGCAGCATCTGCTCGGTCACGTCGAAGTCGGCGATCACCCCGTCCTTCAGGGGGCGGATCGCCTGGATCGTGCCGGGCGTGCGGCCGAGCATCCGCTTTGCCTCGAGGCCGACCGCGTGCACCTCTCCCGAGCGGGCGTCGATCGCCACCACGGACGGCTCCGAGAGCACGATTCCGCGACCTCGCACATAGACGAGTGTGTTGGCGGTTCCGAGATCGACGGCCATGTCACGGCCGCCAAGACCGGTTAGAGCGCTGAAAAAACCCAAGGTTTTCTGGCAGTCCTGTCGTGTGAAAGCCCCGGTCGCGGCGCAGAGCGACCGGCCGGCTGATCACCGGGGGCCTCACCAGGCGCACGTGACCGGGTGGTCGGCGTTTGCCTTTTCCGCTAGCGAGGCGGTTGGAGGGGCGAATGGTACCGAACGGACATGAAGGCTCCGCACGGCTGCAGCAGAGTTCCCAGTCTCACCCGCCAGATCGCAGCAGGTGCGGCGCCAGGTCCAGCAGCAGCGCGACCGGCAACCCGACCACGTTCCAGTAGTCGCCCGCGATCCCGTCGACCAGGGCGGCGCCGTGACCCTGGATCGCGTAGGCGCCGGCTCGCCCCCGCCACTCCCCGGTGGCGACATACCACTCGACGACGTCCTCGGACAGCGTGCGAAAAGTCACCTCCGTGGTCGCGACGCCACTTCGCTCGACCGCCCCTTCGAGGATCACGAGGCCGCTCAGCACCGCATGGGTGCGGCCGGAGAGGCGCTTGAGGAACGCGGCCGCCTGCGCGCCGTCGGCCGGCTTGCCGAGCAGCTCCCCGTCGATCAGCACCTCGGTGTCGACGCCGAGCACGGGCGCCGCCGTTCCTGCCGCTTCCCTCCCCGCCGCCGTGAGGGCCTTGAGATGGGCGTTTCGCAGGACGGCGACCTCGGGGTCGCCCTCGACCGTCTCCTCGACGTCCTGCGGGCGCGCATCGAAGGGGATGCCGAGCTGCTCCAGGATCGCCCGTCGCTGAGGCGAGCGAGACGCGAGTATCAGGGGGAGACGGCTCTGCCCGCTCAGGCTTCCCCGAGCTCCGGGAAGAAGATCTCGATTTCGCGGGCGGCGGAGTTGGGCGAGTCGGAGCCGTGGACGAGGTTGAACGTGATCTCTGTCGCGAAGTCGCCACGGACCGAGCCGGGCGCGGCCTCGAGCGGGTTCGTCGCGCCGATCACCTGACGCGCCCCCTCGATCGCGCCCTCACCCTTGAGCACGCTCGCGACCAGCGGGCCGCGCGTGATGAACTCGACCAGCTCGGGGAAGAAGGGCCTGCTCGCGTGCTCGTGGTAGTGGCGCTCGGCAAGCTCGCGGTCCACCCACATCAGCTTCAGGGCCACCAGCTGGAGGCCCTTGCGCTCGAAACGAGCGATCACCTCCCCAGTGAGGCCGCGCTCGAAGGCGTCGGGCTTCACGAGGATCAAAGTGCGATCGGGCAACTCAGGCTCGCTCCGGCGGGGGTGGCGAGGTGGGGGACTCGCCTCGGAGCGATGCCGTCGGCTCGCCCGACGCCGGCTTCGACCGCTCGCCGTTGGCACGCGAGACGCGCGGCTGAGGATCGGGGTCGCGCCGCGAGCGCCGCCGGCGCTCGCTGCGGTCCTCCCTCATCGACGACGACACCTCGGACTCGCAGTACGGGCAGACGCGCCAGCGCGGATCGAGCGGTCGTCCGCAGCTGCGGCAGGGCTCCTTGAGCTTGCGCATGCAGCTCGGGCAGCGCAGGAAGCTCGGCTCGATCTCACTCCCGCAATTGCGGCAGGTGCGGTTCTCGAGCAGCGCGAGGCGCTTCTCGGCCGCCTTGACCTCGACCTCGCGCTCGTGCGCGTCCTCGAGGTACTCGGGTGGCCGCACGATCGAGTACACGATCGAGCCGATGAACGGGAACAGCGACGCGACCGTCGCGCAACCGATCAGCAGCGGGTCGTCGAGGCGCCGGGACGCATCGGCATAGGTCCAGTAAACGAGCGCGACCCAGATCACGACGAGGAAGAAGACGAGCAGGTTGACGGCCAGATTGAGGCCGTCGTTTTGAATGCCGAAGAGGGCGAAGGTCATCGCGATTCCGTGCCGACTTGTTCAGCGGCTCCGTAAGTGTTCGATGCTGACCCCCGCTGACCCTGCCCGGATCGGCAATCGACCACGGCACGAGTTTACCCGCGACCAGCCGAAAACTGCCTCGGAAGCGGCTAGAGCAGCAGCCTGCCGATCAGGTAGCCGAACGTGAAGAACAGCAGGATCACGATCGCCACGACCGCCGCGACGACGCCGAGCATGCGCAGATGGTCCGTCATCGGGCCGCCTGTCCCCGATCCTGCGAGCGGGAGCGCCCGGCCAACTCCGCAAGCAGGTAGATCGAACCCGTGACGAGCACGGCGCCGTGCGCGCCCGCGCGCTCCCTGGCACGCGCGAGCGCCTCCACGGGATCGGGGACGATCTCTGCTTCATCGCCGCCCAGCTGGCCCCACAGGCTCTCGAGCACCGCGGGCGGAAGCGCGCCCGGGCGCGACGAGCGCGTGAAGACGGCCGCCTCGCAGAGCGGCCGGATCGCGCCAAGGATGCCGGCGGCATCCTTGTCCTCCAGGATCGACACGGCCGCCACGAGCGGTCGCGAGCCCACGATCGGAGGCAGCGACTCGGCCAGTGCCCGCGCGCCGCCCGGGTTGTGTGCACCGTCGATCACGACCAGCGGATCGGCGCCGACGACCTCGAGCCGGCCGGGCAGCACGAGCTCACGGCCGGCGCGGCGGACCGCCTCCGGGTCGAGCGCCGAGCCCACGAATGCCTCCGCGGCCGTCACCGCCGCCGCGAAGTTTCCGCGCTGAAAGCCGCCGAGCGCGCGCAGCGCAAGCTTCGGATAGCGGCCGCCGGGCGTCTCGACCGCGAACAGCTCCGAGCCGGACACGCGGAATTCCCGCCCGGCCCGAAGCAGGCGCGCGCCCCGCTCGGCCGCTACCCGTTCCGCGACCGCCGCCGCCTCCGCGCCGAGCGGCCCGGTCACGAGCGTGGCGCCGGGCCGCACCACCGCGAGCTTCTCCTCGGCGATGTGGCGCTCGGTCGGGCCGAGCCACCGGGTGTGCTCGAGACCCACGTTCGTCAAGACCTGCACGCGCGAGTCGATCACGCTGGTCGCGTCGTGGCGTCCCCCGAGCCCCGCCTCCACGACCGCGGCCTCCACGCCCTCACGGGCGAGCTCCCAGTAGGCCGCCGCCGTGAGCGCCTCGAACTGGGTGACGCGGTCGCCCGCGCCCAGCGTGCGGTCGACCAGCGCGGCGGCATGTGCGGCGCGCTGGACGGCGGCCGCGAACCGCTCCCGCGAGACAGCCCGCCCCTCGATCTCGATCCGCTCGGCGAACGACGTCAGGTGTGGGGAGAGGTATGCACCGGTCCTGAAGCCGTGACGCGACAGCAACGCGGCGGTCATTCGCGCCGTCGAAGACTTGCCGTTCGTGCCGACCACGTGGACCGACGCAAAGCGCTCGTGCGGCGAGTCGAGCGCGGTCATCAGGCGGCGCATCCGCTCGAGCCCGAAGCGCATGCCGAAGAGCTCGAGCGAGAGCAGGTAGCGCTCAGCCTCGTCCACCGGCTCAGCCCTCGAGGTCATCGAGCTCGCGCCGGTAGCGCGCGAGCTTGTCCCGCTCCTGCTGGACCAGCTCGGGCGGCGCCTTCTCGACGAAGCCGGCGTTTGCGAGCTTGCCCTCGGAGCGCTCGATCTCCTGCCGGAGGCTTGCGACCTGCTCGGTGCGGCGAGCGCGGGCCGCCTCCGCATCGACCTGGACCTCGACAGTCGCACCGGGAATCGCCACCGTGGCGTCGCCGAGCGGGCCGTCGGGATCGGCGATCCGGAGGTCGAAGCGCGTCAGCCGCGCGATCGTCGGCAGCGCGCGCTCGTA
Organism: Solirubrobacterales bacterium; assembly: GCA_038326655.1. Lineage (GTDB taxonomy): Bacteria > Actinomycetota > Thermoleophilia > Solirubrobacterales > JBBDJG01 > JBBQKG01. Next base: position 139,982 of record JBBQKG010000002.1, read on the forward strand.
CAGCGCGCGATGCTCGGCGTCGCCGGCCAGGAGCCGTGCCCCGATCCGTGCGCCGGCCGGCACGCCCACGTCGTCGCGGTACCGGCGCAGGCGCTGGGTCGTCTCCTTCACCGTCTCGACCTCACGCTCGGCGTGATCGTCGATCAATCCCTCGTCGGCGACCGGAAATCGGCGTACGGCGAGCAGGCCCTCGTGCCCGGGCACGAGGCTGTAGATCTCCTCGGTGACGAACGGCATCAGTGGGTGCAGCAGCGCAAGCGTCTCCTCGAGCACGTGGAGCGCGGTGGCAGCGCCCGTGCCCTCGTAGAGCCGGGGCTTGGCGATCTCCAGGTACCAGTCGCAGTAGTCGCTCCACAGGAACGCGTACAGCTCGAGCGCCGCGCGGGAGAAGTCGTAGGCCTCGATGCGGTCCGTGGTCTCGGCGACCACGCGCTGCAGCCGCGAGACGATCCAGCGGTCCTCGGGCGTCTCGCGCCGCGGCGCCGCCTCCACGTCACGGGCGTTCATCAACACGAGCCGGGAGGCGTTCCAGAGCTTGTTCGCGAGGTCACGCCCCTGCTCCACCCGCGCCACCGAGTACCGCACGTCCTGGCTCGAGGACATCGCCATCAGGCCGAAGCGAAGCGCGTCGGCGCCGTGCTCGGAGATCGCCTCGACCGGGTCGATCCCGGTGCCGAGGCTCTTCGACATGCGGCGCCCGTCCGGCGCGAGGATCACGGAGTGGACGTAGACGTCCTGGAACGGCACCTCCCCCGTGAACTCGAGCCCCATCATGATCATGCGCGCGACCCAGAGGTAGAGGATCTCGCGTGCGGTGGTGAGAAAGTCGGTCGGGTAGAACGCGCGCAGCTCGGGCGTGTCGTCGGGCCACCCCAGCACCGCGAACGGCCAGAGCTGTGAGCTGAACCAGGTGTCGAGCACGTCGACCTCCTGCCGGATCACGCCGTCGCACAGCCCGCACCGGTCGGGTGCGGTCTCTGCCACATAGGTCTCCTCGCAGGCGTCGCAGTACCAGACCGGAATGCGATGGCCCCACCACAGCTGGCGCGAGATGCACCACGGCCGCAGGTTGCGCATCCAGTCGAGCAGCACGCGCTTCCAGGGGTCCGACGGGACCAGGCGCACGTGGTCGGCCTCGACCGCCTCGATCGCGGGGCGGGCGAGCTCGTCCATGCGCAGGAACCACTGGAGCGAGATCAGTGGCTCGATCCGGACGCCGGACCGGTGGCTGTACCCCACCGAGTGCTCGTATGGCTCCCGCTTGCGGATCGCCCTCAGCTCGTCGAGTGCCGCGGCAACCGCCTCGCGGGCCTCGGCCAGCGGCAACCATGCGAAGCGCTCGCCGGCGGCCGCGTTCATGCGGCCGTCCTCTCCGATCACGGAGATCTCTTCGAGCCCGTGCCGGCGGCCGATCTCGAAGTCGTGCGGGTCGTGGCCGGGTGTGATCTTCAGGGCGCCGGTGCCGAACTCGGGGTCGACATAGGAGTCCGCGATGATCGGCAGCCTTCTTCCGGCCAGCGGCAGGATCGCGGTCTGGCCGATCAGCGCGGCATGGCGAGGATCGTCGGGGTTCACCGCCACGGCCACGTCGGCGAGCATCGTCTCGGGTCGCACAGTCGCGACCGTGACGTGGCCCTCGCCGGACTCGAGCGGGTAGTCGACGTAGTACAGCGTGTCCTCGACGTCGCGGTGCTCGACCTCGAGGTCGGAGATCGCCGATCCGGACCCCGGGTCCCAGTTGACCATGTAGTAGTCGCGATAGATGTAGCCCTTGTCGTAGAGGGCCTTGAAGACCTTCATCACCGCCCGGACGTAGCGGTCGTCCATCGTGAACCGCTCGCGCTCGTAGTCGCAGGAGGCGCCGAGCCGCTTGTACTGCTCGACGATCCGCGAGCCGTACTGCTCGCGCCACTCCCAGACTCGTGCCTCGAACGCCTCGCGGCCGAGCTGCTCGCGGCTCGTGTCCTCGCGCGCCAGCGCGCGCTCCACGACCATCTGGGTCGCGATCCCGGCGTGGTCGGTGCCGAGCGCCCAGAGCGCCCGGCGGCCCTGCATCCGCCGCATGCGGGTGAGGACGTCCTGCAGCGTGCCGTTCAGGGCGTGCCCCATGTGCAGCTCGCCGGTCACGTTCGGCGGCGGCACCGCGATCGAGAAGTTCTCGTCGGGAGTGCCCTCGGCCTCGGGGTGGAAGATGCCGGCCTCGAGCCACTCCGACAGCACGCGCGGCTCGACCTCGGTGGGGTCGTAGCGCGTGCGTTCGGTCAGCGGGTCCTCGGCCACGGGCGCAGTTTAGGGCGGTGCAATCGCGCCGGCGGCGCTCGTCTAGACCCTCGCGGGCGCGACCGCCATGCCCGCCACGTCCACCCGCGTCCGGTAGAGCGAGCCGATCGTGGTGACGTACAGGTCGCGGCCGTCCGGTCCACCGAAGCAGAGGCTCGAGACGAAGTCCGCCGGCACGTCGAGCACCCGTTCGAGCTCGCCGCCCGGCGAGAAGCGCCCCACCCCGCCGCCGGCTCCGAGCGCCACCCAAACGCCGCCCTCGGCGTCCATCGCGAGACCGTCGGCGTCACCGGAGTGGCTGCGCGCGAACTCCACCGAGCCGCCCGACTCGAGCTCATGCGCGCGCACTGCGCCGCTCGCGTAGTCGCACACGTAGACGGTGCCGCCGTCGGCGGAGACACCGATCCCGTTGGGCCAGTCGACGTCGTCGAGCACCTGCTCCGACGTGCCGTCCACGGCCACATGCCAGACGTCGCCCGGCACCGGATCCTCGCCGGCGAACGGGTTGAACCGCAACGCGCCCACGTACACCGAGCCGTCGGGCGCCGGCGCAAGGTCGTTGAAGCCGGTGACGCCCTCGAGCGCGAGCAGCGTCCGCGACTCGCCGCCGCGCACGTGCACGAGGTCGCGTCCCGAGACCACCAGGCCGCCGTCCGCGTGGAGGCACATGCCGCCCACGCCACGGCGTTTCGGGATCACCGTCTCGACGCGCCCGTCCGGCGACCAGCGATGCACGCCGCCCCCCAGCACGTCGCTGAAGTACACCTTTCCTTCCCCATCCGCGCAGGGCGCCTCGAGCAGCCCGTATCCAGTCGCAAGAGCCTCCATCGGGCGAGCCTAACGAAAGCAATCCGGGCGGAGGAAGGGACTCCTGCGACACCCTCAGCCCGGCTGGCAGGAGCAGGAGTCCCTTCCGGAGCCCGCGCAGCGGCGATCGAGGGAGAGCGGGAGCCTAGGCGGACTTCTCGCCGAGCTGCGCCTCGGCCTGCGCAGCGGCATGCGCGCGCTTCTTGCTGCTCGCCTGCGCCTTGGCCCCGTCCGTGACCAGCGTCGGCTTGAGATTGCGCTCGACCGTCTCCTTCGTGACGACGCACTTGGAGACGTCTTCGCGGGAAGGCAACTCGAACTGCACCTCGAGCAGGATCTCCTCGAGGATCGAGCGAAGGCCGCGCGCGCCCGTGTCGCGCTCGAGCGCCTTGTCTGCGATCGAGCCGAGCGCGTCGTCGGCGAAGTGGAGCTCGATCCCGTCGAAGCTGAAGAAGCGCTGGAACTGCTTCACGAGCGCGTTGCGCGGCGTGTCCAGGATGCAGATCAAATCGTCGCGCGAAAGCTGGTGGATCGCCGAGATCACCGGCAGCCGGCCCACGAACTCGGGGATCAGGCCGTAGTGCATGAGGTCTTCGGGGAGCACCTTCTCGAACACCCGGCCGAGGTCCCTCTGCTTGCGGGAGTCGATCGTCGCGCCGAAGCCGACACCCTGCGAGCCGATCCGCCGCTCGATCACCTTGTCGAGGTCGGCGAAGGCGCCCCCGCAGATGAACAGGATGTTGGTCGTGTCGATCGTCAGGAACTCCTGGTGGGGATGCTTGCGGCCACCCTGGGGCGGCACCGATGCGAGCGTGCCCTCGAGGATCTTGAGCAGTGCCTGCTGGACGCCCTCGCCCGACACGTCGCGCGTGATCGACGGGTTGTCGGCCTTGCGCGCGATCTTGTCCACCTCGTCGATGTAGATGATCCCGGTCTCGGCCTTCTTCACGTCGTAGTCGGCCGCCTGGATCAGCTTCAGCAGGATGTTCTCGACGTCCTCGCCGACGTAGCCCGCCTCCGTCAGCGCGGTCGCGTCCGCGATCGCGAACGGCACGTTGAGGATCTTCGCCAGGGTCTGCGCGAGCAGGGTCTTGCCGCAGCCGGTGGGGCCGAGCAGCAGGATGTTCGACTTCTGCAGCTCGACGTCGCTCTCCTCGTCCGAGCGCGCGATCTGGATGCGCTTGTAGTGGTTGTAGACCGCCACGGCGAGAGTCCGCTTGGCGTTCTCCTGGCCCACCACGTACTCGTTGAGGACCGAGTAGATCTCGGTCGGCTTTGGGAGGCTCTCGGCGTCGAAGGCGGGGACGTGCGCGAGCTCCTCATCGATGATCTCGTTGCAGAGATCGATGCACTCGTCGCAGATGTAGACGCCCGGGCCCGCGATCAACTTCTTGACCTGGCGCTGCGACTTCCCGCAGAAGCTGCAGAGAAGCTGCTCGTTGGTGTCCGTCGGTCTGGTCACTGCCTCTCGCCGCCCGTTGTCTTACCGGAAGATCCCTTAAGGGTAGGGGCTTCGGCCCTGAAAGTCGCGCCCATTTCGTCCACCCCGCCCGGGGTTAGTGCTCTGCGATCACCCTGTCGATGATGTGGTACTCGACGGCCTCTTCGGCGCTCATGAAGTAGTCGCGGTCGGTGTCCTGCGACACCTTCTCGAGCGGCTGCTTGGTGTGCTTTGCGATGATCTCGTCGAGCTTGCGGCGGATGTCGATGATCTCCCGCGCGTGGATCTCGATGTCGGCCGCCTGGCCGGAGAACCCGCCCGAGACCTGGTGGATCAGGATCTTCGCGTTGGGCAGCGCCATCCGCTTGCCCTCCGCCCCACCGGCCAGGAGCAGCGCACCCATGCTCATCGCGACGCCGACGCAGATCGTCTGCACCTGCGGCTTGATGTACTGCATCGTGTCGTAGATCGCGAGCCCGGCGTACACGCTGCCGCCGGGCGAGTTGATGTAGATGCTGATGTCCTTGTCCGGGTCCTCGGACTCGAGGTGGATCAGCTGAGCGACGATCAGATTGGCGATGTCTTCGGTGACCGGCGTGCCGAGGAAGACGATCCGCTCGTTCAGAAGGCGGGAGTAGATGTCGAACGCCCGCTCGCCGCGGGAGGTCTGCTCGACGACCATTGGGATCAGTGGGCTCATCGCACCTTTCCTGGCGCTTCACGCGCCGCCACGTAGCTTGCTTGGGACCGTTCCGAGCGACTTTGGCCCGCGCGCGGCGATTCTAGCAATGCGGATTTTGGCGTTCTGACGGTTTTTGCGCCGGCATTCCTCGTGATGCGCAAGTCACCGTCCGGGACGTGGCGCTCGTTTCCGAGGCGGATCAGCTCACGCCGGCGGTCCGCCTGGGCAAGCTGTCTGGGCGACAAGGGCACGGCCGTACATTCCTCTGACCGGCCGGTCTTCCTTCCCGCGCAAGCGCGCTGTCGCGGCCCTCGGAGGGGTCAGGTCTTCTCAGGATCCTCGCCCGGCCGTTCGTCCGGCCTCTGCTCCGGCGTTTTTTCCTCGGGAGTCCACAGCTGCGCGGAGCCCTCGCCCTTGCGCTGCTTGCCCGGAGTCCAGATCTGCCCGCGCGCCTTTGCCTTGTCGGGATCGATCGGCTGTGCACTGTCGACGATCACGTCGACCGCCTTGCGCAGCCTGATCTCGCGTCGGACCGGTAGGTCGCGACCGCTCTCGGTGAGGCGCTCCACGAACTTTTCCGGTTTCACCCCCTCGCGCTCGGCAGCAGATTGCAGCGCCTCGAGCAGGTCCTCGTCCCCCGCCTCGAGCCCCTCCGCATCGGCGACCGCTTCGAGCACGCTCTCGCGTCCGAGCTGCCGCGCGGCGTCCTGCTTCGTCTCCTCGATCACCTCGTCGCGCGTCTTGCCGGAGGTCGCGAAGTAGGTGTCGGGGTCGATGCCCTGGGCGCGCAGCGCACGCTCGGTCCGCTCCCACATCTCCTCGGCGCGCGCGGTCACGAGCTCGTCGGGCAGGTCGACCGTGGCCTCATCGACGGCAGCGTCGACCGCCGCCTCGCGGAACTCGTCCTCGATCGAGTGCTCCTGCGCGTGCTCGAGCTTGTGGCGGACGTCGGCGCGCAGCTCTTCGAGCGTGTCGAACTCGCTCGCCTCGGACGCGAAGTCGTCGTCGAGCGCGGGCAGCTCCTTCTGGCGCACGTCCTTCACGTCGACGTCGAAGGCCGCCTGCTTTCCGGCCAGATCCTCGGAGTGATAGTCGGCTGGGAATTCGACCTCGACCGTGCGCTGCTCGCCGGTCTTCGCGCCCACGACCTGCTCCTCGAAGCCCTCGATCAGCCGGCCGCCGCCGACCTCCAGCATGTAGTCGCGTGCCTCGCCACCCGCGAACAGCTCGCCGTCGACCCGGCCGACGAAGTCGACGACCGCAATGTCCCCCTCGGCAACCGGCCGGTCGACGCTCTCGACCCGGGCAGACCGCTCGCGCATGTGCTCGAGCTCGTGGTCGATCGCCTCGTCCGGCACCTCGGGGCTGCGCTTGCCGACCTCGAGCCCTCGATAGGTGCCGAGCGTCGCCTGCGGGGTCACCGAGACCTCGATCGAGAAGCTAAGCGGCGCGCCCGCGGCAGGCAGGTCGTCGAGCTCCAGCTTGGGGTCGCCCACGGTCGACACGCCGGAGCGCAGGATCGCCTCCTCGTACCACTCCGGCAGCGAGTCCCGGACCGCCTGCTCGAGCACCGCCTCGCGGCCCATCCGCTGGATCACCATCGGGCCGGGCACCTTGCCCTGGCGGAAGCCGGGGATGCGCAGCTCGCGGCCGAGCGCGGTCGCGGTGCGCTGAACGCGCGACTCCAGCTCTTCGCCCGACACCTCGGCGTCGAGGCGCACCCGTGAGTCGGGCAGCTCGGTGAGTGTCGTCGTGACGGGCATGGGCGAGGGCGGGGCGTTAGCCTCCCGGGCGGTGAAGGATAGTGCTCGACGGCTGGCCGTCCGGTCCCTGACCGGGTCCTCGGGACGCTTCGTAGCGTTCGTGGTCGACGTCGGCGTCGCGAGCGCCGTCTACTGGTCGCGCCGGCTCGCCGGCCAGGAGACGCCCTGGTGAGCAGCGCGTTCGTGACCGGCGGGTCGGGGTTCATCGGCGGCCGGCTGATCCGCCGCCTGGTCGGCGAGGGGTGGCGGGTGCGCGCGCTTGCGCGCGCGGAGGCCTCCGCGGCAAAGGTGAGTGCGCTCGGTGCCGAGCCGGTGCAGGGCGACCTCTCCGACCCCGGTTCGATCCGCGCCGGCGCGGCCGGCTGCGAGTACGTCTTCCACGCCGCCGCCCACCTCGGGGAATGGGGCACGCGGGAGGAGTTCGAGCGCGACAACGTCACCGGCACGAAGCACGTCCTGGCCGGAAGCCGCGAGGCCGGCGTGCGGCGATTCGTGCACGTCGGCACCGAGGCGGCACTGCTCGCCGGCCGGCCGCTCGTGAACGTGGACGAAGACGCCCCGCTGCGGCCCGACTCGAAGGCGCTCTACTCCTCGACCAAGGCGCTGGCCGAGCAGGCGGTGCGCGACGCGAACGGCGAGGGGTTCGAGACGGTGGTGGTGCGGCCGCGGCTGGTCTGGGGCCCCGGCGACACCACGATCGTGCCCTCGCTGGCGGCCGCGATCGACCGGAAGCGCTTCTCCTGGATCGGCGGCGGCGGGCATCTGACCGCGACCACGCACGTCGACAACACCGTCGAGGGGCTGGTGCTCGGCGCCAAGCGCGGTCGCCCCGGCGGTGTGTACTTCGTCACGGACGGCGACCCGGCCGTGTTCCGCGAGTTCATCTCCGCGCTGCTGCGCGCCAACGGCATCGAGCCTCCCGACCGCAACACCCCGGCGGCCGTCGGGCGGATCGCGGCCGGCGCTTCGGAGACGGTCTGGCGCGCCTTTCGACTGAAGGGCAGTCCGCCCGTCACCCGGCTCGCGTACTGGCTCTCCGCGCAGGAGTGCACGATCGACATCTCACGAGCCCGCTCGGAGCTCGGCTATGAGCCCGTGATCACCCGGGAGACCGGGCTCGAGCAGCTGCGCCGCGAGCCAGCGGTGCCACCGGCGTTGCCTTGACACGCCCTCCACCCGTGTGTTAAATCATCACGAGCAGCTTGGAGGGATCAGGCCGGGGGATCGTGCGGTGAGAGCGTCGGCTCTCGCCGTGCCCGGACCGGGGCTAGCCGAGCGCCTCGCGGAAGCCCTGCCGCCAGCTGGCGTAGCGCGGTTGCCATCCCAGCGCAGCCTTTGCGCGTGCGTTGGAGGCGCCCGGGAGCTCGGTCGCGAGGCGGGCGGTGTGCTCGCCCGCGACGAGGCGCGCGATCAATCGCGGCACGCGCCGCGGCCGCTTCGCGCCGAGCGCCTCGGCATACGCGGGCAGCCACTCGCGCAGCGGCGCGGGATCGTCGTCCACGACGTTGTAGACACCGGGGCTGCCGCGCTCGACCGCCGTGGCCGTGGCGGCGGCGGCATCGTCGACGTGGATGAACGAGAACACGCCGGTTGCCCTTCCGACGAGCGGGAAGCGGCGGCGCCTCACCTCCTCGGCGTAGAAGCCGTCGGCGGCGTAGGCCGTACCTGGCCCGTAGAAGAAGCCGTAGCGCAGCACGACTCCCTCGATCCCGTCCGTCTTCGTGACCGCGTCCTCGAGCGCATGCACCGCCCGCACGCTGCGCGCCCAGGGCTCGGGCGACTCCTCGAACAGGGGATCGTCCTCGGTCCTGAGCTCCTCCCCGCGCGGCCCGTAGGCGAACGCGATGCTCTGCGCGACGATCCGCCGCGCGCCGGCCGCGCGCGCCGCGTCGACAAGGTTGCGGGTGCCCTCCTCACGGAGCCGGTCGTTGTTGGCGAGCTGCTCGGACATCTTGCGGGGGTCGATCGCGCTGGGGAGGTCGGTGAGCTCGTGGACGACCGCCTCGGGCGCGGCCGCCGTGACCGCCTCGCGGAGCGCCGCGGCGTCGAACACGTCACAGACGGCGGGCTCGGCGCCGAGCGCCCGCAGCGACTCGCCGCGCTCGGGCGAACGCGTCATCGCGACGACCTCATGCCCGCGCTCGACCAACAGCGGGACCAGGCGACGCCCGATCACACCGCTCGCGCCGGCCACGAAGACCTTCATCGCGCGCGCGTCGCGGCGCCGTGCAGCACCCAGCCGGTGACGACGGTCAGCAGCGCCAGCGAGACGAAGTTGAAAGGGCCGAGCCAGCCCGGATCGGTGTCCGCGATGTCGACGAGGTGGTTGATCGTGTGCAGCGCGTACTGGAGCGTGACTCCGAACAGCACGGGCAGTCGCCAGGACACCCTGCGGACCGCGAGCAGGAGCCCGACGCCGATCGCGAGGTAGAAGGTCCCGATGTCGCGCAGGTAGTGGCCTTCGGCGCCGCTCCCGTACGGGGCGATCGTGTCGACGAACGTACCCGGCGCGATCACGAGGAACGCGCCCAGGAAGAGCTGCACCGCTGCCAGCAGCAGGAGCGCCTGCCGCATCCTCGCCTCGTCCAACACCGGGAAAGCCATGGGCGGATACTTACAGCCCGTCGGGATGAACCCTGGCCTCTGCGACACCTGCCGCCATCAGCGCGTGGTCCGTAACACGCGCGGCTCGGCGTTCTCGCTTTGTGAGCGCTCGCGCGCCGATCCTGCCTTCCCGCGCTATCCGCGCCTGCCCGTGGTCGCGTGCAGGGGCTACGAGCGGCGTCCGCCCGCAGGCCGTCAGCCGACCTGAGCCACCAGCTCCGACAGGTCCGTGCCGGTGTCCTCGATGTGACTGCGCCCGTCGGCGATGTCGACGGACCCACTGAGCAGGTGCGCCGCGACCGTGAGGTCGTCCGAGCGCCCGACCGTGAGCGCGCCGGCCAGCTTTCCGTCCTTGACGTACCAGGCCGTGAAAGCCTCCTGCGGCGGATTGCCGCGGAACCAGACGTCGTCCCAATCGACCGCCGGGCCGACGTACTCCATGCCGCCCCAGTCGGCCAGATCGGACCAGAAGTAGGGCACCACGTCGTATTCCCGGCGCTGGCCGAGCATGTTGAGCGCCGCGTAGCGGCCGTGGTTGAAGGCCACGTCCCAGTGCTCGATCCGCACGCGCCGTCCGTGCACGACGCTGTCGTACTCGGCGATGTCGCCGGCGGCGAAGATCCCCGGCGCGCTCGTCTCCAGACAGCTATCGGTGAGCACGCCACTCGCGGTCTCGATCCCCGCCTGCTCGGCGAGCCGGATTTCCGGGTGCACGCCTGCGCCGATCACGACCAGGTCGCACTCGATCTCGAGCCCCGACTTCGTCACGACCTTCTGGACGCGACTCTCACCCTCGAACCGCTCCAGCTCCTGAGCGGCGTGAACCTTCACGCCGTGCTCCACGAGCAGGTCCTGGAAGAATTGCCCGACGACGGGGCCGTAGAACCGCTCGAACGTGACCGACTCGAGCATCACCAGCTCACATTGCTTGCCAAGCTTCGTGAACGACGCCGCCAGCTCGGTCGCGATGTAGCTTCCGCCGATCAGCGCGACCCGCTCCGCCCCGTCGAGCTCCTCGCGGATCGCGTCCGCGTTGCGGATCGTGCGCAGGTAGTGGATCCCGTCCAGCGCGGCACCGTCGACGTGCAGGATGCGCACGTTCGAGCCGGTCGCCAGCAGCGCCTTCTCGAAGCCGATCTCCTGCTTGTTCGAGAGCGTCGCGACGCGCCCGGGCGCGTCGAGCGTCATCACGCTGGTGCGGGCCTCGACCTCGATCCCCTGCTCCGCGTACCACTGCTCGGGCCGGAACAGGATGTCGTCTCGCGACTCCTCCCCCCTCATGTACTTCTTCGTCAGCGGCGGCCGGTTGTAGGGCGGGTCCAGCTCGCGGCCGACGATCAGCACCTCCCCCTCGGCGCCCTGCTCGCGCAGGTGGCGCGCGCAGTTGGCGGAGGCGATCCCGCCGCCGATCAGCAGGTATCGCACCGAGCGGTCAGGCACCGTTCGCGCCGAGGAAGCAGTTGATCTCTGCGGAGATCTGCTCGCCCTTGTCCTCCTGCAGGAAGTGGGCGGCGCCTTCGATCACGGTCAGGCCGACCGCGCCGGGAATCAGGTCGACGAAGCGCTGCCCCGCCTTCGGCGTGAAGATCGGATCGGAGTCCGAGAAGCACACGAGCACGGGCTTGTCCCACGCTCCGAGCCGCTCGCGCACGGCGTTCATCTCGGCCACGCCGGCGTCGTCCTCGGCGATCGGCACGAGCAGGGGGAACTGGGCCACGCCCGCCTTGGATTCCGCGTTCGGCCAGGGCGCCTCGTAAGCGTCGATCACCTCCTGCGGCACCTCGGTTGCCGTCGCGCTCTTGATGACGAAGCCCACGGGCAGGTCGGGATTGCGCTCCGCGAAGTTCCGCCACGCCATGAAAGCCTCGTTCACCTGGCCCGCGAAGAGACCCGTGTTCATGATCACCAGGCGCTCGACCCGCTCGGGGTTCTCGGTCGCCCACCGGAGCCCGATCGGGCCTCCCCAGTCCTGCACGACCACCGTCGCACCGCGCACGTCGAGCTGCTCGAGCAGGCGCGTCATGAGCTCGACATGGCGGTCGTAGGTGTACCAGCCACGGTCCGTCGGCTTGTCGGAGCGGCCAAAGCCCGCGTAGTCGGGCGCGATCACCTCGTGGCCTCCCGCGACCAGGGCCGGAATCATCTTCCGGTAGAGATAGGACCAGGTCGGCTCGCCGTGGAAGCAGACCACCGGATCGCCGTCGCCCTCGTCCAGGAAGTGGAGCCGCAGGCCGTCCACGTCGGCGTAGCGGGGTTCGAAGTCGAATTCCGGAAGGCCCTGGAAGCGCTCGTCCGGTGTCCTGAATACCTCCACGAGCCGCAGAGCCTACCCAAACTCCTGGTTTCAGCCTGCTTGTCTCCGGGGTAAGCAGGCTGCGTTGACCCCAGAAACCCGGTCACCCAGCTGACAGGATGGTTCGGATCGCTGAAAGGGCAGGCAATCGCTCGGCCCGGGAGGACTCTGTGCCCGAGCAGGGCCTGAGCGTCGACTCAGAGCAGGCCGACGGCGCCTTTCGCATCGCGCTGCGCGGTGAGCTGGACGTTTCCACCGTGCCGCGCTTCAACGCCGCACTGGCGGATCCCGGCGTCCGCCGCTGCCACGCGCTGATCGTGGACCTGAGCGGGCTCACTTTCATGGACTCGACCGGCCTTTCCGCCCTGCTGGTCGGCGAGATGCACGCTCGCACCCGGGGTCAGCGCTTCGCGATCGTGCGCGGGCCACGGCACGTGCAGGAGCTCTTCCGCCTGACCGGCGTCGACCATTTCCTCGAAGTGATCGACCCTCCCGCCTAGCACCGCACCGGCGGGCAGTACCCTTCCCCCGCTCGAGACGAAGGGGCACAGATGGCCGACGAGACGAAGATCCTGCTCGCCGAGAGCGAGATCCCGACCCACTGGACCAACCTCATGCCGGATCTCCCCGGCGCGCCGGCGCCGCCGCTGCGGCCCGACACGCTCGAGCCGGCCGGGCCGGACGACCTCTCCCCCATCTTCCCGATGGGCCTCATCGCCCAGGAGATGTCCACCGAGCCCGAGATCGAGATCCCGGACGAGGTGCGCGACATCTACAAGCTGTGGCGCCCCACGCCGCTGCTGCGGGCGCGCCGGCTGGAGCAGGAGCTCGACACGCCGGCCCACCTCTACTACAAGTACGAGGGCACGTCGCCGGCCGGATCCCACAAGCCGAACACCGCCGTGCCGCAGGCCTACTACAACAAGCAGGAGGGCGTCCGGCGCCTCGCCACCGAGACCGGGGCGGGCCAGTGGGGGTCGGCGCTCGCGCTCGCCTGCCGCCTGATGGAGATGGAGTGCGTCGTGTTCATGGTCGGCTCGAGCTATGACCAGAAGCCCTACCGCCGCTCGATGATGGAGACCTGGGGCGCGACGGTGCACCGCAGCCCGTCCGACGAGACGAATGCCGGCCGCGCGCAGGCCACGCACCCGACCGGCTCCCTCGGGATCGCGATCTCGGAGGCGGTCGAGGTCGCCGTCGGCGACCCGGAGACCAACTACGCGCTCGGCTCCGTCCTGAACCACGTGCTGCTGCACCAAACCGTGGTCGGCCAGGAGTCGCTCGCCCAGATGGAGCGGGCGGGCGAGTACCCGGACACCGTGATCGGCTGCGTCGGCGGAGGATCGAACTTCGCGGGAATCGCGATCCCGTTCGTGCGCGCGAACCTTCGCGGCCAGCACGAGACACGGTTCATCGCGTGCGAGCCGGCCGCCTGCCCCACGCTCACGCGCGGTGTCTATCGCTACGACTTCGGCGACACGATGGGGATGACGCCGCTGATGCCCATGTACACGCTCGGGCACGACTTCGTGCCGCCGCCCATGCACGCCGGCGGGCTCAGGTACCACGGCGATGCCCCGCTCCTGTGCGGACTTGTCCGGGCAGGCCTGGTCGAGGCACGTGCGTTCAAGCAGAACGAAACCTTCGAGGCGGCCGTCCGCTTCGCCCGCACGGAGGGGATCATTCCCGCGCCGGAACCCGCCCACGCGATCAAGGCCGTGATCGACGAGGCAATCGCGGCGCGCGAGGCCGGCGAAGCGCGCGTGATCCTCTTCAACCTGTGCGGGCACGGGCACTTCGACCTCTCCGCATACGACGCCTATCTGGCGGGCCGGCTGGAAGACCCGGAGTTCTCCGAAGCCGAGATGGAGGCGGCGCTCGCGCGCCTGCCCGAGACGCCCGCGCTCGCATGACGCGGGCCGCCGGTGCTCGGCACCGGGGTTGTGTGATGATCCGCACGCTCGATATCGCCGCGCGCCGGTAGCTTCCGCGGTAGGAGCAAGGGGCAGCGACGGGAGGAGCAGAGGGCAGATGAGGCTTCCGCCAGGACCACGTGAGCCACGATTGATCCAGACGGTCGGGTGGTGGACGCGCCCGGTGCCCTTCATCGAGCGCTGCCGCGCCCGCTACGGGAAGCGCTTCACGATCCGGCTGCTGCAGACGCCTCCGTTCGTGATGCTCTCCGACCCGCAGCAGATCAAGGAGGTCTTCACGGCGCCGCCCGAGGTCCTTCATCCCGGCGAGGGCGCACGGATCCTCGAGCCCGTGGTGGGCAAGAACTCCGTGATCCTGCTCGACGAGCGTGCGCACCTGGAGCAGCGGAAGCTGATGCTCCCCGCCTTCCATGGCGAGAAGATGGAGCGCCTCGCCGACCTCATGACCGAGGTCGCCGAAGAACAGGCGGCGAGCTGGCCGCGTGACCGGGCGATCGCTCTTCATCCGCGCCTGCAGGCGCTCACATTGGAGGTGATCCTCCGCGCCGTGTTCGGCCTCGACGCCGGCGAGCGGCTGGACGCCCTGCGCACGCGCCTCACCGAGATCCTCGCGCTCGGCAGCAAGCCGCTCGGGATGTTCTCGGCGCTGCAACGCGACCTCGGGAAGCTGACGCCGTGGGGCCGCTTCCTCCGGCTTCGCGACGAGGCCGACGCAATGATCTTCGACGTGATCGAGGAACGGAGGCAGCATGCGGAGCCCGACGCCGGCAACGACGTGCTGTCGATGCTGCTCGGGGCGCGTCACGAGGACGGGTCGCCGATGTCGCCGCAGGAGCTCCGGGACAAGCTGATGACGCTGCTGGTCGCCGGTCACGAGACGACCGCGTCCGAGCTCGCCTGGGCGTTCGAGCGCCTCGCTCGCGAGCCCGCCGTGCTCGCGCGGCTCGTCAACGAGATCGAGCGCGACAACGACGACGAGTACCTCACGGCCACCGTGCAGGAGACGCTTCGCCGGCGTCCGGTGCTTCCCAATGCGGCGCCGCGACTCGTGAAGCAGACGATCGAGGTCGGCGGCTGGACCTACCCGCCCGGCGCCTGCCTCGTCGCGAACGCGTACCTGGTGCACCACGATCCCGAGATCTACCGCGACCCGTACGCCTTTCGCCCGGAGCGTTTCCTCGAGGAGACGCCCGGCACCTACACCTGGATCCCCTTCGGCGGCGGCCGCAGGCGCTGCCTCGGCGCGAGCTTCGCGCTGCTGGAGATGAAGCTCGTGCTCCGGGCGGTGCTCTCCCGCAACGAGATCGGGCTCGCTGGGGACGGTCTCGAGTTCAGCCGGAGGCGCAGCATCACGCTCAGCCCCGGCGCTGGCGCGACGACCGTGGTGCGCGACCGCGAGCTGGTCGCGGTCTGACCGCTTTCGCTATTTGACGGTCACGGTGACCGGCGCCGACACCGCGCCCGTGTTCCCGGCCGCGTCGATCGCCACCGCGGTGATCGTGTGCTGCCCCTTCTGCGTCTTCCAGCCGGTCGAGAAGGGCGCCAGGCCGTCCGTGCCGAGCTTCGTGCCGGCGACGTAGAAGTCGACGATCTTCGCACCCGAGAACGTGTCGGTGGCACCCGCCGTGACCGTCACCTGCCTGGCCGTGATCGTGGCGCCGTTCACGGGGCTGGTGATCGCGACCGAGGGCGGAACCGTGTCGACCCCCAGGGTCACGCTGCGCACCGCCTCGACGTTGCCGGCGCCGTCCCACGAGCGGTACTTGACGGTGGTCGGCTGCGAGACCGTGAGGGGCACCGAGTACACCCGGCTGGCCGCCGTGGGCGTGGACCCGTCGGTCGTGTAGCGCGTTGCGGCGACACCAGATCCGCCCGTGTCGGTCGCGGCGAGGGTGAGGTTGACGGCCTGCTTGTACCAGCCGGTCGAGCAGGCGGTCGCGTTGCAGGTCGCCGTGGTCGCCGGCGCGGTCTTGTCCGCCGGCGGAGGCGGCGGGGGACCGCCGAGCGCGGCGCTGACCGTCTCCACGACGGTGCCGCTCGAGGCGCGCGCCTGGAGCCAGTCGAGGAAAGCGTTCATCGTGGCGGAGCTCACGGAGGAGTCCGCGCACTGGTTGCAGATGTCGTGCAAGACCAGCGGCACCCAGCCGCCCCCGTGGATCTCGGCCTGAGTCACGAAGCCCTCGAGGTCGGACAGCGTGTACTCGCCCGGATACCACTCGGGTGTCCTGATCCCGTAGGGGTCGCGGGGCGGAATGCTCTCCGTGTACGGACAGCTCGGATCCGTGCAGCCGCTGCTGTAGAGGTCGCCGAACTTGCGCGCCGAGAGATAGCCGCAGTCCAGAAGCGCCTGTCGCACCGGTGCGCTCGTGCTGCCGGCGCCGTAGGGATAGGCGAAGTCGGTGATCGTGTAGCCGCGGCCGCGAAGCGTCGCGGCGTCGTCGCAGATCTCGTGGTGCTGCTGGTCTGCCGTCAGGTCCGTGAGCCGCTTGTGGTCCACGGTGTGGCCCGCGATCTCATTGCCGGCGTCGGCGAGCGCGTCGACCTGCGACCACGTCATGAAGTAGGAGCTCGATCCGACGTTGCCGCTGTTGATGAAGAAGGTCCCCCGCATGCCGTGCGCGGCGAGGCTCGACCCCGCGATGGTCTGGCTTGCGATGCCATCGTCGAACGTGAACGACACGACCGTGGCGGCGCGCGCGCCGGAAGGGGCAACGGCGGCAAGCAGCGCGGCGGCAGCGAGCATCACGGCAGCGCGGATGCAGGCGCTCAGCGCTGAGCGCGGGGCCAGGATAGCCATCGAGACTCCTTCCCGGGCGCCCACAGAACACGCCCGGCCCGGCATCCATGCCGGTTCGGGAACAATGGCTTCACCCTAATCGCAGCGGCTTGCCGGTCGCAACTATTCCGCGAGACCTCTTAAAGCACTCTTAAGCGCCGCTTAGTGGCCCTTCAGATTGGTAGTCGAAGATGGCCTCATGGCAGAGCGGCCCACGACCGATCCGCAGTCGCAGCCGGCCCGCGCGCAGGCCCGGCGTGACGCCGGCCTGAAAAAGATCTCGCGTCTGACAGGCTGGGCCCTGGCCGGGACACTCGCGCTCACAGGCGTGATCTCGGAAGTCGCGGCGCAGGCGCGGCCGGGACACACGAAGGCGCAGGCAAAGACACAGACGAAGGCGCGGCACGCCACGTCCACGCCCACGCCCTCTGCGTCCTCGTCCGCTTCCTCTTCCTCTTCCGGCACGGGCACCGCGCAGTCGCCTTCCGACAACGGCTCGGCGCTTCAGGCGCCCTCGCAGGCGCCCGCGCCCTCCAGCAGCAGCGGCGGCTCGGTCTCCGGGGGCTCGTGACCGCGCCGGCCGTGGCCGTGCCGGCTGCCCAGGCTTCGGCCTCGTGGCGGGCGCTCGGGACGCGCGCCTGTGTGCTGGTCACCGAGCCGGCGCACCTCGAGGACGCGCAGGCGATCGTGGCCCAGCTGCTCGGCGAGATCGACGTGGCCTGCAGCCGCTTCCGCGAGGATTCCGAGCTGATGGGCGTGAACCGGGCGGGCGGCACGTGGACCCCCGTCGGCGCGCTCTTCCTCGATGCCCTCGACGCGGCCCTGCGAGCCGCCCGCCTGACCGACGGCGACGTCGACCCCACGATCGGCCGCGCCCTGCGCCTGGCGGGGTACGACCGCGACTTCGAGCTCGTCCGCGATGCGCCCCCGGCGCGGGTACGGGTCGTGACCACGCCGGGTTGGCAGGCCGTGGAGAGAGACGTCTCCGGCGCACGCGTGAGGGTTCCCCCGGGCGTCGAGCTCGACTTCGGCGCAACGGCCAAGGCGCTCGCGGCCGACCGCGCCGCCGCGCGCGTGGCCGCCGCCCTCCCCGGAGGGGTGCTCGTGAACCTCGGTGGCGACATCGCGGTGGCAGGCGAGGCGCCGCCCGGCGGGTGGCGCGTGCGCGTCACCGACGACCACGCCGCCGGCCCCGAGGCGCCCGGCCAGACGGTGATGACCGCCTGCGGCGGCCTCGCCACCTCGAGCACCACGACGCGCAGGTGGGCAAGCCCCGCAGGCGAGCTTCACCATGTCTTCGATCCGGGAACCGGCCGGCCCGCGGAAGTCGTGTGGCGGACGGTGAGCGTGGCCGCGGCCACGTGCGTCGACGCAAACACGGCGAGCACGGCCGCGATCGTCCGCGGCGGGACCGCCCCCGCCTGGCTGGAGTCGAGCGGGCTTCCGGCGCGCCTCGTGCGCCGGGACGGCTCGGTGCTGCGCGTCGCAGGGTGGCCCGAGCCCCGATGACGGACGGCAGAGCGATCTGGTACCTCAGCCGCGGGACCGGCGTGGTCACGTTGATTTTGCTGACCGCCACGGTCGTGCTCGGGATCATCGATCAACAGCGGTGGAGCAGCAGTCGCTGGCCCCGCTTCGTGCTGGACGCGCTCCACCGCAACCTGTCGCTGCTGGTGCTGTGCGTGCTCGCGACCCACGTGGCGACCATCGTGATGGACAGCTTCGTCCCGATCCGGCTTGTCGACGCGATCGTCCCGTTCGGATCGAGCTACCGCCCGGTGTGGGTGGGGCTCGGCGCGCTCGCGTTCGACATGCTGTTGGCGATCGCGCTCACGAGCGCGCTGCGCGTGCACCTCGGGCACCGGGCGTGGCGGATCGTGCACTGGCTCGCCTACGCCGCGTGGCCGGTGGCGCTCGTGCACTCGCTGGGCGTCGGCACCGACAACCGCTCGACGTGGATGCTCGCCATCGCCGGGGTCTGCGCCTCGGGCGTGCTGGCGGCGACCTGGACGCGCCTGGGCGGGACTACCTCGGGCGAGCAACAGCAACCCCGGCAAGCGACGGTGTCACAGTGACGCTCACCGTGCCGAGGCCCGCGATCCGCCGGCTCACCGCCGGTCCCGCGGCCACGCTTGGCGATCACCTCTCCGTTCACGGCGAGCTGCCGGACATGAGCGGGGAGGCGCTGATCGACGCCGTCGAAGGGGCTGGGCTGAGGGGCCGGGGCGGCGCCGCCTTCCCGACCGCTCGTAAGCTGCACGCGGTCGCCGCCTCCAACCGCAGCGCGATCGTGGTCGCGAACGCTGCCGAGGGCGAGCCGATGAGCGCCAAGGACAGCCGCCTGCTCGCAAATGCTCCGCACCTCGTGCTCGACGGCGCTGTGCTCGCCGCGCGCGCCGTGCACGCGGACGAGGTGGTGCTCTGCATCCGCGAGAGCGCGGTCCGCGCATGGGAGGCCGTCGAGCGCGCGGTCGCCGAGCGGGACGCGGCCGGGGAGCTTCCGGTGGTCGCACGCCTCGTGGCGACCCCGGCGACCTACCTGGCGGGCGAGGAGAGCGCGCTCGTACGGTTCCTCAACGGCGGACCGGCGAAGCCCACCTTTATCCCGCCCCGGCCGTACGAGCGCGGTGTCGCGCGCCGTCCGACGCTGGTGCAGAACGTCGAGACGCTGGCGCAGGTGGCGCTGATCGCGCGCCACGGCGCCCAATGGTTCCGGTCGGCCGGCACTCCGGAGGATCCCGGCACCGCCTTGCTCACGCTCTCGGGCGCCGTCGAGAAGCCGGGCGTCTACGAGTTGGAGCTCGGCGCTCCGCTCGCCGACGCGATTGCTGCCGCCGGCGGCGCAACCGAGCCGATCCGAGCGCTGCTCGTGGGCGGGTTTTTCGGGTCGTGGGTAGAGGACCCCGAGCAGGCCGGAACCGACCTCGGCCTCGGCGCGGTGGCGCTGCTCCCCCAAAGCGCCTGCCCGGTGGCCGAGACCGCACGCGTTGCGGCATACCTGGCACGTGAGTCGGCCGGTCAGTGCGGGCCCTGCGTGAACGGCCTGGACGCGGTTGCGGGCGCACTCGCCAGCGTCGCGCGTGGAGCCCCATACGCCGCCGTCGCGGCGGACCTCGAGCGCTGGCGCGCGATCGTCCCCGGACGGGGAGCGTGCCATCACCCCGACGGGGCGATCAGCTTCGTCACGAGCGCGCTCAACGTTTTTGCCCGCGAGTTCGCCGACCACGGCCGCGGCGGGCGCTGCTCCCGCTGCTCCCGGCCGTCGGTGCTCCCGATTCCGGCAAGCTCGCCGATCGCGCGGGCGGCATGAGCGTCGAGCTGCACGTGAACCCGATCGCATGCGAGGCGCACGGCCTGTGCGCCGAGCTCTTCCCGGAGGGCATCGTGCTGGACGAGTGGGGCTATCCGATCGTGGACGAGCGGCCCCTACCGGACGAGCTGGTCGAGCACGCGCGCCGAGCCGCCGCGGCGTGCCCCACGCTTGCGCTGAAGCTGCGGACCAGCGGGCGAGACGGCCACAGGACGCGCGTGCAGCGCGCCCCGCGGCCGATTCGGTCTTCCTAGGCGCCTACGGCTTGCACTGGCCGAGGACTCTGTCCCAGCCGGTGTTCTGCGCAGCCGTGAAGGGCTGATCGTTGCCCCTGCAGTCGAGCCGGCCGCCGCCGGCGTTGCCTTCGACGAACTTCGCCGCGGGGCCGCTGTTTCGCTTGAAGTCGAGGTCGCCTCGGCTGATCGTGTTGCCGCGGACGACGAGCTCGACGTCGACGACGTTGTCCTCGATCTCGACGTCGCCGCGCCTGACCACGTTGCCGGGGCAATCGACCGCGAGCGGGTCGCCGACGAGGATGTCCCTGGTGCTGCGCTTCACGACGATGTCGCCCCGCACGGTGTTGCCGCAAACGTTCACCTTTTGATTCGCTCGCTGGACGTCGATGCGCCCGCCGATCGTGCTGGCGAAGATGAAGACCTTGTCGGTGCGATCCGTGGTGATGTGACCGCGCACCGTCGAGCCGCCATCGATCAGCAGCGTCCGTGCCCTGCTGCCCTTGACATCGCCGCGGACGGTCGTATCGGTGGCCTGGAAGTAGGCGCCGCCGAGCGCCTTCACGTCACCGCGGACCGTCGAGCCGGTCAGATGACAGGCACCCCCTGCCGGAACCGTGACGTTCCCGTTGATCGTCACCCCGCTGAGATCGCCGTTGCAGACTCTCTTGCCATGTGCGGCTGCCGGTGAGGCGCCTGCGAGTACGCCAGCCACCACCGTCGCCGACAGAACGAGCACTCTTCTCATATCCCCTCCATGGGTGTGCGGCTGCGATTCCCGGGACAGCGTTGCGCCGTCCGAGCCAAGAAGGCCATTCTCGTTGAACTGCGGGGGAGATGTCGAGCAAAATGTGGAGTGCGAGCCAGGGGCGGCTTGCTCAAGCCGCCGCGGCCCCGGCCCGCGGAGCGTCAAGGGCGTCCTTGACGGCAAAGAGCTTCTTCATCTCCTCGCCGGGTACGGGGTCCGCGAACAGGAAGCCCTGCGCGAAGTCGCAATCCAGCGCCCGCATCGAGGCGAGCTGGCCGTCCGACTCGATGCCCTCTGCGATCGCCACCAGGCCGAGCGCGTGGGCGAGGCTGACGATATTTGCGGCAATCGCCGCATCCTTTGCGTCGTGCTCGACGCCCTGGATGAAAGAGCGGTCAACCTTGATCATGTCGACCGGGAACCGCCTCAGCTGCCCGAGCGACGAGACCCCGGTGCCGAAGTCGTCGATCGCGATCCGCACGCCCCGGTCGTGCAGCTCGGCAAGCTCCGCGCGGGACCGGTCGCCGACCGGCCCCTCGACCACGATCGCGGTCTCGGTCACCTCGAGCCCCAGACTGCCCGGCGACAAGCCGGTCTCCTCGAGCGTCCGGTAGACGAGCGCGCTCACGCCACCCGCCGAGAGCTGCTTGCCGGACAGGTTGACCCACATCACGAACGGATCGGGGAGCACCCCCGCGTCGCGCCACTCGGCCGCCTGCGTGCACGCCTCGCGCAGGACGAACTCACCGAGCGGGAGGATCATCCCGGTGGCCTCCGCGACCGGGATGAACCGGTCGGGCAGGACGTTGCCGCGAGCCGGCGAGGCCCATCGCAGCAGCGCCTCCGCGCCCACGATGCCGGCGCCGTCGAGGGACACCTCGGGCTGGTAATGGACGCTGAACTCGCGACGCTCGAGGCCAAGGCGCAATTCGTGCTCGAGCCCGAGCACCTCGCCGAACTCGCGCGCCATGTCGTAGCTGAAGACCTCGTGGCGAGCGCGGCCGCCCTCCTTGGCCGCGTACATCGCGACGTCCGCATGGCGGACCAGTTCCTCTCTGCTGCCAGCGCCGCCCGGGTGCAGGACGATCCCGGTGCTGGCGCTGAGGGCGAACTCGCGCCCCGCCACGTTGAGGGGCTCGGACAGCCGCTCGGCCAGGCGCCGCGCAATTCCGATCGCGCCTTGCTCGTTGGCGCCCTCGAGCAGCAGGGCGAACTCGTCGCCGCCGAGGCGGGCGAGCGTGTCGCTCGGCCGCATCACGTCGCAGAACCGTTCCGCCACCAGCTTCAGCAGGCTGTCTCCTGCGTCGTGGCCGAGGCTGTCGTTGACCTGCTTGAAACCGTCCAGGTCGATCAGCAGGACCGCCAGCACCTCACGTGACCGGGCCGAGCGCGCAAGCGCCTGATCGAGCCGGTCACGGAACAGGGCCCGGTTGGGGAGATCGGTGAGGCCGTCGTGGAAGGCCTGATGGGTCAGCTCTTCCTCCAGGCGGATGCGCTCCGTCACGTCCCTGGCGTTGAGGACGATTCCCCGGATCAACCGGTCGTGCCGCAGGTCGGTCACGTGCGCCTCGAGCGATCGCCATTCGCCGAAGCGGTTCCGCATCCGGAACACCACCTCGTGTGGCTCGGCCTGCGCCGACGCGCTCTGCACGAACGCCTGGTCGTCTGGATGGACGAAGCGGGCAATGCCCTGGCCCAGCAGGTCGTGCTCTTCGCGGCCCACCATGCTGGCGACCGAGTGGCTGACGTAGCGGCAGGCCCTCGCTCCGAACACGAGCACGAGGTCCGTCGAGGAGGTGACGAGGCTCCGGAAGTGAGCGGTCTGGCGCCGCGTCGCCCCGACCAGTCCCCAGCCGAGCAGCAGCGAGGCGAGCAATCCGGCGATCCCGAGCGCCACCTGTGTGCGGATCAGGTCGGTGATGTTGCGATCGGCGCGGGTGGCCATCGACCGGGCCGCGTTGAGCGAGACGTTCGAGGTCAGCGCGGCAAGGACGCGCAGCCGCCTGACAGGATCGGATACGGCGATGCGTTCATCGGCCGTCATCGACGGGCGCTTCCTGACGTCGCCGGCCAGCATGGCGGTGCCGGCGGTGGTGAGGTCGGCGACGAGCCGCCGCTGTTGCTTGAGCTGAGCTCGCACCGGCGATCCGGATGCCGGCGAGATCGTGGTCTCGTCGTCGTCGCCGTTGACGCCGGGCACCTCGCCGCCTTCGAGCAGCACGCGCGCGCTCGTGGTGAGCAGTGAAGCCGTGTAGCGCGGGTCGGCCTGCCTGCCCTGGCGCACCAGCATCACCTCGTTGACGTAGCGCTCGGCGAGCGTGCGCTGCCTGCCGGCGATCTCGACCACGGTTGCGCGGTGCTTGGAGCGCGAGGTCGCACGGATCGACAGCACCACGCTGAGCGTGGAGAACAGGGCGAACGTGACCAGGATCGCGCCGATCGCGCGGCGCCCGCGCGCCGCAAACGGACTGAATGCCGGGCCGCCGCGCATCGCCTTAGCGGACCACCACTTCTTTGTGCATGCCTCCGAGGTAGTGGCCGGTCATGTTGCAGAAGAACTCGTAACGCCCGGGCCGCAGGCTCACGCGGAGCTCTCTGGTCCGGCCTGGAAGGCCGGGCTCGAGCGTGCCGGCGGTGGCCGCCTCGACGGCGTCCTCGTTCACCGTCAGGCCGTCATGGCGCAAGGGCAGGTGACTGTCCCTGGCGCGCACCACGATCAACTCGTGGTCGACCGGTCCCTTGTTCCAGACCGCGAGGACGTGCTTCCCCGCCGCAAGGGTTGCCGGCACGGAGATCTTGAAGTCCCGCTCGGTCACACGCGTCGCGGAACCCCGTGCCCGCGGGGCCGGCTCGGCTCCGCAAGACGCGATCACGAGCGCCGCGGCCACGGCGGCCGTGAGCGCGGCGAGCCGGCACGACTTTGATCGCATCCTTAGATCATCGGATCAGATCGCGCGTTGCTTTAGGCACAAAAACGCCGCCGGCGCGGCTCCAGCGCTGCTATCCGGGATACGCGGAGGTGTCCGCGACCTGGTGGATCGCCACCTCGGGCCGGGACGAGACCAGCTCGAGCAGCCGGTGCGAGAACTCGTGCAGGTGCGGCTCGGCGAAGTGACGGTCGAGCGCTTCGCGGTCGGCCCACTCCTCGACCGCCACGAACGCGACCGGGTCCTCGACCGCGGCGAAGAACCCGTAGCGCAGGCACCCCGGCTCGAGGCGCGAGTCGGTCTGCATCTGCTCGAGCAGCGCGACCAGCTCGTCGCGCCGCTCAGGGCCGCACTCGACCCGCCCGATCACCAGGATCATGCCTTCGCGTCCTGCTCCAGGAACTCGTCCAGGCCCGCGCGGGCACGCCGCCGGACCGCCGATTTGACCAGCGGCGTCCACCCCAGCAAGAGGCCACGCGTCCCCAGCGCCTGGCGGGACCACCGGTAGAAGTCGAAGTCGTCGCGGTGCTCGGCGATCAGCCCGTCGTCGAAGCGAAACGACGCGTGCACGTCGTTCACGACCGGTCGGCCGGTCTGCGTGAAGGTGTAGTGGGCGCGCCAGTGAGCCGTGCCGGCGTCGTCGGTCGCCTCGTGGTCGAGCAGTTCGACCCGCAGGTCCGTCGCTCGTCCGGTCAGCATCCGCCACATCGCGCCCGCCTCCGCGCCACGAAGGTCTGGAAAGACGGGGTCGGCGAATTGCGCGTCGGGTGCGTAGCAGGCCGCCATCGCAGCGCCGTCCCGTGCGGCGAAGGCGCCGTAGAAGCGCTCGATGAGGCTGTCGCCGGCGGTTGCCATTAGGTCAACCTACCGGGCCGGCATCACTCGTGGGCTGTGGGTTCTGAGCGTTCCGTGATTTGATCAGTCCTGCAAAGCAGCCGGACGACCGGAGGAGAGGCACCGATGCACCGAATGAGCCCGCTGGACGCGTCGTTCTTGCACCTCGAAGACGACGTGACCCAACTGCACATCGGCTCGGTGGCGATCTTCGAGGGGCCGCCGCCCCCGCACGAGGAGATCCGCGCGATGATCGGTAGCAAGCTCGCGCTCGTGCCGCGATACCGGCAGGTGGTGCGCTTCGTGCCGCTCGCGATGGGCCGGCCCGTCTGGGTCGACGATCGCCACTTCAACCTCGAGTACCACGTGCGTCGCACCGCGCTGCCGGCGCCCGGCGGCGAAGCGGAGCTTCGCAACCTCGTCGGGAGGATCATGTCCCAGCATCTCGACCGCGCCAAGCCGCTGTGGGAGATGTGGATCGCCGAGGGCCTCGGCAAGGGGCAGTGGGCGCTGGTCTCGAAGGTTCACCACTGCATGGTCGACGGCGTGTCCGGGACCGACCTGCTGACGGTGATCCTGGATCGTGAGCGGGCCTCGGAGCCTGCCGGCCGTGACGACTGGGTGCCGGAGCGCGCTCCGGGCGGCATCCGGCTCTTGGGCGACGCGATCGTGGAGCGGACGGTCAGCCCGTACGAGGGCTTTCGAGCCGCGCGCGCGGCCCTGCGTGCTCCGCGGCAGTTCGCCGGAGTCGTGCGCGACACGACGCGGGGCCTGATCGGCATGCGTGGCCTGGTCCGCCGCACCCCGCCCTCTTCCCTCAACGGGCCGATCGGCCCGCACCGGCGCTGGGGTTGGGCCCGGTCCCAGCTATCCGACGTCAAAGCCGTGCGGGCCGCGCTCGGCGGCACTGTGAACGACGTCGTCCTGGCCTGCATCACCAACGGCTTTCGCCGGCTGCTGCTTTCCCGCGGCGAGTCGATCGACCGTGTGGTGCGCACGATGGTGCCCGTTTCGGTGCGCTCGCCGGGCGAGCGCGGCACCTACAACAATCGCGTGTCGGCGATGTTCGCCGAGCTGCCCGTGGGAATCGAGGACCCGAGGGAACGACTGGAATCGATCCGTGCGCAGATGGAGGGCCTGAAGGAGTCGAAGCAGGCAGTGGCCGGGGAGGTGCTGACGTCGCTCTCGGGGTTTGCGCCGCCGATGCTGCTCGCGCTCGGCGAGCGCGTCGCGACGCGCGTGCCGCAGCGCAACGTGAACACGGTCACGACCAACGTGCCGGGACCTCAATACTCGCTGTACGCGGCAGGGCGCCGGCTGCTCGAAGCCTTCCCCTACGTGCCGCTCGGCGGCCACATCCGAGTCGGAGTCGCGATCTTCTCGTATGACGGCGCGCTGAACTTCGGCGTCACCGGTGATTACGACACGGCGGGCGACGTGGCCGTCCTGTGCGACGGGATCGAGGAGGGCATGTCGGAGCTCGTGAAGCTGGCGCAGCCACCCCGACCTCGCGCCCGGAAGAGCGCCGCAAGGCGGCCTGCCAAGCCGCCTACGATCGAGGCGCGGCCGGAATAGATCGCTCGACCGGCCAAGCCCGCGGTGCGGGCTTGGCCGGCGACAGGACCAGGTCTAGGTGTTGACGACCTGCTTGAGCTTCGAGCCGGCGCTGAAGCGCGGAACTCGGGACGCCTTGATCTCGATCGTGGCGCCGGTCTGCGGGTTGCGGCCCTGGCGTGCGCTCCGGTCGGCTACGTGGAACTTGCCAAAACCGGTGAGGGTGATCTCGGCGCCGCTGGCAAGCTGCTCCTCGATCGTTTTGAGCGTGGCGTCGACCGCGGCCTCGGCCTCACGGCGACTGAGTTCCGTCTTCTCGGCTACCTGCTCGACGAACTCGGCCTTGTTCATGAAAGCTCCTCCTCGTTTGAGAACGGAGGATCGACGCTAATTGCCCCGTCGGACGTCGAGTTCGGGGCCTGGGCCGTTCACGCGGTGCCCGCCCATTTGATCGACCGGCCGATTCGACCAGGGTCTGGGCGGGAGAACAGCCTTCGGATAGCCCGGCAGTTCCAACGGATCTGAGAGAGGATCATGGGTTCGCGGGTGCTTCGCCGCCTCGGTATCGCTGGCGCTCTGATCGCGTTTGACGCATCGGCGGTTGCATATGTCGTGCAGGCATTCTTGGGCAGCGAGTTCGCCAGCCGGTACGGCGGTGGAGGCAACGCCTATGGGAAGTGCGTTCGTCAGAGCCACTAGCTCGTCGCCAGAGCGACGGACTCGAACCCGCGACCACCCGGCTTTCCTGAGCAGCGTCCGGAGCCGCTGAAGCTGCTCGGGTGGCTTTGCTGGTCCTGTGAGCGCCCAGCTGGCTCGACGAATTGTGAACGCTTCCGCGTGATCAGGGCTAGGGTTGGTTTCGCGGGCGGAGTCGGGACCTGCTCGGTACGTCCCCCGCTCGACAGCGCCAATGAAGGTCCTTTCGCAAGCGGGTGGCCCGAAAACCGCCCCGACGAGACTTCATATGTTCCTCACGGACGAGGAGGTGGTGAGGCTCGCCCAAGCTGGCGATCCCACAGCGTTTGAAGTCCTGTACGACCGCCATTGCCGGGCTGCGTTCTCGCTTGCCTGCCACATATCGGGCCGCTCGACGGCGGAGGACGTCGTGCAGGAGGCCTTTCTATCCCTTTGGCAGACCAACAGCGTCTACCGCCGTCAACAGGGCAGCGTGCGAGGCTGGGTACTGGGCATTGTCCGTAACCGCGCCATCGACCGGCTTCGGCGCACGCGTCCGTCTGATCGCCTATCGACCGAATACATAGACGAGCTCATGACCGACGACGACACTGATGCGACGGACAGGCGGGTCATTCGGGCGGCCGAGGCCCAGCAAGCGCGGGCGGCTCTCAGGCACGCTGCCTCCGGATCAGCGCAAGGTGATCGAGTTGGCCTACTTCGGCGGTTTCTCGCACAACGAGATCACGAAGCTCCTCGGGTTGCCACTCGGAACCATCAAGGGCCGCATGCGGCTCGGACTGAAGAAGATGGCCGACAAATTGGCTGGGAATCGCCCCGCCTCGTAGGTCATCCGGATGGCTCTGGTGCTCGAGCCGTGCCTGACCTGCGGGGAGGTGCTCAGGCGGGGCCGCCCGCAGTCCCGAAGCATGAAACCCTCGCGTGAGCAGGGGCTTCGCGAGGGGTGAGCGACGGGACTTGAACCCGCGACCACCTGGACCACAACCAGGAGCTCTACCAGCTGAGCTACGCCCACCGCGCGTCGCCGCTTGCGCGGCGCTCGACAAATCTAGCAGTGAGCGCCGCGCCCGAAAGACATCGGGCCCTCAGGGCACAAAGATGCCCCGGACCGCGAAAGGCTGGTTGTCGGGCGTTGCTGCAAGGCCGTCCGCTCCGCCGTCGTCGACGGTGAGCTGCGCCAGCTCCCAGATCGAGCGCGCTCCCTCCGTGAGCATGCCGGGCAGGATCGCGTCCTTGGTCGTGAAGACCGAACAGTCCGCACGAGCTTGTCCGTGATCCGCACGCCTGCGCGCGCGTCGCTCAGCGCAACCAAGCCGGGAGCCTGCGGCCAAGGTCTCCGTGGGAATCGGCCCTCTGTAACGCTGCGAACGTGTGCGCCCACTTAACGGGAGGTGGAGTGAGCGTGCGACCGAACCCAACTGAGACGCCCGCAACTTCCGCCGATCAGAATCGAGCTCGATGCTCCTGCTGATGCTCTTCGCCGCGCTCGCCGGCGCCGCCACGGCCGTGACGCCGTGCGTGCTCCCGGTGCTCCCGGCGCTGCTCTCGGCAAGCGCGGTGGGCGGAAAGCGGCGGCCGCTGGGGATCGTGACGGGGCTCGCGGTCACGTTCACGATCACGATCGCCGGCCTTGCATCGGTGATCAACGGGGTCGGGGTGGCGAACGGCGTCGAGCGGAAGATTGCGATCGCGGTGCTGTTCGTCGCGGGCCTCGCGCTGCTCGTGCCGGCGGTCGGCGACCGGATCGAGGCGCCGCTGTCGCGCCTTGCCAAGCTCGGGCCCCGTTCGCGGGGCGCCGGGTTCTGGTCGGGACTGCTCGTTGGCGCCGCGCTCGGCTTCCTGTACGCGCCCTGCGCCGGGCCGATCCTGGCGGCCGTGGTCTCGGTTGGCGTGGTCGAGGGAGGCTCGGCACGCATCGTCCTGCTTGCCGCCTCCTACAGCCTGGGGTCGGCCGCGGTGCTGCTGGCGCTGGCGCTTGGCGGCCGCCGCGTGGCCGGGCGGATCCGCACGGTCGCGCGCGGGCCGGCGCTCCAGCGCGCGGTCGGAACGGTGATCGTCGCGACCGCGGTGCTGATGGCGTTGAACCTCGACATTCGTTTCCAGACCGCGCTCGCCAACCACTTCCCGAGCGTCATCGTGAATCCGACGAAGAGCCTCGAGTCCTCGCGTGCGGTCGAACGGCGGCTTGCGGGCATCCGTGGCCGCTCGCGCTTCGACTCCGCCAACGCACAGGCCGCCTCGGCGCCGGGACCGCGATCGGCGCTGCCGGCGCTCGGCAGGGCACCGGACTTCACCGACAACCAGCGCTGGTTCAACACGCCTGGCGGACGGCCGCTCAGCCTCGCCAGCCTGCGCGGCAAGGTCGTGCTGGTCGACTTCTGGACCTACACCTGCATCAACTGCATCCGGACGCTGCCGTATGTCGAGGCGTGGTACTCCCGCTACCGGCACCGCGGGCTCGTCGTGGTCGGAGTCCACACACCGGAGTTCGATTTCGAGAAGGACGCCGGCAACGTCGGCGGGGCGATTCGCCAGAACCGGCTCGAGTATCCCGTCGCTCAGGACAACGGCTATGGGACCTGGTCGGCCTACGCCAACCAGTTCTGGCCCGCCAAGTACCTGATCGACGCACGTGGCGAGGTCCGCTACACGCACTTCGGCGAAGGCGGCTACGGCAAGACCGAGGCGGCGATCCGGTCGCTGCTGGAGGAGGCGCGAAACGCGCCGCTGGGCGGCCGCGCGAGCGCGCGCGTGGAGGTTCCGTCGGCCGATGTCCGCACGCCGGAGACGTACCTCGGCGCCGATCGCTCCGAGCGGGTGTTGCCTGCGGGGGTCAGGCAGGGGACCCACCGGTATCCCGCGTTCCGCGGCCGGCTCCCGCTGAGCCACCTTGCACTCGGCGGGGTCTGGTCGATCGACGGCGAGGCGGCGACCGCCGCGCGCGGCGCATCGCTGGACCTGGAGTTCGGCGCGCGCCGGGTGTTTCTCGTGCTGGGATCGCGCGGCCGCGTTCCACGACGCATGCAGGTGCTGCTGGACGGCCGGCCCGTGCCGGCCCGCCTCGCCGGCGCCGACGTTCACGGCGGCGTCACCACGGTCCGCGGCCAGCGGCTCTACCGCCTGATCGATCTGCCCGGCGCCGGCCGCCACGAGCTCGGCCTGCGCCCCTCGCCGGGCATCTCCGGGTACGCGTTCACGTTCGGCTGATCGCGCCCGCGGGCGTGCCGGAGCTGGACCACGATGGAGAATGCCCCTGGGCATGCAGGATCCGAACGTCTACCTCCGTGCGCCGAGCGCAGCAGACGCGAACGAGTTTCTGGCGCTCGTGGCCGCGAGCCGGAGCGTTCACCGGCCGTGGGTCGAGCCGCCCGGCGACCGGCACGCGTTCGCGGCGCTGGTCCGCCGCAACAGCAACCAGGACTTCGAGGCATTCCTGATCGCCCGCCGGTCCGATGACGCGATCGTGGGCGCGGTCGACCTCAGCCAGATCTTCCACGGCACCTTCCGCAATGCCTATCTCGGCTTCTATGCGCTCGGCGGCTACGCCGGCCGCGGCTACATCAGCGCGGGCGTCGGCCGGTTGCTGGGCCACGCGTTCACGGAGCTTCGCCTCCACCGCGTCGAGGCGAATGTCCAGCCCCCGAACCAGCGCTCGAAGGCGCTCCTGCGCCGGCTCGGGTTCCGGCAGGAGGGGTTCTCGCCCCGCTACCTCAAGATCGGCGGCCGCTGGCGCGACCACGAGCGCTGGGCGATGACGGTGGAGGACTGGCGCGCCCCTTGAGGGCCGCCTCGCTCACCCGAGGGCGAAGCGCCAGTCGTTGCAGCGCATCTGCTGCCCGGGCGGGTACCCGAAGTCGCACGCGCAGAGGAGCTCGAAGCCGAGCTTCCGGCAGATCGCGTTCGACGGCGCGTTCTCGACCGAGGGGAACGCGTGGGCGAACGGGTGGCACCCCTCCGCCCGCGCGGCGTCGAGCGCCTGTGCGGTCGCTGCACCGGCGATCCCGCGGCCCTGGAACGCCGGGAGCACGGACCACCCGACCTCGTAGACCTCCGCGTCCCGCCACGTCTTGTCCCAGTAGCCGACCCATCCGGCCGCCGCGCCGCTCTCCACCTCGACGACCTTGAACACGCCCGCGGG
>JBBQKG010000003.1:0-142750 GCA_038326655.1 Solirubrobacterales bacterium
AGGGCAACGCGATCATCCGGATCACCGACCACTACAACGGTCCCGGCCTGAACGAGGCCGCCACCGTGCAGGACATCCCGTTCCCAGTGAACGCGACCTGCGCGAACACGGCGGACACCGGTACGGGTGGCCTTTGCACCGTCAACACCACCGCTAACGCGACGGTGCCTGGCGCGGTGAAGGACACGCAGCGGGCGATCGTCGAGATCCAGCAGATTCAGATCAGCGACGGTGGCGCCGACGGTCAGGTAGCGACCGCCGACAACACCCTCTTCGGAGTGCAGGGAATCTTCATTCCGTAGAACGCGCCGAGAGCCGCAAGGCTCGCCTGGACCGGGGCGCTCGGAAGCGCCCCGGTCCTTTTTTGTGCCGCGAAAGGATTGATTCCCGCATAGCTTCCCGCATAGCTTCCGGGCTGAAGGGGAAGTAAGAGCAACGACCGGCCAGGGAGGCTTCTACCCGTGGGAAGCGTGCAGGAGATGACCAGCCAGACCCAGATCGCTGCGTTCCTCAGTGAAGGCGAGGAAAACGGCTGCATCGAGCTGTCGCGGCTGAGCCAGCTCGTCGATGCGCTCGATCTCGACGAGGACGCCGTCGAGGCGCTCTTCGACGAGACCCAGGCCCGCCGGATCGAGCTGAGCGACGACTGCGGCCGCGACGTGCCCGAGCACGTCTCGTACGCGAACCAGGACCTCGCAGTCGTCACGACCGATTCGCTGCAGCTGTTCCTGCAGGAAGTCCGCCGCTACCCGTTGCTGAACGCACCGGAGGAGATCGACCTCGCGAAGCGGATCGAGCGTGGGGACAACCACGCGAAGCACCGCATGATCAACTCCAACCTCCGGCTCGTGGTCTCGATCGCGCGGCGCTACCAGGGGCACGAGCTCGCGCTTCTCGACCTCATCCAGGAGGGCATCCTTGGCCTGATCCGGGCGACCGAGAAGTTCGACTGGCGGCGGGGCTACAAGTTCTCGACCTACGCCACGTGGTGGATCAGGCAAGCCGTCGAGCGCGGCATCGCGAACGGCTCACGGATGATTCGGCTGCCGGTTTACATAGTGGAGCGTGAGCGGCGCATCGCACGCACGGAGCACGCCCTCGCGATCAGGCTGGGCCGCCCTCCGACCGAGGAGGAGATCGCGCGGGCGGCGGAGCTCCCCCTCAAGCATGTGCGCGAGGTCAAGTCGGTCCCCCGCACCGTCACGAGCCTCGACAAGCCGGTCGGTGAGGGGCACGAGACACCTTTTGGCGAGCTGCTCGAAAGCGATCGCACGGAGCCCGCCGAAGAGGTGGAGGTGAGTCTGCAGGAGGAGGCCCTTCGCGGGGCGCTCGAGGGTCTGCCCGAGGAGGAGCGACGCGTGATCGAGCTGCGCTACGGGCTCACCGGCGATCAGCGCCCGCGAACCCTCGAGCAGGTGGTCGAGCGGCTCGGCATCTCCCGTAACCGGGTTCGCAAGCTCGAGGCGCAGGGGCTCTCGCATCTGGCCGCGCGCCGCGAGATTGCCGCGATGGGCTCATCGGTCGAATCCTCTCGCTGAGCCGAACCGAGCGGCGCGCCACCTTTCACGGAAGCGGCACGCGGCCGCCGCCTTGGTCTGTGCCGGTTTGCCGGCCGGTCTGCGCCGCTCGCACGCCGAGCTCGATCTGCGCCAGCATCAGGCCACCGGCGACGTGGCCGACCACCTTGCCGCTCTTCGAGACGAAGAAGGTCTCGGGGACGCCCGTCGAGCCCAGGGCCCGGGCCGTCTCGGCGCGCTTCTCCTCGAGCGACGGATACGTGATGTCGTACTCCTTCCGGAAGCGCTTGGCGGCTTCGGCCGTGTCCCCGACGTTCAGGCCGAGGAAGAGCACGCCCCGTGGCCCCAGGCGCTCCCACTCGGATTGCAGTGTGCGTGCCTCCGCCCGGCACGGCGTGCAGTCGGAGGACCATATGTTGAGGACGATTGGCGCGCCTTGAAGCTGGCCAAGGCTGATCGGGCCCTGGGAGCCCACCTTGCCGCTGAGCCTGGTCGGCACGGAGCCCCTGTCGAGCACTTGGAGCGAGGCGCCGCCGGACTTGCCGAGCGTTCGGCCCGATCCCGAGTCCGATGAGCCGGGCGGGGAGAGGCGCTTGCCCGACGGCCTCGGGGCGGTGGTCTGGGTCTGCACGGGCTCAGGAGACGATCCCCCGTCCCCCGAGTCGATCAGGCTCGAGAGCACGATCGCGAGCAGCGCAACCGGCACGATCACCACCGCCGCGAGCGCCGCGACCCGCCGCCTGCTCATCTAGAACCAACTCCTGACATCTATGTCATGACAGAAAAAGCGCCTAGACCGCGCTTCTGTGTTACGATCGCGCCTGTCGTGCAGGGGTTCTCTTTTCGCGGGAGGGGTTAGTTTTGACCATGTTTCGCAGCGCATCACGCTTGCAGCTTTTCATCTTGGCGCTTGCAGCAGCACTGTTCGTGATTCCTGCTGCCGCGCAGGCCACGCCGACATTCCTGTCGGCCATCAACATCTCAGACCCGGGACAGGACGGCTTCGAGCCTCAGGTCGCCGTCGATGGTTCCGGCAACGTGATCTCGGTTTGGACGAGATCCGACGGCACGAACTTCAGGATCCAGTCCGCCAACCGCACCCCGAGCGGCACCTGGTCCTCGCCTCAGACGGTCTCCGATCCGCTCCAGAGCGCTTCCTCGCCTCAGGTCGCGGTCGACCCGTCCGGAAACGCCGTTGTAGTTTGGACGCGGTCCGACGGAACCAACCTTCGGATCCAGGTGGCCTACCGCCCGGCCGGCGGTAGCTTCGGCGCCTCCACGACCGTCTCGGCGGCCGGTCAGGACGCAAGCGCCCCGGACGTCTCGATGGACAACAGTGGCAACGCGCTCGTTACGTGGGAGCGCACGGACGGCACCAAGCTCCGTGTGCAGGCCGCGATTCGCTCGCCCGGTGCGGGTGGCGTGTTCGGCGCGATCTCGACGCTTTCTCCGGCCGGACAGGACGCTTTCGAGCCGAAGGCCGCGGCAGGGCCGAACGTCGACAGCAACGGCGTGGTCGTGTGGACGCGCTCGGATGGGACCAACCTCCGCGTGCAGTCGTCGCGCCGCCGGGACGTGCCCGGCTTTGCGCGGCCGAAGGGTGCGACCCCGACCCGGATCTCGCTGGTGCCTTCGTACACCGAGTGCACCGCGGGGAACAGAGTTCACGGCGCACCGCTCGCCTACCCGTCGTGCGCACCGCCTGTGCAGCGCTCGAGCGTGCTGACGATGGGCACCCCCGACGCGAACGGCGGCGGCGGCCCGAATGCCAACTTCATCGGCTCGGTCCGGTACATCGTGATCGCCGGCAACCCGGCGACGGAGGCCGACGAGGCTGACGTGAGGCTGATCGTGAGCCTTGCCGACGTCCGGAACAACCCGGCGCTGACAGACTACGTCGGCAAGGTGCTCGTGACCTCGGACCTGAGGATCACTGACCAGCTGAACTCGCCCGAGAGTCCCGAGCCGGGCACGATGCAGACGATCAAGTACGAGTTCCCGGTCGACTGCGTCGCGACGCCGACGATCACCACGTCGGGTTCGACTTGCAACCTGAACACCACTGCGGACGCGATCGTCCCCGGCACGCTGGTCGAGGGCAAGCGCGCGATCTGGGAGCTCGGTGAAGTCACCGTCGACGACGCCGGCCCCAACAACACCGGCTACGAGAGCTGCCCGCCGACCTGCGGCGATGGCGACGAGTCGACGTTCCTCCGACAGGGCGTATTCGTTCCTTAAGAGGAGCCTCGCGACACGCCGCGCAAGCGGCGGAAGAGAGAACCCGAAGCGCCCGGCTTGCCGGGCGCTTCGCTTGGTGGGACTCGAGCCGGCCCGGCGGGCGTCAGGCGGCGCCGCCAGGCGGCAGCGGCTGGCCCTCGAGCACCGACTCGGCGACGTTCACGACCGTCCGGTTGGTCGCACGCGCCCGGCTTCGAAGCAGCTCGAAGGCCGCCCGTTCGCCGAGCTGATGCCGCTCCATGAGAATGCCCTTCGCGCGCTCCACGAGCGCGCGCCGGCGCAGCGCCCCCTCGAGGCTCTCGACCTCCTCCGAAAGCTCTCCCTGTTCCTCGAACCGCCGCTTTGCGATCTCGATCGAGGCCTGCAGCGCATCGGGCTCGGCCGGCGTCGAGAGCGCATAGGCGCCGAACTCCGCCGCGCGCGCCGCAAACTCGGCGTCGGCTCCATTCGCCTGGACTATCACAGGGCAGATGCCCTCCTCGACGACCTCACGGATCAGGTCGAGCGCATGCTCGGCGTCCTCGTGGAGCGCGATCACGGCGAGCTCCGGCGACTCCTCCCGCACTGCGCGGGCAACGCCTGTTGCGGCCAACTCGTGGGCGACCACCTCATGCCCCAGGCTGCGGGCCAGCTCAGCTATGTGCGCGAGTGTTCCTGCGTCCTCGTCGGCGACGAGGATGCGAAGGCGCACGGGTTGCAAGGCCGCCGGCTCGCGCTGGGCGCCATCCATGGTGCCCTTAATACCTCTTCGGCGCCCGACTTTGCAAGTCCCGCCGTGGGCCCGACACGCTATCCTTGTCGTCGACCGCGCGGGGCGCCGCGGTTTTTTGTCGCCTGCGCAACCCCGGCACGCTTTAGAGGTAAATGGCTCGCGGAGAAGTCCGAATCGCGGTGACGCTGGCTTGCGAGGAATGCAAGCGGCGGAACTACCAGACAGACAAGAACCGGCGCAACGATCCGGAGCGGATCGAGATGCGCAAGTACTGTCGGTGGTGCGGGCGTCACACCCCGCACAAGGAAACGCGCTAGCCGCGCGCTGGATAAATGGCGCGTACCCGGCAAAAGGCCAAGCAGCGGCAGGCGAAGCGCCGCGAGGAGGAGCGCAAGGCTTCCGGCACCACCGGGCCGAAGCCACCGTCGAACCCGGCCGAGCAGGCGGTCGTGCAGCAAGCGGAGGCCTACGAGGTGGGCGACACGCTCGAGGAGGCCGGTGGAGACGTAGACGAGGCCGCGGAGCGTCTCGAGGCGGAGCCCTCCGACGAGGTCGTGCGACCGGTCGAGGCACCTGAGCCACGGGAGGCCCCGCCGGCGCGCAGCGCGACCGAGACCCGACGGAAAGAGCGCAAGCCCAAGGCGGCCGAGGACGACGGCGACGGCCGCGGCGGCAAGGGCGGCCGCCGGGGTGGTGGGGCCGGTCGAGGGGGCGCGCCACGGCGAGAGCGCAAGCCCGAGCCGCGGAGGCGCGAAGCACGACAGCGCAGTCGTCTGATCAACTTCATGATCCAGGTATGGGCCGAGCTGCGCCGCGTACAGTGGCCCGACCGCACGCAGGTCACGCAGGCGACCGGCGTGGTGATCGTCTTTTGCCTGGTGGCGGGGCTCTATCTCGCCTGGTGGGACTTCATTTTCAGCAAACTAGTAAAGGCAATTCTCTGAATGTTTCGCTGGTACGTAATCAATACCTACTCAGGCCACGAGAACAAGGTCAAGCACAACATCGAGCACCGCGTCGCAACGATGGACGAGCAGGCGAAGGTGCGGCAGGTGGTCGTGCCGACCGAGCAGATAACCGAGATGCAGAACGGCCAGCGCATCCAGAAGGAGCAGCGGACGATGCCCGGCTATGTGCTCGTGAACATGGACATGAACGACGAGACATGGACGCTGGTGAAGAACACTCCTGGCGTGACGGGGTTCGTCGGAACGCGTGACAAGCCAGTACCCCTGAGCCAGCCCGAGGTCGACCGGCTGCTACACCGCGAGACCGCCGAGCGCCCGCGCACGCGTGCCCAGTTCTCGATCGGTGAGTCCGTGAAGGTGATCTCGGGACCGCTGTCGGACTTCTCGGGCGAGATCGCCGAGATCAACGAGGATGCCGCGAAGCTCAAGGTGCTGGTGTCGATCTTCGGCCGCGAAACTCCGGTCGAGGTCGGCTATGACCAGGTCAAGAAGATCTAACGGGATCGAAGGCTGATGGCCCGCAAAGTCCTCACGATGATCAAGCTGCAGATCCCCGCGGCCGCGGCGAACCCGGCGCCGCCGGTCGGGCCTGCGCTCGGCCAGCACGGTGTGAACATCATGGAGTTCTGCAAGGCGTTCAACGCGCAGACGCAGAGCGATGCCGGCACGATCATCCCGGTCGAGATCACTGTCTACGAGGATCGGTCGTTCACCTTCATCACGAAGACGCCGCCGGCCGCGGTGCTGATCAAGCAGGCGATCGGGATCGACAAGGGCTCGGGCGAGCCGAATCGGGAAAAGGTCGGCAGGATCAGCCGCCAGCAGGTCCGTCAGATCGCCGAGACCAAGATGCCAGACCTGAACGCGAACGACGTGGACCAAGCGATGAAGATCATCGAGGGCACGGCCAGGTCGATGGGAGTTGATGTCGTATGAAGAGAAGCAAGCGCTACCGCGAGCTTCGCGAGCGGATCGATCGCACCCGGGAATATCCGCCGGGGGAGGCGGTCTCGACCGTCAAGTCCATGCATTCCGCGAAGTTTCCGGAGGCCGTTGAAGTCCACATCCGCCTTGGCGTCAACGTCCGGCACGCGGATCAGCAGGTGCGAGGCACGATGGTGATGCCGAACGGGCTGGGTAAGGACGTCCGGGTTGCCGTCTTCGCCCAGGGCGACAAGGCCCGGGAGGCGGAGACCGCCGGCGCCGATGCGGTGGGCGCCGATGACCTCGCCGAGCGGGTGAGCGGTGGCTGGACCGACTTCGACGTGGCGATCGCGACGCCGGACATGATGCCGGTGGTGGCGCGCCTGGGCCGGATCCTCGGCCCGCAGGGCAAGATGCCGAACCCGAAGGTGGGCACCGTCACCGACGAGGTGGGACGTGCTGTCGAGCAGGCGAAGGCGGGCCGTGTCGAGTACCGCACGGACCGGACCGGGATCGTGCACCTCGTGATCGGCCGCGCCGACTTCGAGGAGCGCGCGCTGCTCGAGAACTACGCTGCGCTGATCGACGAGATCGTGCGCGCGAGGCCAGCCGCCGCCAAGGGTCGCTACATCCAGTCGGTCACGCTTGCCACCACGATGGGTCCGGGCATTCACGTCGACCCGACCAAGACACGTGACCTGCTCGACGAGCAGGCGGCGGAAGCGGCGGTAGCGGAAGGAGCGCTCTAGCCGTACTGCGCTACCATCGCGCGACAAGACTTTCCAGCACCGCAGACGGTCGGCAGCCCAGGCACAAGCCCGGCCCAGGTGGATGGAGGAAGCAGTCCGAGCTTTCCCAACCCGCCTGCGTGCGGGTTTTTCATTTATAGACTCCAGCGCCCAACTATGAAGAGAGATCAAAAGACGCAGGTCGTGGAGGAGATCGCCGCCCAGATCGGCGACGCCGAGGCGATCTACGCCGTCGACTACCGTGGCCTGACCGTGGCCCAGGCGGCCGAGCTTCGCCGGAATCTGCGCGACGCCGGTGCGAGCTTCCGGATCGTGAAGAACACGCTCACGCTTCGCGCTGCCGACAAGGCCGGCGCGGATCCGCTCAAAGCGCTGGTCGCGGAGGGGCCGACGGCGCTCACCTTCGTCCAGGGCGACCCTGCGCTCGCGGCGAAGGCGCTCGACACGTTCTCGCGGCAGAAGCAGGTGCTGGAGCTGAAGGGCGGCGTGCTGGACGGCCGCGCACTCGGCGTCGACGAGCTCCGCACCCTCGCGCGGCTGCCGGGCCGTGACCAGCTGAACGCGCAGCTCGCGGGAATCGTGGCGTCGCCGCTGACCGGCCTGGTGCGCGGGCTCGGCGCGTTGCTCTCGGGTGTCGCGATCGCCCTGGGCCAGGTCCGGGAAAAGCGCGCCGCGGAGGCGCCCGCACCGGAAGCGCCGGCAGCAGAGCAAGCCCCGGCAGCAGAGCAAGCTTCAGCCGACCAGGCGCCCGCCGCAGAAGCCGGCGGCGACGAGCAGCCGGGTGGCGACGAAGAGCCAACAGATTCTGAACCAGAGAAGGAGGCGGAGTAGCCGTGTCTACGACACAGGAGTGGATCGACGAGCTGAAGGCGATTTCGGTGATGGAGCTCGCCGAGCGCATCAAGGCGCTCGAGGAGGAGTTCGGCGTTTCGGCCACGGCGGTTGCCGCGGCCGCCCCCGCGGCTGCCGCGAGCGGCGACGGCGCGGGTGCCGAGGAGGAGCAGTCTGCTTTCGACGTGGTCCTCACGGGCCCCGGTGACAAGAAGATCCAGGTCATCAAGGTCGTCAGGGCGGCGACCGGCCTGGGCCTCAAGGAGGCGAAGGCGCTCGTCGACGAGGCGCCCAAGCCCGTCAAGGAGGGCCTCGACCGCGATGAGGCGGACAAGCTCAAGGGGGAGCTCGAAGAGGCGGGCGGCTCGGTAGAGATAAAGTAAGCTCGTAGACGCGTGCCGGGCATCCCTCAGCTGACCCGACCGGCGGCTTGCCGCCGGGAGGTCGGTTACTCCTGTGGTACTATGTTCGGTCGCGCGTAGTTTTGGCCGTCGTCTCGCCCAAAACGCCTTTTAACGCCTTCCCAGCCTTTCCCCAGCCGACCCCAGAGGAGCCGCTTCTTGGCACGTGTGGACCTGCCACGTCAGCGCAGAAGTTTTGCAACCCTTGAGAATGCCCTTGAGCTACCCAACCTAATCGACATCCAGCGCAGCTCCTTTGAGTGGCTCACCGACCCACAGAAGGGCGGGCTGCGCGAGACGATCGACGACATCTCGCCGATCGAGGACTACACCGGCAACCTGGCCGTGGTCTTCGGCGAGCTGTGGTTCGACGACCCGCCGGCGTCGATCGCGGAGTGCCGTGAGAAGGACCTGATCTACTCACGGCCTCTGAACGTGAAAGTCGCGTTCCAGAACCGCGACACCGGCGAGATCCGCGAGCAGACGGTCTTCATGGGCGACTTCCCGTGGATGACCGACTGGGGCACCTTCATCATCAACGGCACCGAGCGCGTCGTCGTAACGCAGCTCGTCCGCTCGCCGGGCGCTTACGTGATGGAGCCGAAGGACCGCGAGAAACAGGTATTCATCGCGAACCTGATGCCTGCCCGTGGCTCCTGGCTCGAGCTCGAGATCGACAAGAAGGGCCGTGTCTATGTGCGCGTCGACCGGAAGCGGAAGCTGCCGGTGACCGTGCTGCTGCGCGCGATCGGGATCGCGACGGACGAGGAGATCCTCAAGCTCTTCGACAACTCCGTCTACATCCGCCACACGATCGACGCGGACCCAGAAAACACGAAGACGCAGGAGGGCGCGCTGATCGAGCTGTTCAAGAAGCAGCGCCCCGGTGAGCCGCCGTCGCTCGACGCGGCCAAGAACCTGCTCAACACGCTGTTTTTCGACCCCAAGCGCTACGACCTCACGCGGGTCGGCCGGTACAAGCTGAACTCACGGCTCGGCCTCGACATCGACCTGGACACGCGGGTCCTCACGAACGACGACATCATCTCGCTCGTCCGGGAGCTCGTGTCCCTGCCCAGGCTGCTCGAGCTGCCCGAGGACGAGGAGATCAAGGACTACGCCGCGGAGGCGGTGACGATGCCGCGCGAGCCGGTCCACGACCACCTCGACGAGTACGAGCACTTCGGCAACCGCCGCCTGCGGACCGTCGGCGAGCTGAT
The DNA here is from genome assembly GCA_038326655.1 of Solirubrobacterales bacterium. GTDB lineage: Bacteria > Actinomycetota > Thermoleophilia > Solirubrobacterales > JBBDJG01 > JBBQKG01. The sequence goes on from JBBQKG010000003.1 coordinate 9,561, forward strand.
CCAGGAAGCCTTCCGGATCGGCCTCTATCGCATGGAGCGAGTCGTGCGCGAGCGCCTCACGACCGAGGACGCGGACACGATCACGCCGCAGACGATCATCAACATCCGGCCCGTGGTGGCCGCGATGAAGGAGTTCTTCGGGTCCTCCCAGCTCTCGCAGTTCATGGACCAGACGAACTCGCTGGCCGGCCTCACCCACCGCCGGCGCCTGTCTGCGCTGGGCGCGGGCGGGCTCACCCGCGAGCGCGCTCCGATCGAGGTCCGCGACGTGCACCCGACCCACTACGGCCGGATGTGCCCGATCGAGACCCCGGAGGGGCCGAACATCGGCCTGATCGGGTCGCTGTCGTCCTACGCGGAGATCTCCGAGTACGGCTTCGTGACGACTCCGTACCGGGTCGTCCGGGACGGCGTCGTGACAGATGAGATCGTGCGGCTCGACGCGACTCAGGAAGAGGAGCACGTGATCGCGCAGGCGAACGCGGAGATCGACCCCAAAACGAACAAGCTCAAGGGCCCCGGCGTGTTCTGCCGCTCGCGTGACGGCGCTGTCGTCACCGTGGCGCCGCGCGATGTGGACCTGATGGATGTCTCGCCGACGCAGATCTGGTCGGTCGCGACCGCGTTGATCCCGTTTCTCGAGCACGACGACGCGAACCGCGCCCTCATGGGCTCGAACATGCAGCGCCAGGCTGTGCCGCTCCTGCGGCCCGACCCACCGCTGATCGGGACCGGCATGGAGCGCCGGGCGGCGATCGACACCGGCGACGTGGTCGTCTCCGAGACCACCGGCGAGGTCACCTACGTCGACGCCGAGCGGATCGTCGTCGACAAGGCCGATCACGAGCTGCGCAAGTTCATGCGCTCCAACCAGGGCACGCTGATCGACCAGCGGCCGCTGGTGCGGGTCGGCGACCGGGTCAAGCAGGGCGAGGTGCTCGCCGACGGCTCCTCGACCGCGGGCGGCGAGCTCGCGCTCGGCAAGAACGTGTCGGTCGCATTCATGTCCTGGGAAGGGTTCAACTTCGAGGACGCGATCGTGATCTCGGAGCGGCTCGTGAAGGACGACGTGCTGACCTCGATCCACATCGAGGAGTACGAGATCGACGCCCGCACGACCAAGCTCGGGGACGAGGAGATCACCCGTGACATTCCCAACCGCTCCGAGGAGTCGCTGCGCAACCTCGACGAGCGTGGCGTGGTCAGGATCGGCGCCGAGGTCGCCTCGGGGGATCTGCTCGTCGGCAAGGTCACGCCGAAGGGCGAGACGGAGCTGACCGCCGAGGAGAAGCTGATCCGCGCGATCTTCAAGGAGAAGGCGCGCGAGGTCCGCGACACGTCCCTCAAGGTGCCGCACGGCGAGGGCGGGGTCGTGATCGACGTCAAGGTGTTCGAGCGCGACAAGGGCGACGACCTCGCTCCCGGCGTGAACGAGCTGGTGCGCGTGTACGTCGCGAGCAAGCGCAAGATCGCCGAGGGCGACAAGCTCGCCGGCCGCCATGGCAACAAGGGCGTGATCTCGAAGATCGTGCCCGAGGAGGACTTGCCGTTCATGGAGGACGGCACCCACGTCGACGTGATCCTGAACCCGCTCGGCGTCCCGAGCCGGATGAATGTCGGCCAGATCCTGGAGACCCACCTCGGGTGGGTCGCCGCACAGGGCTGGTACGACGACGGCTCTGCGGCATACAAGGAGGCCCAGGGGAACGGCGGCCGCGTGTTCGTCGCGACGCCGGTCTTCGACGGCGCAAGCGTCGAGGAGGTCGACGAGGCGCTGGTGCGGTGGCAGGAGGACAACTCCGAGGGCCGCGTCCAGTTCGACATGGACACGAGCCGCCGGGCCGGCGACCGCTGCTCCGGCAAGGTGCAGCTGTACGACGGCCGCTCCGGCGAGCCCTACGAGTCAGAGGTGACGGTCGGCTACATGTACATCCTGAAGCTGCTCCACCTCGTCGACGACAAGATCCACGCTCGCTCGACCGGCCCCTACTCGCTCGTCACCCAGCAGCCGCTGGGCGGCAAGGCGCAGTTCGGCGGCCAGCGGTTCGGCGAGATGGAGGTGTGGGCGCTGGAGGCCTATGGCGCCGCGTACACGCTCCAGGAGATGCTCACCGTGAAGTCCGACGACACGGTCGGCCGCGTGAAGGCCTACGAGGCGATCGTCAAGGGCGAGAACATCCCGGAGCCGTCGATTCCGGAGTCGTTCAAGGTGCTGCTGAAGGAGATGCAGAGCCTCTCGCTCGACGTCAACGTGATCTCCGAGGAGGGCACGGACATCGAGATCCGCGAGGAGGAGGACGACCTCCTGCGCGCGGCCGAGGAGCTCGGCATCGACCTCTCCGGCGTCCGCGCGGCGGGCAAGGACGGCCAGCAGCCGAAGGACACCCCCGCCGACGAGGCCGAGACCGAGGTGACCGCCGACGAGCTGGAGGCCAAAGAGGCCGAAGAGCCGGCGCCCGAGCCGGTTGAAGAGGAATGAGATGTCAGCCAGGGACATCCATCTGACATCTGACATCCGAAGTACCGAATTAGCAAAGGACAGAGCTTGATCGACATCAACAACTTCGACGCAATCGAGATCAGCCTCGCCTCTTCGAAGCAGATTCGTAGCTGGTCGTCGGGCGAGGTCACAAAGCCGGAGACCATCAACTACCGGACGCTCAAGCCCGAGAAGGACGGTCTCTTCTGCGAGCGCATCTTCGGTCCGACGAAGGACTGGGAGTGCTACTGCGGCAAGTACAAGCGCGTCCGGTACAAGGGCATCGTCTGCGAGCGCTGCGGCGTGGAGGTGACGCGCTCCAAGGTGCGCCGTGAGCGCATGGGGCACATCGACCTGGCCGCGCCGGTCTCGCACATCTGGTTCTTCAAGGGCGTCCCGAGCCGGATCGGCTACCTGCTCGACATCGCTCCCAAGGAGCTCGAGAAGGTCCTCTACTTCGCCGCCTCGTTCGTGTCCTACGTGGACGACGAGGCGCGCGAGAAGGATCTCGCGAAGCTCGAGAAGGAGGTCAAGAAGGTCGTCGACGGCTACGAGTCGGAGCGCGAGGAGCGCCTGCTCGAGCTGCGCGAGTCGCTCGAGCGCAGGCTGGAGTACCTCCAGAGCGGCAAGCAGACGGGCTTCAGCGAGGAGGACCACCTCTGGGCCGACTCGCTCGAGATCAACATCAAGAAGCTCTCCGAGGCCGACCGCGAGAAGCTCGAGAAGGACCTTCGCAAGCTCTTCGACCAGGACATCAACGACACCGAGGCGTACATCGACGACGCCAAGGAGCGGATGCAGATGGCCTGGGGGAAGTTCCAGGAGATGAAGCCCAAGGACGTGATCGCCGACGAGGCGCTGTTCCGTGAGATGAAGGAGCGCTTCGGCTCGCCGTTCGGCTGGGGCGAGTACTTCCGCGGTGGCATGGGCGCCGAGGCTGTTCGCGACCTGCTGGAGCAGGTCGACCTCGAAGCCGAGGGAGCCGAGCTCGAGCTCACGATCAAGAGCTCGAAGGGCCAGAAGCAGAACAAGGCGATCAAGCGCCTCAAGGTCGTGTCCGCGTTCCTCAACTCGAAGAACCGCCCCGAGTGGATGGTGCTCGAGGCCGTGCCGGTGATCCCGCCGGAGCTGCGGCCGATGGTTCAGCTCGACGGCGGCCGCTTCGCCACGAGTGACCTGAACGACCTCTACCGGCGCGTGATCAACCGGAACAACCGCCTCAAGCGCCTGCTCGACCTCGGTGCGCCCGAGATCATCGTCAACAACGAGAAGCGCATGCTGCAGGAGGCCGTCGACGCGCTGTTCGACAACGGCCGGCGTGGCCGCCCCGTGACGGGACCCGGCAACCGCGCGCTCAAGTCGCTGAGCGACATGCTGAAGGGCAAGCAGGGCCGGTTCCGCCAGAACCTGCTCGGCAAGCGGGTCGACTATTCAGGTCGTTCCGTGATCGTGGCCGGCCCGAACCTGCGCCTGCACCAGTGCGGGCTGCCGAAGCTGATGGCGCTCGAGCTGTTCAAGCCGTTCATCATGGCGCGGCTCGTCGAGCGCAAGGCCGTCCAGAACATCAAGGCCGCCAAGAAGATGGTCGAGTCGATGATCCCCGAGGTCTGGGACGTGCTGGAGGAGGTCATCCGCGAGCACCCGGTGCTGCTCAACCGCGCGCCGACGCTCCACCGCCTGGGCATCCAGGCGTTCGAGCCGGTGCTGGTCGAGGGCAAGGCGATCCAGATCCACCCGATGGTCTGCCACGCCTTCAACGCCGACTTCGACGGCGACCAGATGGCGGTTCACGTGCCGCTCAGCTCGGAGTCGCAGGCCGAGGCGCGGATCCTGATGCTCTCCGCGAACAACATCCTCTCGCCGGCACACGGCGGGCCACTCGCGACGCCCACGCAGGACATGGTGCTCGGGGTCTACTACCTGACCTATGGGCCCACGGCCGCGGAGCTGGACGAGATCGACCCGAACACGGTCAAGCCGCGGCCCCACGTGTACCGCACCGCTCAGGAGGCGGAGCTGGCCTACGAGGACAAGCAGGTGCGCCTCCAGGACATCGCGATCTACCGCCGGCAGGTCGGGGAGCACATCACGACCACGGTCGGCCGGATCCTGTTCAACGACAAGATCGAGCGGGCGCTCGCCGAGACGCTCGGCGAGGGCTTCGACTTCGCCACCTACGAGTACATCAACGAGACCCTCACGAAGCGTGAGATCGGCCGGCTGGTGTCCGCGCTCGTGGACCGCTACGGCGCCGCCTCGATCGCGCTCGTGCTCGACGCATTCAAGGACCTGGGCTTCCACTACGCCAGCCAGGCCGGGATCACGATCTCCAAGAACGACGTGATCACGCCGCCGGACAAAGAGCAGATCCTCGAGCGCTACGAGGGCGAGGTCGGCGTGGTCCACGACCAGTACGACCAGGGCCTGATCACGTTCGAGGAGCGCCACGAGAAGGTCGTCGACATCTGGAACCAGGCCACGGACGAGGTTGGTTACGCGATGGAGCGGAACCTCGACCGCCTGAACCCGATCTACATGATGGCCAACTCCGGCGCGCGCGGATCGTTCAAGCAGATCCGCCAGCTCGCCGGCATGCGCGGTCTGATGGCCAACCCGAAGGGCGAGATCATCGAGCGCCCGATCAAGGCCAACTTCATGGAGGGCCTGACCGTGCTCGAGTACTTCATCTCCACGCACGGCGCCCGCAAGGGCCTTGCCGACACCGCGCTGCGCACGGCGGACTCGGGCTACCTCACGAGGCGGCTCGTGGACGTCGCGCAGGACGTGATCGTGCGGCTCGACGACTGCAAGACGCGTGGCTTCATCGACATGCTGGTCCACCAGGACGGGCGGCCGAACGACAACCTCCTCGGCCGCGCCGCGGCGCAGAAGATCACCTCTCCCGACGGCAAGGACCTCGTGAAGAAGAACGAGGTCATCGACGGCGAGACGTTCGAGACGGTCACGAGCGCGTTCCCCCCGGACTCCGGCGCGACCGTGCCGGTGCGCTCGGTGCTCAAGTGCGAGGCCGAGACCGGCGTGTGCCGCACCTGTTACGGAGTCGCGCTCGCGACCGGCGCGCTCAGCAACATGGGCGACGCGGTCGGGATCGTGGCGGCACAGTCGATCGGCGAGCCCGGGACCCAGCTGACGATGCGCACGTTCCACACCGGAGGCGTCGCCGGCGCCGACATCACGCACGGCCTTCCGCGCGTCGTCGAGCTGTTCGAGGCGCGCAAGCCGAAGGGCGTCGCGGTGATGGCCGACGTGGCCGGGACGGCGGCGGTCGAGGACGACGACAAGGAGCGTCGTATCACGATCCTCGACGAGAAGGGCGAGGACCACCTGTTCCGGTTCCCGCGGCGCACGCGGCTGCTCGTCGAGCACGGCGAGAAGGTCGCCCTCGGCCAGCAGCTGAACGAGGGCTCGCTGTACCCGGCCGAGCTGCTCGAGATCCGCGGCCGCGACGCCACGGAGGGCTACCTCGTGGACGAGGTACAGAAGGTCTACAAGTCCCAGGGCGTCGACATCAACGACAAGCACATCGAGTTGATCGTCAGGCAGATGCTGAAGCGCCTCCGGGTCGACCGGAAGGGCGACACCGACTTCCTGCCGGGCTCGCTCGTCGACCGCCACGTGCTCAAGCGGCGCAACGAGGACCTCAAGAAGGCCAGCGGCGACGTGGCCGTGGGTGAGCAGGTGATCCTCGGGATCACGAAGGCCTCGCTAGCGACGGACTCGTTCCTGTCGGCGGCCTCCTTCCAGGAGACGACCAAGGTCCTCACGGACGCAGCGCTCGAGGGCAAGGTGGACCGCCTGCTCGGCCTCAAGGAGAACGTGATCATCGGGAAGCTGATTCCCGCCGCGACCGGCCTGAAGCACTACCGCACGCTCGAGATCGAGCCGACGGAGCCGGTCGAGCGCCCGTCCGCCGACGATATGGGGCTGCTCGACGAGGAGCAGCTCGCAGCCGAGCTCGGGCTCGAGGCGGACGGCCTCGAGGGCCTGGGCGCGGACATCTCGGCGGACTTCGGCGACGACTTCGGCGCGGACTTCGACCTCGCCGAGGGCGACGGCTCGAGCCCGCAGGCCGCTCCTGCGGACGGGGCCGAGGAGAGCTGACCGACCTAACGGCGCGCTGCGAGCTCGTCGGCCCAGGCGAGCAGCAGCGCGACGTTGCTCGTCCTGCATGCCCTCGTGCCGGACGGTCTCGATGATCAGCGTGGGGGCGGAGCGTTCATCCGCCCACACGCGGCACGACTCGTCCACGTTGTCGTCGATCCAGGCGAGTGGCCGCCGGTCGCCGGCATAGTCGCTGATCGCCTCGATCTTCCAGTGGGCGGCCCCGGCACGGACCCCTCCATCGAAGCTAAGGTAGGGGAGGTGGCCGGGAAGGCCCAGGAGGTGCGGCAGGTAGTCATTCGCCGTCTCCTCCCACCCGGTAGCCCAGACCAGCTCGTAGCGCGTCGCAAGCCGCTCCAGGTGCCCGGCGCAGGCCATGGATATGTAGTGCGGAACGCCGTTGATGGAATGCAGGCGACCTGGCGGGCAGCTTTCGAACGGCGCATTCCCGGCTGCGAGCCCGTAGCCTTCACGAAACCCGAACAGGCTGATCACGCCGTCCACGTCCAGGAAGAGAATCGGTTTTTGGTCTGCTTTGATCACAAAGAGCGTGTGACGAACGTACGTTCTGAGGGTAGTACTAGGCCGAGCGTCCAGACCATCGTCCAGAATCCAGCTGAGCTTGTAAAGCTCGAAGGGTACGCGCCCGAAATCTAGAAAGACGCGCCAAAGGATTAGGCGCGTCTTCTCCCCCATCCCCATCTCTTGACCGTTCAAATCGGACTACTGCTCGCGCTTGGCTGCGCGTTCGCGACCAACCTGGCCTTCCTTTGGAAGCAGCGTGGCGCGGTCGCGGCACCCGACATCGACATGCGCCGGCCACTCGCCAGCGCCGCGGCCCTCTTCCGGTCGAAGTGGTGGTCGATCGGGTTTGCAGTCGCGCTGGTCGCCTGGGTGCTGCACGTGGCGGCGCTCGCGCTGGCCCCGATCTCACTCGTGCAGGCCGTGATCTCGGGCGGCCTGGTGTTCCTGGCCGTGCTGGCCGATCGCTGCTTCGGCTTCCAGCTCGGGCGCCGCGAATGGATGGGCGTCGGGTTGACGGCCCTCGGCCTGGCATTCCTCGGCCTGACGGTCGAGGGGGGCGCCAACAGCTCCCACTCGAGCTACTCGATCTCCGGGATGATCGCTTTCGAGGGCGCGATGATCCTGCTCGGGATGCTGCTCATGCTCTCGCACCGCGTCGAGCGGATCCGGCACCGCCACGGCGTGCTGCTGGGGGCCTCCGCGGGGATTCTCTTCGGCGTGTCCGACATCGCCATCAAGGCGCTCACCGGCACGGTGCCGGGCGACCTGCTGTCGATCGTGAGCCCCTGGTCGGGCGTCGCGATCGCGGCCTCGATCGCGGCGTTCTACGCCTCCGCCCGCGCACTACAGGTGGGCGAGGGGCTTTCGACGATCGCGATCACGACGGTGTCCGCGAACGTCTCGGCGATCCTCGGCGGGATCCTGGTCTTCGGCGACCCACTGGGCGACGATGCCTTCGCGATCACCGCCCGCGCGTGCGCCTTCACGCTTGTGATCGCCGCCGCGGCGCTCACCCCCGCGCCGGTGCGCGCGGCCTCCCGCACCGCCTAGCGCTCCGGGCGACCGCTCAGCCCGACTCCCTCGACGGCGGTCTGGCCCCTGCTACCATCCCGCCCCGCATGCCAAGCATCGCTCAGCTGGTACGAAAGGGCCGCACGCGCCCGAAGAAGAAGATCTCCACGCCCGGCCTCAAGTCGAGTCAGCGCGGCAAGCGGCGCATCGCCGCACCGCAGCGCCGGGGCGTGTGTACGCGGGTCTATACGACGACGCCGAAGAAGCCGAACTCGGCGCTTCGCAAGGTCGCCCGTGTGCGCCTCACGAACGGCATGGAGGTGACCGCCTACATACCGGGCGAGGGCCACAACCTCCAGGAGCACTCCGTCGTGCTCGTCAGGGGTGGCCGCGTCAAGGACCTGCCGGGCGTCCGGTACAAGGTCGTGCGCGGCACGCTGGATGCGGCCGGTGTCTCGGACCGCAAGAAGGCGCGTTCGCAGTACGGCGTGAAGGCCCCTTAGGCGTAGTGCCCCGCCCCGGGAATCACACCCATGCTGAGCCGCTGCAAAGCTTCGCGGCTGCTTCGTCCTCGGGCATGTCCATGCCTTTGAGCATGGCCAGTGCCCTGCGTCCTTGCCCCGCTCGCTTTTCGCGGTCGGAATCGGGCATGACCCCCGAGGCGCGACACTAGTGCCTCGCCGCGGCGACATTTCACCCCGGCAGATCGAGCCGGACAAGCTGCACAACAGCCGGCTCGTCCAGCAGGTGATCAACAAGGTCATGGCGGATGGGAAGAAGTCCACGGCCGAGAAGATCACCTATGAGGCGCTCGACATCCTTTCGCGCAAGAGCGGCAAGGAACCGGTGGAGGCGCTGGAGCACTCGATCAAGGTGCTCACGCCCGTGCTCGAGGTCCGGTCGCGGCGCGTCGGTGGCGCCACCTACCAGGTGCCCGTCGAGGTGCCAGCCCGCCGGGCGCGCACGCTCGCGGTCCGCTGGCTCGTCGAGTTCGCGAGGCGCCGCCGGGAGAAGTCGATGTCGCAGCGGCTCGCGAACGAGCTGATCGACGCGGGTGAGCAGCAGGGCGACGCCTACAAGCGCAAGGACGACATCTACCGCATGGCGCAGGCCAACAAGGCCTTTGCGCACTACCGCTGGTAGGGAAAAGGCCGTTCGCCGCCAAGGCGGCGGCAGGGTTGGCTAGGGACGGTCGTGCCCAAGCTGGCTCAACGCCAGTAGGCGTGCCAGCAGCAAGCCGGCGGCAAGCGTCACCAGTGCGCCGGCGAGCTCGATCCAGAAGCCCGGTCCGGGGTCGGCCTGACCGATCAGCTTCCCGCTCGTGATGCCGGACGACGTCACATCCGGCAGGTCGGCGATCAGGACGATCCCGAGCGCGATCGCGCCGAGCGCGGCGGCCGCGATCGCGGGCATGGATTGCTCGGTCCAGCGCGCGGCGAGCGCCGCCAGCCCCGCCGCGATGCCGATCACGAGCAGGGCCGAGGAGCCCTTCCGGGTCGCCTCCGCCCCGGGGATCAGCTGACCGGCGAGATCGACGAACCGGACCACCTCGAGGAACTTCGCCAGCACCAGCAGCGCGGCGCCGAGGAGGGCGGCAACCGTGACGATCGTGAGAGCGTTCGACCGAAGGAGGCTCCAGGCACGCTCGCGAAGCCGCCCGAAGCCCACGAGAATTCGCTCCAAGACGGCCGCGGATCCCGCGCCGGAAGGGCCTTCAGGCCGATTTTGGGCGTTCAAAGCTCTGCTAACATCGGCTGAGTCCCTGACGCAGTTATATCCGTTGACCGGCCGGCTTCAGCCGGTTCGGGAAGGCGTTATAGGGGCATCCTCGAAATGGAGCACAGCACTCGATAGACACAGCCACACGGGTCGCAGCGACATGGGCCCGTTTCGGGCTCTTTTCTTTTTCCGCCACAGACCAACCCCCGCTGACGAGAATGCCACGAGAAATAGAACTTTCAAACCTTCGCAACATCGGCATCATGGCCCACATCGATGCCGGCAAGACCACCACGACAGAGCGGATCCTCTACTACACGGGCCGTACCCACAAGATGGGCGAGGTCCACGAGGGCGCTGCCGTCATGGACTGGATGGAGCAGGAGCAGGAGCGGGGGATCACGATCACCTCGGCGGCCACCGCTTGCGTTTGGAACGAGCATCGCATCAACATCATCGACACGCCGGGGCACGTCGACTTCACGGTCGAGGTGGAGCGGTCGCTGCGCGTCCTCGACGGCGCGATCGCGCTCTTCGACTCCGTCGCCGGCGTCGAGCCGCAGTCCGAGACGGTCTGGCGGCAGGCCGACAAGTACCGGGTCCCGCGGATCGCCTACATCAACAAGATGGACCGCACCGGCGCCGACTTCTATGCGGCGGTGGAGACGATGCGCAACCGCTTGGGCGCGCACCCGCTGCCGATCCAACTTCCGATCGGCCAGGAGTCCGGCTTCACCGGCGTCGTGGACCTCGTGACCGAGCGCGCCCTCGTCTGGGCCGACGAGCTCGGCACCGAGTGGCAGGACGAGGCAATCCCCCCGGAGCTCCAAGAGCAGGCACACGAGCAGCGCACCCACCTGGTCGAGGCCTGCGCCGACTACGACGACGAGCTGATGGAGGCCTACCTCGCCGAGGAGAAGATATCCCCGGAGCGGATCAAGAAGGCCCTGCGTCAGGCCACGCTCGACATCAAGGTCACGCCGGTGCTCTGCGGCTCGAGCTTCAAGAACAAGGGCGTCCAGCCCCTGCTCGACGCGGTCATCGCCTACCTCCCTTCTCCCCTCGACGTGCCCGCGGTCACGGGCGTCGAGCCCACGCGCGACGGCGAGGGCAACCAGGCCGAGCGTCCCGCCGACGACAGCGTGCCGTTCGCGGCCCTCGCGTTCAAGGTGATGGCGGACCCCTACGTCGGCAAGCTCACCTATTTCCGCGTCTACTCCGGAGCGCTGAAGGCGGGCGCGAAGATCCTCAACGCGAGCACCGGGCGCACCGAGCGGATCGGCCGCATCCTCGAGATGCACGCCAACCACCGCGAGGAGCGCGAGGACATCTCCGCGGGCGACATCGTCGCCGGCGTGGGCCTCAAGCAGACCTCCACCGGTGACACGCTCTGCGATCCGTTGGCGCCCATCAAGCTCGAGACGATCGAGTTCCCGGAGCCGGTGATCGCAGTTTCGATCGAGCCGAAGACGAAGGCCGACCAGGAGAAGCTGGGCGCCTCGCTAGCGCGCCTTGCCGAGGAGGACCCCACGTTCCAGGTTCGCAGCGACGAGGAGACCGGCCAGACCCTCATCTCCGGGATGGGCGAGCTCCACCTCGAGGTGATCGTGGACAGGCTGTTGCGGGAGTTCAAGGTCGACGCGAACGTCGGCCGCCCGCAGGTCGCCTACCGCGAGACGGTCCGCCAGGCGGTCACCAAGATCCAGGGTCGCTTCGTCCGCCAGACCGGCGGCCGCGGCCAGTACGGCCACGCCGTGATCAACCTCGAGCCGGCCCCGGGTGAGGGCTTCGACTTCGTGAACAAGATCAAGGGCGGCGCGATTCCCTCCGAGTTCATCCCGGCCGTCGAGCAGGGCATCGAGGAGGCACTCGAGACCGGCGTCAAGGCCGGCTACCCGATGGTGGACGTCCGCGTGACGCTCACCGACGGCTCCTACCACGACGTCGACTCCTCGGAGATGGCGTTCAAGATTGCCGGCTCGATGGCGGTTCAGGAGGCCGCGCGTCGCGCGAAGCCCGTGCTGCTCGAGCCGATCATGGCCGTCGAGGTCGTGACGCCCGAGGACTTCATGGGAGACGTGATCGGCGACCTGAACAGGCGCCGCGGCCGGATCGAGGGCATGGAGCCGCGCGGCAACACCCAGGTGATCCGCGCATTCGTGCCGCTCGCCCAGATGTTCGGATACGCCACCGACCTGCGCTCGCAGACGCAGGGGCGGGCGACGTATACCATGCAGTTTGACCACTACGCCGAGATGCCGTCGGCACTCGCGGAAGAGGTCACGGAGCAGCGAAGCGGCACCCCTGTGGGCGCCACGGCGTAACCCGTTCTGCGAAGCTCGGGGACTCCCGGGCGCCGCAAGCCGCCCATGTGCGGGTTCCGGCTATATTTCGCGGTTGGCCACGCGTCCCGCCGCGATGGTCGTGAGCACGCCCGGAGCGTCTGCGCGGTTCTTTCAACCGAGATGCAAGTTAGGAGCTGAGAAAGTTGGCGAAGGCAAAGTTTGAGCGCGACAAGCCCCATGTGAATGTCGGCACGATCGGTCACATCGACCACGGCAAGACGACGCTCACGGCTGCCCTGACGAAGGTACTGGCCGAGCAGGGCATGGCGGAGGAGACGAAGTTCGAGGAGATCGACAAGGCTCCTGAAGAGAAGGAGCGCGGGATCACGATCGCAACGGCGCACGTCGAGTACTCGACGGACAAGCGCCACTATGCGCACGTGGACTGCCCGGGCCACCACGACTACATCAAGAACATGATCACCGGCGCGGCCCAGATGGATGGTGCGATCCTGGTCGTGAGCGCCGCCGACGGCCCGATGCCGCAGACGCGTGAGCACGTGCTGCTCGCGCGCCAGGTGAACGTGCCCTACATCGTCGTGTTCCTCAACAAGGTCGACATGGTCGACGACCCGGAGCTGCTCGAGCTCGTCGAGGTCGAGGTTCGCGAGCTGCTGTCGAACTACGAGTTCCCAGGTGACGACGTGCCTGTCATCAAGGGCTCGGCGCTGAAGGCGCTGGAGGGCGACGAGGAGGCCAAGAAGTCGATCCTCGAGCTCACGGCGGCGCTCGACGACTACATTCCCGAGCCCCAGCGTGACCTCGACAAGCCGTTCCAGATGCCGGTCGAGGACGTGTTCACGATCACCGGCCGCGGCACCGTCGCGACGGGCCGGATCGAGCAGGGCAAAGTCAACCTCGGCGACGAGATCGAGTTGGTCGGGATTCATCCCCAGACCAACAAGACGGTCGTGACCGGCGTCGAGATGTTTCGCAAGCTGCTCGACCAGGGACAGGCCGGCGACAACGTCGGCTGCCTCCTCCGAGGCGTCAAGCGCGAAGAGATCGAGCGCGGACAGGTGCTCGCGAAGCCGGGGTCGATCACGCCCCACACGAAGTTCAAGGCCGAGGTCTACTGCCTCACCAAGGACGAGGGCGGTCGCCACACACCGTTCTTCAACGGCTACCGGCCACAGTTCTACTTCCGGACCACGGACGTGACCGGCGTGTGTCAGCTCCCGGAGGGCACCGAGATGGTGATGCCCGGGGACAACACGCAGATGGAGATCGAGCTGATCCAGCCGATCGCGATGGACGAGGCGCTGCGCTTCGCGATTCGCGAGGGCGGCCGGACGGTTGGGTCCGGGGTCGTCACCGAAATAATCGAGTAGCACCGAAGGGCGGGTTTCCCGCCCTTCGCCAGGAAGACGATGGATACGAGTACAGGGGCGAAGCCCGGCGGGCTTCGCCTCTGAGGCGTAAAGAAAGTCCAAGAAAAGCATGGCGGCAATAGCGCAAAACAAGATCAGGATCAGGCTCAAGGCCTACGACCACGAGGCGATCGACCGCGCTGCGGCCGAGATCGTGGAGACGGCCGAGCGCACCGGCGCGACCGTGTCGGGCCCGGTTCCCCTGCCGACCGAGAAGAACGTCTACGTCGTGATCCGGGGCCCGTTCAAGGACAAGGACTCCCGCGAGCACTTCGAGATCCGCACGCACAAGCGGCTGATCGACATCCATCAGCCCAGCCCGAAGACGGTCGACTCGCTCCAGCGCCTGGACCACCTTCCGGCCGGCGTGGACATCGAGATCAGGCTGTAGGCAGGGCGAGATGGCAGGCATCCTGGGACGCAAGGTCGGCATGACTCAGCTGTTTACCGAAGAGGGCGAGCGCATTCCTGCGACCGTGATCGAGGCCGGCCCCTGCTGGGTGACCGGCGTCCGCGAGCCCGAGCGGGACGGCTATCGCGCCGTGCAGCTCGCGTTCGGCGCGGGGAAGGAGCGGCGGCTCGGCAAGCCGCGCCTGGGCCACCTCAAGAAGGCGGGCGCGCCGGCGTTGAGACACGTGGTCGAGTTCCGGCTCGACGAGGGCGAGGACGCCGACCCGAAGATCGGCGAGCAGGTGACTGTCGACGCATTCGAGCGCGGCCAGCGCGTGAAGGTGAGCGGCCGCTCGAAGGGCAAGGGCTTCCAGGGCACGATCAAGCGCCACAACTTCCACCGCGGCCCGGTCAGCCACGGCTCCCACAATGTCCGGGCGCCCGGCTCGATCGGCGCGAGCGCGACTCCGTCGCGCGTCATCAAGGGCGTCCGCATGCCCGGGCACATGGGACACGAGCGTGTGACCCAGCCCGGCCTCGAGGTCGTCGAAGTGGACGCGAGCCGCAACCTGCTGATCGTTCGCGGCGCGGTTCCCGGCCCCCGGGGCGGGCTCGTGGAGGTGCGCAGTGCCTAGCGCCAAGCGGCTTGCAGGCCAGGGCAGCGTCGAGCTGCCCGAACCGGTCTTCTCCGAACGCTTCCACAACGACCTCGTCTACGAGGCGGTGCGCGCCGAGCAGCTCGCGCGGCGTCGCGGGACGGCCTCCACGCGTGACCGCGGGGCGGCCAGGGGCGGCGGGGCGAAGCCGTGGCGCCAGAAGGGCACCGGGCGTGCGAGGATCGGCTCGATCCGTGCGCCGCACTGGACCGGCGGCGGCGTCGCTTTCGGTCCCACCCCGCGCGACTACACGGTGAAGGTCAACCGCAAGGCACGCCGCCGGGCGCTCCGCGCCGCACTCAGCGTCCACGCGGATCGCGGCAGCATCTGGATCGTGGACGCCTCGTCCTTCGACTCACCTTCCACGAAGGCCGCAGCAGCGGTACTCGACGGCCTCGACGCAGCGGGTCGTGTGCTCCTCCTGCTCGGCCCCGAGGAGTCGAACTGCGCGCTGTCCTTCCGAAACATCCCGCGAGCGGTGGTGCTCCCGGGCCGGGACGCCGGCGTCGCCGACGTGCTCGGAGCGGCCCATTTGCTCGTCTCAGAGGCCGCGCTTGAGGAGCTTGCCGGCGTGGCCGGCCCGACCGGCGGGGGAGGTGCCTGATGGACGCGCGCCAGATCGTCAGGCAACCGATCATCTCCGAGAAGAGCTACGCGCTGATCGCTGACAACAAGTACACATTCCGGGTGCACCCGAGCGCCCACAAGACCCAGATCCGCAAGGCGGTCGAAGACATCTTCAACGTCCGGGTGGTGGACGTGCGCACGATGCGCCAGAAGCCCAAGCCAAAGCGCCGCGGCTGGACGTCGGGGCACACGCGTTCCTGGAAGAAGGCGATCGTGGAGCTTGCTCCCGGCGAGCGGATCGAGCTTTTCGAAGGCGCCTCGCGGGCGGAATAGGAGCAGCTGATGGCGATCAAAAAGCAAAAGCCCACATCTCCCGCGCGCCGCTTCGTGACCTACCTCGTCAACGAAGAGGTGACGAAGTCCGAGCCCGAGAAGTCGCTCGTCAAGGGCAAGAAGCGGACCGGCGGGCGCAACGCGCACGGGCGCATCACGAGCCGGCACCGCGGCGGCGGCGCAAAGCGCAAGTACCGCGTGATCGACTTCAAGCGGCGCAAGGACGGCGTGCCGGCCAAGGTTGCCGCGATCGAGTACGACCCGAACCGGAGCGCGCACATCGCGCTGCTCCACTATGCGGACGGCGAGAAGCGCTACATCCTGGCGCCCCTCCGGCTGTCGGTCGGGATGCAGGTCGAGTCCGGAGAGGGCGCCGACATCCAGATCGGCAACTGCCTTCCGCTCCTGAGGGTTCCGACCGGTACGGTCGTGCACAACGTGGAGATGACGCCCGGCCGCGGCGGGCAGCTGGGCCGCTCCGCCGGCGCTGCGATCCAGCTCGTCGCAAAGGAGGGCACCTACGTGACCCTGCGGCTGCCCTCGGGCGAGATGCGCATGGTGCTTGCCGAGTGCCGCGCCACGATCGGGACGATCGGGAACACCGACCACGAGAACGTCACGATCGGCAAGGCCGGCCGCAACCGGCACAAGGGCATCCGGCCGCAGACCCGCGGCACCGCGATGAACCCGGTCGACCACCCGCACGGCGGCGGCGAGGGCAAGACCACCGCGGGCCGGCACCCGGTGACGCCGTGGGGCGTGCCAACGCTGGGTTACCGCACGCGCAAGAAGCGCAAGCCGTCCGACCGCTACATCGTGCGCGGCCGTCGCCGCGGCAAGGGCAGGAGGTAGTCGGCTAGATGGGTAGGTCCACGAAAAAGGGGCCATGGGTCCAGGAGCGGCTGATGCAGCGCATCAACCGCATGAACGAGGCCGGCGAGAAGCGCATGGTCAAGACCTGGTCACGGGCGTCCACGATCTTTCCGGAGATGGTCGGCCACACGATCGCTGTCCACGACGGGCGCAAGCACGTGCCCGTGTTCGTGACCGAGGCGATGGTCGGGCACAAGCTCGGCGAGTTTGCACCGACGCGGCTCTTCCGTGGCCACGCCGGCTCCGACAGAACTGCTCGGATGAGGTAGCGATGGCGGACGAGAAGAACACCAGGAAGAAGGCGGCCGACAAGAGCGCGGCCGACAAGCCGAAGCCACGGCGGTCGAGCACCGCGAAGAAGGCGGCTGCCTCGAGCGAGGAGAAGCCGAAGCGCAGGCGCAGTCCGGCGAAGGCGAAGACCGACGGCAAGCCGAAGACCCCGGCCCGCCGCCGTGCGGCCCCGAAGGCGGCGGAGAAGCCGGCAAAGAAGGCCCAGCCGGAGAAGCAGCCAGCGGCCGAGCAGCCGGCGGCGAAGGCTCCCGCAAGGCGCCGTCGTGCGGCGCCGAAGCAGGAGACGCCGCACGCGCCGGTCGTGCGTCCCGTCGTGATGGCGCGCGCCAAGTACGTACGCTCCTCGGCGCGGAAGGCCCGGCTCGTGATGGATCACGTGCGCGGCAAGCCGATCGCAGAGGCCCGTGCGCTCCTTCGCCACAGTCCCCGGGGTGTCGCGCGCGACCTCGAGCGGCTGCTCGCGTCGGCGATCGCGAACGCGGAGAACAACCACGACCTCGTCGGCGAGGATCTCTACGTGAAGGAGATCTACGCGGACGAAGGCCCCACGCTCAAGCGCTTCCAGCCGCGCGCGCAGGGACGCGCATACCGGATCCGGAAGCGGACCAGCCACCTGACCGTGGCGCTCGAACCGAAGGAGTAACAGTGACTAAGTCTCATACGAGGAGCTGCGCCTAGTGGGTCAGAAGGTTCATCCCGAAGGCTTCCGCGTCGGCTACATCCACGACTGGAAGTCGAATTGGTTCAACGAGCGCGAGTTCGCCGACTATTTGCTCGAGGACATCAAGATCCGCGAGCACATCGAGGGTAAGCTCGGCCATGCCGGGCTCTCGGACATCCGCATCCGCAAGAACAAGAACGAGGTCACGGTGGACATCCACACGGCCCGGCCCGGCATCGTGATCGGGAAGTCGGGGACCGAAGTGGACGCTCTCCGCCGTGAGCTGCACCGGATGACCGGCAAGCAGGTGCGCGTGAACATCCTCGAGGTGAAGCGGCCCGAGCTCGACGCGAAGCTTGTCGCGCAGTCGATCGCCGAGCAGCTCCAAAATCGTGTGGCGTTCCGGCGCGCGATGAAGCGCGCGCTGACGTCGGCGATCCGCTCGGGCGCGACCGGCGTCCGCGTGCAGGTGTCCGGCCGGCTGGGTGGGTCCGAGATGGCTCGCACCGAGGGCTACTCGGAGGGGCGCGTGCCGCTGCACACCCTCCGGGCCGACATCGACTACGGCCTCTACGAGGCGCGTACCACCTTTGGCCGGATCGGCGTCAAGTGCTGGATCAACAAGGGCGAGGTCATGCCCGAGGGCTACCGCACCGCCGAGACGCTCGACAACGACCGCCCGCCGGACCGGCAGCCGCCTCCCCGACGGCGCCGTGAGAACCGGCCGCCCGGTGGCCCGCAGCCCGGTGGGCGGGGCGGCGGCCAGGGGCGCGGCCCGCAGGGCGGGCGTGGCCCGCAGCAGGGCGGCCGCGGTCCGCAGTCCGGCGGAAGGGACGGGAGGAGCAGGTAACCATGTTGATGCCGAAGCGGGTCAAGCACCGCAAGCAACACCGGGGCCGCATGGCGGGCGAGGCCAGGGGCGGCACCACGGTGCAGTTCGGCGAGTACGGGCTGAAGGCGCTGGACGCCGGCTGGATCACCAACCGCCAGATCGAAGCTGCGCGGATTGCGATGACCCGCAAGATCAAGCGTGGCGGGAAGGTCTGGATCAACATCTTTCCCGACAAGCCCGTGACGAAGAAGCCGGCCGAGACCCGCATGGGCTCGGGCAAGGGCTCACCCGAGGGCTGGGTCGCGGTCGTGCGCCCCGGCCGGGTGATGTTCGAGCTGGCCGGTGTGCCGGAACCGCTCGCCCGCGAGGCGATCAGGCTCGCGGGCCACAAGCTGCCCGTCAGGACCAAGTTCATCCTTCGCGAGGACCAATAGGAAGTGAAGACAAAGGAAGTCAGGAACCTCGACGACGACCAGCTCGTCGACCAGGTGCGGGAGTTCCGCGAGGAGCTGTTCAACCTGCGCTTCCGGAACGCGACCGGTGAGCTCGAGAACACGGCGCGGATGAACATCGCGCGCAAGGCGCTCGCACGGACGCTGACGATCGCAAGAGAGCGCGGAATCGACGTCGACGCAGAGTTGAGAAGGTGACTTGATGCAGGACGAAGAAAAGCAATCCGAGAACGCCGCCGAGCAGCAGGCGCCTGAGGAGACCCCTGCGGCCGAGGAGACGCCTGCGGCCGACGAGACGCCCGCTGTCGAGGAGACGCCCGCGGCCGAAGGCGCGGAGGAGCCGGCCGCCGAGCAACCGGCAGAGGCCGCCGCCCCGGAGGCGCCGGCCGAGCCGGCCAAGCCAGTCGAGAAGGTTTCCCCGAAGGTGCGCCGCAAGACCGCGCGATCGCGCGCGGACGGCGAGGCGCGCCCGCAGCGTTCGCCGGAGCAGCGTGCTCAGGAGCGGATCGACGTGCGGCGGCGCAAGGCGGCGGAGCGCTCGCGCTGGCGTGCAAAGCAGAAGGAGAAGAAGGGCCGAGACGGTGCAAGCACGGTCTCGGGTAAGCCGCAGGACGGCGCTGAGGAGGCGGTGCAGCCAGGCAGGGGCAAGGACCGCCAGGGGGTGGTCGTGTCGAGCAAGCCCGACAAGACGATCGTGGTCCGGATCGACACGATCCGCCGGCACCGTGTCTACGGCAAGGTGATCCGCAACTCGGGGACGCTGCACGTCCACGACGAGACCAACCAGGCAGGCGAAGGCGACAAAGTGCGAGTGGTCGAGGCGCGCCCGCTGTCGCGCACAAAGCGCTGGCGGCTGGTCGAGGTTCTGGAGAAGGCCCGTTAGGCGGATCGGATGATTCAGGCCGAGACGAGACTCAGAGTTGCCGACAACACGGGCGCGCGCGAGCTGCTCTGCATCCGCGTGCGCGGCGGCTCACGGCGTCGCTATGCCGGCGTCGGGGACGTGATCGTCGGCACGGTCAAGAGCGCGACTCCGCAGGGGGCGGTCCGCAAGGGCGAGGTCGTGCAGGCGGTCGTCGTGCGCACGCGCCGGCAGTTCGGCCGCAAGGATGGGACCTACATCGCGTTCGACGAGAACGCCGCGGTCCTGATCGACAACGCGAACAACCCGCGCGGCACGCGCATCTTCGGTCCGGTCGCGCGCGAGCTGCGCGAGCGCAACTTCATGAAGATCGTCTCGCTCGCCCCGGAGGTTCTGTAGTCGTGTCGGCGCTGAAGATCAGGCGAGGCGACAACGTCCAGGTGGTCTCGGGCAAGGACTCGGGCAAGCAGGGCCGCGTGCTCCGCGTCGAGCCGCGGAAGAACCGCCTCTACGTGGAGGGTCTCAACATCGTGAAGCGCCACCAGCGCCCGCGTTCGCTGAAGGACACGCAGCGCGGCGGCAAGGTGGGGGGCGTGATCGAGAAGGAGGGGCCGATCCACGTGTCCAATGTGGCGATCGTCGATCCCAAGGAGAACAAGCCGACGAGGGTCGCGATCGAACGCAGCCCCGACGGCGGCCGCGAGCGCGTCACGAAACGATCGAGCTCGAAGCTGGTGAAGTGATGGCGGCGAGGCTGAAGGAACGCTACGAGCAGGAGATCAAGCCGGCCCTGATCGACCGGTTCTCCTACAAGAGCCCGATGCAGGCGCCGCGGCTCGAGAAGATCACGCTCAACATGGGCGTCGGCGAGGCGAAGGTCAACACCTCGCTGCTCGACGCCGCCGCCGAGCAGCTCGCCGTGATCGCCGGGCAGAAGCCGCAGCTCCGCCGGGCGCGGAAGTCGATCGCGAACTTCAAGCTTCGTCAGGGCATGCCGGTCGGCGTGCGGGTGACGCTCCGTGGCGACCGGATGTGGGAGATGCTCGATCGGCTTCAGTCGGTTGCGATCCCCCGGATCCGCGATTTCCGCGGGCTCAACCCCAGGTCCTTCGACGGCCGCGGCAACTACTCGATGGGCATCAGGGAGCAGATCATCTTTCCCGAGATCGACTACGACTCGATCGATCAGACCCGCGGCCTCGACGTGAGCATCACGACTACGGCGCGGACCGACGAGGAGGGGTTCGAGCTGCTGCGGATGCTCGGCATGCCGTTCCGACGCGAGGAAGAAAAACCGGCGGAAGAACAACTGGCGGAAGAACAACCGGCGGAAGAACAACTGGCATCTGCTCCGCAAGCGGAGCAGATGGGCAGCGAAGGCGCGGCCGAGACGGAAGGCGCGGCCGAGACGGAAGGCGCGGCCGAGGCGGAAGGCTCGACCGAGGCACCGGCCGCGGAGGAGCCAGCCGCAGAGGAGCCAGCCGCGGAGGAGCCAGCCGCCGAGGAGCCGGTTGCGGCGGCCGAAGACACGAGCGAGAACGAGTAAGGAGCACATGGCCAAGACATCCCAAAGGGTCCGCCAGCAGCGCGGAAGCAAGTTCAAGACACGCAACTACAATCGGTGCCGCCGTTGCGGGCGCGCACGCGCCTACTACCGCAAGTTCGGCTTGTGCCGGATCTGCCTGCGCGAGATCGCGCACCAGGGCATGATCCCCGGCATGACAAAGTCGTCCTGGTGACCCGCGCCCCTTTTTCCCTGCTTCGATGAACGATTCCACAGCCGACCTACTCACCCGGATCCGCAACGCGATCAAGGCCGACCACGACGAGGTCCTGATCCCGTCGTCGGGCCTGAACCGCGAGATCGCCCGCCTGCTCAAGCAGGAGGGCTACATCGAGGACTTCTCGGTCGAGCGGATGCGCCGCCAGGCCGGTTCGCGCCCGAGCCGCGCCGAGTTCGAGACGATCCGCGTGAAGCTGAAGTACACCCAGGACCGCGACCCCGTGATCAGCGGCCTGCGCCGGGTCTCCAAGCCCGGCCGCCGCCAGTACGCCACCTCCGGGGAGTTGCCGAAGGTGCAGGGCGGCATGGGAACCGTGATCATCACGACCTCGCGCGGCGTCATGACGGCGTATGAGGCGCGCCGGGTTGGCGTTGGCGGCGAGGTCGTCGCCTACGTCTGGTGAGCGAGTTGCGATGAGCCGGATCGGAAAGCTGCCAATCGAGATCCCGGCCAGCGTCGACGTCCAGGTCGGCCCAGGCCTGGTCACCGTGAAAGGGCCCAAGGGCGAGCTGCGCCAGGCGGTCTCGCGGGACCTGAGCTTCGAGCGCGAGGATGGGCGCCTGGTGGTCAGGCGGCCGACGGACCGCGGTGAGCACCGTGCCCTGCACGGCCTCACGCGCTCACTCGTCTTCAACATGGTCCAGGGGGTCACCGAAGGGTTCGAGAAGCGCCTCGAGATCCAGGGCGTCGGCTACCGCGCGGCACTGCGCGGAAGCACGCTCGAGCTGGCGCTCGGGTTCTCCCACCCGGTCCGCGTGGAGGCCCCGGACGAGATCGAGTTCGAGGTCCCGGTGCCGACCCAGATCGTCGTGCGCGGGATCGACAAGCGGAAGGTCGGCGAGATCGCCGCCCAGATCCGCAAGCTGCGCCCGCCGGAGCCCTACAAGGGCAAGGGCGTGCGCTACGCCGGCGAGCACGTCGCGCGGAAGGTCGGCAAGCGCGCGTGAGCAAGGTGCTCGAGCAGAAGCACGCCAGGCGCACCCAGCGCCGCCGCCGGATTCGCGGTCGGTTGAGTGGCACGGCGGAGCGGCCGCGCCTGTCGGTATTCCGCTCGAATCGCGGGCTCTTTGCCCAGCTGATCGACGACCAGGCCGGCCGCACGGTGGCCGCGGTGCATTGGATCGAGGCCGACCTGAAGAGTCTCAAGGCGATGGAGCAGGCCGGTCGGGCGGGAGAGCTGCTCGCCCAGCGCGCGAAGGAGGCCGGCGTCGAGTCATGCGTGTTCGACCGCGGCGGCTACAAATACCACGGCCGCGTGAAGGCGCTGGCCGACGGCGCCCGCAGCGGCGGGCTCGCGTTCTAGCACCTAGTACCCTCAGCGAATGGCCAAGCATCAGCCGATAAACCCCCAGGGGCTCGACCTCCAGGAGCGCGTCGTGGCGATCAACCGCGTCGCAAAGGTCGTCAAGGGCGGTCGGCGATTCTCGTTCACGGCGCTCGTCGTCGTGGGCGACGAGGATCACATCGTCGGCGTTGGCTACGGCAAGGCCAACGAGGTCCCGCTCGCGATCCAGAAGGCGGTCGAGCGCGCAAAGAAGAGCTTGTTCGAGGTGCCCAAGCACCGCAACACGATCACCCATCAGGTGGTCGGGCGGTTCGGCTCGGGACAGGTACTGCTGAAGCCTGCGAGCGAGGGGACCGGCGTGATCGCCGGCGGCGCCGTGCGGGCCGTGCTCGAGCTCGCCGGGATCCGCGACGTGCTCTCGAAGAGCCTCGGCGCGCAGAACCCGATCAACCTCGTGAAGGCGACGGTCGAAGGCCTTCAGTCGCTCAGGCGTCCCCGCGACGTGGCCGAGTTGCGCGGCAAGACGGTAGCCCAGGTCCTCGGGCTCGACGCGGGAGACGGAGAGCAAGCCAACCCTCCGGCCAGCACCCCGGCCAATATTCCGGCCGACACGCCGGAGGCGCCCCCCGTCGCTGCCGCAGCGAACGGCACCCCGGAGGGGTAGGTGGCCAGGATGCTCCGGATCAGGCAGGTCAAGAGCTCGAACGGCGCCAACCCTGCCCAGCGCGACACGCTTCGCACGCTCGGGCTGCACGGGATCGGCACGGAGGTGGAGCGTCCCGACGAACCGCACTTCCGCGGCATGGTGAAGACCGTGTCGCATCTGGTCGAGGTAGACGGCGATGGCTGACGAGCGCATCGGCCTCCACTCGCTCTCGCCGCCCGGCGGCGCGCGGCGCCCCCGCAAGCGGGTTGGTCGCGGGCAGGGCTCGGGCTTCGGCAAGACTTCCGGGCGGGGCCAGAAGGGCGCCGGCTCGCGCTCCGGCAACAAGCGCAAGGTCGGCTACGAGGGCGGGCAGAACCCGCTGCACATGCGGATGCGCAAGCTGCGGGGCCCGACCAAGAAGCAGTCGATGCCGTTCGAGCCATTTCGCACGCGCACCCAGCCGGTCAACCTGTCCGACCTCAACCGCTTCGATGACGGCGCGGAAGTAACGCCCGAGGCCCTCCGGGATCACGGGCTCGCGACGCGCAAGCGGATCCCGGTCAAGGTGCTCGGTCGGGGAGAGCTCGAGCGCAAAAGCCTGAACGTGACGGCGCACGGGTTCAGCGCGAGCGCCCGCGACAAGATCGAGGCGGCCGGCGGAACCTGCACGATCGCCGAGTTCACGACGCGCGCGCCGCGCGCGGAGACGCCTGCATGATCGCCACGATCGCGAACGCCTTCAGCGTCCCCGAGATCCGGCGGAAGATCCTGTTCACGCTCGCGGTGCTGGCGCTCTACAGGCTCGGCGCACACATCCCGGCGCCCGGTGTCGACGCCGAGGCCGTGAAGGGTCTCAACGACCAGTTCTCCGGGGGGAACATCCTCGGGTTCCTGAGCCTGTTCTCAGGCAGCGCGCTGCAGAACTTCGCGATCTTCTCGCTCGGGATCATGCCGTACATCACGGCGTCGATCATCCTGCAGCTCCTGACGGTCGCGGTCCCGTCGCTCGAGAAGCTGCAAAAGGAAGGCGAGGTTGGCCAGCAGAAGATCACGCAGTACACGCGGTACCTGACCGTCGCGCTCGCGGCCGGTCAGGCGGTCGGCTTCACGTTCCTGTTCCGGACGATCGGCCGTCAGAACGGCGAGAGCGTCTTCGGCAACCTCACGTTCGGCAAGCTGTTCATGGTCGTGATCACGCTGGTCGCAGCGACCACGCTCCTGATGTGGATGGGCGAGCTGATCACCCAGCGCGGGATCGGGAACGGGATCTCACTGCTGATCTTCGCCTCGATCGTCTCGCGGTTCCCCCACGGGATCACCGCGTGGTGGAACAACCCCGATCAGGTCTTCAAGGTCATGATGCCGTTTATCGCGCTGGCCGTGATCCTCGGCATCGTCTTCATCCAAGAGGGCCAGCGCCGGATTCCCGTCCAGTACGCGAAGCGCGTGATCGGGCGTCGCATGACGACCGGCGGCTCGACCTATCTGCCGCTGCGCGTGAACATGGCGGGTGTGATCCCGGTGATCTTCGCGGCTTCGATCATGGCCTTCCCGCCGACGGTCGGGCAGCTCAGCCAGGCGAGCTGGGCACAGGACGTGGCCGCTTTCTTCGCTCCGAACCACTGGGCGTTCGTGGCCGGCGAATGCTTCTTCATCTTCGTGTTCACCTACTTCTACACCGCGGTCACGTTCAACCCGGTGGACCAGGCCGACAACCTCAAGAAGTACGGGGGATTCATCCCCGGCGTGAGACCGGGACGACCTACCGCCGAATACCTGGACCGCATCCTGGCGCGACTGACGTTTCCCGGGGCGCTGTTCCTTGCCGCCGTGGCGGCGTTACCGACGCTCTTGATCAGCCAGACCAGCGCCAACTTCTTCTTCGGCGGGACGTCGTTGCTGATTGCGATCGGGGTGGCACTCGATACCGTGAAGCAGCTCGAGGCGCAGCTCATGATGCGCAACTACGAGGGCTTCCTGAAGTAGTGCAGGAGCTGAACCTCGTCCTGCTGGGCCCGCCCGGGGCCGGCAAGGGGACACAGGCTGAGCGGCTCGTCGAGGACTTCGGCCTCCGGTACTTCGCGACCGGGAACATGCTTCGCAACGCGGTTCGCGAGCAAACACCGCTGGGGACCAAGGCGAAGGAGTACATGGACCGCGGCGACCTCGTCCCCGACGAGCTGATCATCGCGATGATCAAGGAGAGCCTGGAGGCGCCGGATGCCGACCGCGGCTTCATGCTGGACGGCTTTCCGCGCACCGTGGGGCAGGCCGAGGCCCTCGAGGAGGAGCTGCGCCACCTGGGTCGGCACCTGTCCGGTGCGCTCCTGATCGACGTGCCCGAGGAGGAGGTCGTCCGGCGGCTGTCGGGCCGGCGCGTGTGCGTGAAGGGGCAGCACAACTTCCACGTGGATTTCGACCCTCCGAAGCACCCCGACCGCTGCGACGTGGACGGCAGCCGCCTGGTCGTGCGCGACGACGACGAGCCGGAGGTGGTCCAGCACCGCCTCGCCCAGTACCGGGACAAGACCGCGCCGCTGATCGGGTACTACGAGAGCCGCGACATGCTTCACCGCGTGGACGGCTCCCGGCCGGCGGACGACGTCCATGACCAGATCCGGGCCCTGATCGCCGCGCTGCGCTTTGGAGACTGAGGTCCTTTGCCGGGCTAGCCTAAGGTTGGTTTCATGATCATCAGCAAGACCCCCGAGGAGATCGAAGCGATGGCCGAGTCCGGCCAGATCGTTGCGCGTTGTCTCGCGATGCTGGCGGGCCTCGTGCGCCTCGGCGTCACGACCGCCGACCTCGACCAGGCCGCCGAGAAGTTCATCCGGACCCACGGCGGCGAGCCCGCGTTCAAGGGATACCGCGGCTTTCCGGCCTCGATCTGCACCTCTCCGAACTCGATGGTGGTGCACGGCATCCCGGGCGGTTATGCGCTCGAGCGCAGCGACGTGCTGTCGATCGACGTGGGCGTCGAGTACGGGGGGTGGGTTGCCGACGCGGCCGTCACGGTCGCGCTCCGGCCCGTCAGCCCGATCGCGGCGAAGCTGCTGAAGGCGACTCGCGACGCGCTCGAGCTTGCGATCGACAAGTGCCGGCCCGGCAACAGGATCGGCGACGTCTCCCACGTGGTGCAGGAGCGGGTCGAGCGCGATGGGCTCTCGGTGGTCCGGTCGCTCGTCGGGCACGGGATCGGCCGCCAGATGCACGAAGACCCGCAGGTTCCGAACTTCGGCGAGCCGGGGCGCGGCCCCCTGCTCGAGGAGGGCATGGTGATCTGTGTCGAGCCGATGGTCTCGGCCGGGCGCCACGGCGTACGCATGGGGGAGGACAAGTGGGCGATCTACTCCGAGGATGGCTCCCTGACGGCCCATTTCGAGCACACGATCGCGATCACGGCCAAGGGCCCAAAGGTGCTTACCCCATGGCATCTCGAAGAGATGAAGGTGGCGGCCTGACAGCCCGCGGCCGGCCTGCCGCGGATCGCGATGGGGCGTCGAAATACCCCTGCTAGCATCTACGGGTCGGGTGCGCCCGCGCTGCGATAGGCTGCGCCCCCCGGGCCTTGGCCCGATCCCCGCCGGTCCAACTCCTGGGACCGATGGGCAATCTCTCCAGATAGGCAAAGCGAGCTGCAATGAAGGTACGAGCATCGGTTAAGCCGATGTGCGAGAAGTGCAAGGTGATCCGCCGTCGCGGCGTGGTGCTGGTGATCTGCCAGAACCCGCGACACAAGCAGCGGCAGGGTTAGGAAGGAACAAGGAAAGGCAGCATGGCGCGAATCGCTGGAGTCAACATTCCACTCAACAAGCGGGTCGAGGTCGGCCTCACGACGATCTTCGGAATCGGCCGGTCGACCGGCCAGAAGGTGCTCGAGCGCAACAATATTTCCCCGGACACCTATGTGAAGGACCTCACGGACGACGAGATCTCGCGGCTTCGCGACGAGATCGACAACGAGCTCACGGTCGAGGGAGACCTGCGCAGGGAGCGCTCCCAGGACGTCAAGCGCCTGACCGAGATCGGCGCCTACCGCGGGCTTCGGCACCGCCGCGGGCTGCCGGTTCGCGGCCAGCGCACGAAGACGAACGCGCGCAGCCGCAAGGGCCCTCGCCGCGGCCAGGTCGCACAGAAGAAGAAGGTGAGCAAGTAGATGCCCCAGGCACGTGCAGCAGCGCGCAGGCGCACGAGTGGCCGCCGCAGGGTGCGCAAGAACATCCCGTTTGGCCAGGCCCACATCAAGACTTCTTTCAACAACACGATCGTGACGCTGACCGATCGCGAGGGCGCGGTGATCGCATGGGAGTCCGCCGGGAGCGCCGGCTTCAAGGGCTCCCGGAAGTCCACTCCCTTCGCCGCGCAGGTGACCGCCGAGGCGGCTGCCCAGAAGGGCATGGAGCATGGCCTCCAGAAGGTCGAGGTCTACGTCAAGGGACCGGGGTCCGGCCGTGAGACGGCGATCCGCTCGCTCCAGGCCGCGGGACTCGAGGTCACGACCGTGAAGGACGTCACACCGCAGGCACACAACGGCTGCCGGCCGCGCAAGCGGCGGCGAGTCTAGGGGGCTCGGGGATGGCCAGGGACACCGGACCGCAGTGCAAGCAATGCCGCCGTGAGGGGCTCAAGCTCTTCCTGAAGGGCGAGCGCTGCCTGACCGACAAATGCTCGGTCGAGCGACGCCCCTACCCGCCGGGCCAGCACGGCCGCGGGCGGGTCCGTCAGTCCGAGTACCGGCACCAGCTGCGCGAGAAGCAGAAGGCGCGCCGCTACTACCAGCTGCTGGAGAAGCAGTTCCGCAGCTACTACGACAAGGCGAGCCGCCAGGCCGGGGTCACCGGCGAGAACCTGCTCAGGCTGCTCGAGCGGCGGCTGGACAACGTGGTCGTGCGGCTGGGCTTCGCCGCCTCGCGGCGCCAGTCCCGTCAGCTCATCACCCATGGGCATTTCGCCGTCAACGGCCGGCGCGTCAACAAGCCGTCCTACCAGCTTCGTCCGGGCGACGTGATCTCGGTCCGCGACACCTCCAGCGCCCGCCCGATCATCAGTGAGGCGACGGAGCTCACGGCGACCGTGCCGGCCTGGCTCCAGGCCGACTACGACTCGCTCACGGCGAAGGTGCTGCGCCTGCCCGAGAGAGAGGAGATCAGCACGCCCGTGCAAGAGCAGCTCATCGTGGAGCTCTATTCAAAGTAAATGGCCGTTCGCGGCCAAGGCCGCGAACGGGTTTGGCCCAGGGCTCGCCGGAACCTTTGGCGGGTCGCCGGCCCATCCGAGTTTGGAGGAATCTTTCAAGTGTTGGACTTTCAGGTACCCAAGATCACAGCCGAGAACGTCGAGGACAACAAGGGCAGCTTCACCGTGGAGCCGCTCGACCGTGGCTTCGGCTACACGTTCGGCAACTCGCTTCGGCGCGTGCTCCTCTCGTCGCTCGTCGGCGCCGCCGTCACATCGGTCCGGATCGAAGGCGTCGCACACGAGTTCTCGACCATCAACGGCGTCACCGAAGACGTGACCGATATCGTCCTGAACCTCAAGGACATCGTCTGTCGCATGCACACCGACGCCGGTGAGATCGAGGCTCCGCTGATCGCGAACGGGCCCGGAGAGATCACCGCGAAGGACATCGACCTGCCTTCGGGTGTCGAGATCCTGAATCCCGACGCCCACATCGCGACGCTCGAGAAGCGGGCGAAGCTGGAGATGTACCTCACGATCGGCCGTGGCCGCGGCTACCGCCCGGCGGAGGGCAACAAGACTCCAGAGCAGCCGATCGGCGTGATTCCGATCGACTCGATCTTCTCGCCGGTGCGCCGGGTGGCCTACAACGTCGAGGCCGCGCGCGTAGGCCAGCGGACCGACTTCGACAAGCTCACGCTCGACATCGAGACCGACGGCTCCGTCGACCCCCAGGCCGCGCTGCGCGAGGCGGCCGAGGTGCTGATCCAGAGCCTCGCGATCTTTACGGACCCGAGCCGGATCGAGGGCCTCGGGCTCCCCAGCGCCGACGGCGCGGGGGAGCCGAGCGGAGGTCTGGGCGCGGCGCCCGTGGCGGACGGCATGGACGACATCCTGATCGAGGAGCTCGAGCTGGGCGTTCGCTCGTACAACTGCCTCAAGCGCGCCGGCGTGCAAACGATCGGCGACCTCGTGCAGAAGTCCGAGAACGAGCTGAGCGCGATCCCGAACTTCGGCCGCAAGAGCATCGAGGAGGTCAAGGAGACTCTCCGCGTGCGTGGCCTCGGGTTGCGCGACGAGTAGCGCGCCGCGTCCCTAGACTTCCGGCGCGATGCGTCACCAGAAGAAGCGCAACAAGCTCTCCCGCAGTGCCGGGCACCGCAAGGCACTGATCAAGAACCTCTGCCGCCAGGTGATCCAGCACGAGCGGGTGCGGACCACCGAGGCCAAGGCGAAGGTGATCAAGCCCGAGGTCGAGAAGCTGATCACGCTGGCGAAGCGGGGCGACCTGCACGCGCGTCGGCAGGCGCTCGCGGCCCTCGGCCAGGACAAGTTCGTCGTGCACAAGCTGTTCGACGAGATCGGGCCGCGGTACGAGAGCCGCCTCGGCGGCTACACGCGGATCTTGAAGCTGGGGCCGCGGCGGTCGGACGCGACCGAGATGGTTTATCTCGAGCTCGTCTGAGACGACGCCGGTAAAGCTCACGCTCGAGTACGACGGCGGCGCGTTTGCCGGATGGGCGGCTCAGCCTGGGCTGAGGACGGTCGAGGGCACGCTGGTCGCGGCGGTCGAGCAGGTGACCGGTTCGGCGCCCGGCATATCCGTCGCGGGCCGCACCGATGCAGGCGTGCACGCGCGGGGCCAGGTCGCCTCACTCTCTCATGCCGGGGAGCCGGTGCGGTTGATGCGCTCTCTCAACGGAGTGCTTCCCGCCGACGTCGCCGTGCGCGACGCTGCGCAGGCCCCGGACGGGTTCGACGCCCGCCGCGACGCCCGGTCGCGGACCTACTGCTACCGGCTGCTCACGCGCTCGTTCCCCAGCCCGTTCGAGCGAGGCCGTTCGCTTTGGTGGCCGCACCCCGTCGACGACGATGCGCTCGGCGAGTGCGTGCGCCTGCTCCGGGGCACGCACGATTTCACCGCCTTCACTCCCACGCGGACCGATCACGTCCGGTTCGAGCGGAACGTCCTCGATGCCCGATGGACTCGCGCGGAGCAGGTGCTCGAGCTGTGGATCGAAGCCGACTCGTTCATGCGGCACATGATGCGGGTGCTGGTCGGGACGATGCTGGAGGTGGCCGGCGGCCGCCGGACCCCCGCCGAATTCGCGAGGCTCCTGGAAGGCGCGCCGCGCTCAACGGCGGCGGAGACCGCGGAGCCGCATGGGCTCTACCTCGTTTCGGTCGCCTATTAGCAACCCGAGTCCACGACCGAGCCGATCTGGTCGTTCGCGCATTCCTTGTACTCCGCCGAGCGGTAGAGGCGAAGCGGGCTACCGCTCGTGATGTCGGCGATCCGGTCGCTGTAGTTCAGCGTTGCATTGTTCCGCAGCACCAGGGATCGTGCCGCGACAGCGCCCGTGAGCCTGACGTTGTTGCTGAGCGAGACCGTCGAGTACGGCGCGTAGACCGCCATGATCATGTCCGTCTGCAGGCTGACCCCGTTCGAGAGGTCAACGCTGGTCGCGAGCGTTTGGCTGCCGACCACATAGAGCTGGAGCGTCGTCGGATCCGTATTCATGTTCACGATCGCGGAGTCGTTTCGCACCGACACCGAGCCCATGCCGTTTCCTCCGCCGCAATTCTCCGGGGAGTCGATGTAGATGCGCACCACCGACCCGGCCGCGATCTTGAGCTGCGAGCTGTTGTCCATGTCGAGGCGGCAGAAGCTGTAGATGCTTCCGCCGAGCGTCAGGGTTGCGTTGTTTCGGAGGTTGAGCACCCTGGTCGTGGGACTCCAGTTGACGCTGCTGCAGGAGGTGCACGGATCCGGGTTCGTGGTGGCGGGAGGGCTCCCGATGCGCCCGTTGTCGTTGCTGGTGGGAGCGTTGCCTTGATCCACCGGCTGGAGGTTGAACGGGGTCTCCGCCGGTTGGGTCGAGTAGCCGCCGCACACGTTTGCGTTGTTCTGGATGCTCACCGACTTGCCGGGACCGGGGGTGGCGTCGCCGCAGACCTGGGCGAAGTTCTTGAGCACGACGTTCCCGTTGGTGCCCAGACCACCGGAGATGTTCACGTTGTTGCCGACATCGAGCGCCGCGAGGCTGACGCCCGCATAGCCCCCGGGAAAGATCGGCTCGCCCGTGGCGGCCGTGATGCGCATCAGCACGCGCCGCCGAACGCCGTTCGCAGTCCCTGTGGACACCACCTCCCGCTGGACCAGCGCCTGGCCGTTCATCCTGAGCGACACCCCGGACGACATGCGCATGCTGTAGCTCGCGCCGTCGCCCAGATCCTCGGATTGCGCCGCGCACCAGCCGTCGGACTGAAGGCCCGAGACGGTCAGCGTGCCCGCCGAGATCGTGATGCACTGCAGGGATCCGGGCTGCAGGAGGTTCATGCGGTACATGCCGGTTTCGACGCCCGCGCTGGCGGCCTGCAGCGCCCGCTTGACCTGCCGGTCGCGCTGGGTCTGGGTCTGAGCGGTGAGCGCCTCGCGAAGTGCGACCGTCGCGAGTCCCCACACGAGGAACAGGACCGCGAGCGCCACCGGCACCGCGATGCCGGCTTCTTCTTCGATCAGGCGGCGGAGGCGGAGCATTGTCACAGGGGTGTGGAGGTGGCGACTTCGAGCAGCGACGGGTAGAGGGGGTGGTCGTAGAGGAGCGAGATGTCGGCGCCCGACTCGCCGCGCAGCTGGAGCGCCATCACCAGCTGGTGATCGGCCGGCAGCGTCTCCTCCTGCGCAAGCCGGAAGCTGAAGGTGATCCGGCGCACGTCCGTGGGCCAGGTCGAGAGGTCGTAGATGCCCGTTCCGAGCACGCGATCGGTGGGAACGCCGCCGGTCGTCTGGCGGTCGATCAGCGTCGTGCACAGCCGTCCGGATGCCGTCACGCCCCCGACCGCGGTCGTGAACAGGGAGGTGGTCACGAGCCCGCCGAGCTTGAAGGGCTGGGCGAAGCTCGTCGTGCTCCACGCATGGACGGCCCACTTGTTCACGTCCGGCGTGCTCGTGGCCGCTGAGGCGGCGTACGAGGCGGCGCAACTGGTGCCGCGATGGAGCAGCGTGAGGCCTCCGTTGTAGCCGCCCGACAGGTCGTCCGAATAGCGGAAGAGGGGAGTGGTGCCGTCGCCCGGCGGAGCGGTGCCGCCCATCAGGTCGGGCTGCTTGCTCTGGTCCGGGTTGACGCAGGTGGAGTCCTCCCCTGCCGAGGTGCCCACTGAGGCCGTGTCGTGCGTGGGGTGGTGGCTGCTCGGACCCTGTCTCGCGGCTGGCCGCAGGGCGTGTCGTACAGGAAGAACGACTGTGCGGTGACGGTGCTGCCGCCGCCGGGCCCACCGCTCGGAGGCACCTGAGCGCCCGGTGGCGCGGCGTCGGGGTCGACGATCACGGTCGAGAGCCAGAGGGGCGGGCGCCGGAGGCCGCCGGGCTCGGGGTCGATGATCGCCGCGACCGTGAGCCGTTTCGTGTTGTCGGAGCCGACGCAGAGCGCCAACGGGCAGGCTTCGTCCCGCCACGTGA
This sequence comes from Solirubrobacterales bacterium, assembly GCA_038326655.1. GTDB lineage: Bacteria > Actinomycetota > Thermoleophilia > Solirubrobacterales > JBBDJG01 > JBBQKG01. Next base: position 42,404 of record JBBQKG010000003.1, read on the forward strand.
CGTACCGGAAGATATGCCCTGTGATAGTCGCGCCCGCGAGGCCGACCGCGAAGTCCTTCGGCGCCGGGTCGACGCCCGCGAAGTCACCGGCGCCCGGGGTCATCACGAACGGCTCGGTGAGGTCCGGGCGGACCCGCAGCGACGTTCCCTCGACGCGGCTTCCCGGGTCCTGCGGGTCGCTCGAGGAGGGCGGCGGCGTGGTGAGCGCGAGCCGGGTGTAGGGCAGCGTGCGCATGCGGTCGAGCTCCGCCTGCGCCCGCTGGGTCGCGACGTCCACGCGCTCGGCGCGCAGCACCGTCCGTCCGGAGGCGCCAAAGATCCTCAGCGTCGACGCGACCCCGAACGAGATCAGGGCGACAGCCGCGAGCACCTCGATCAGCGTGAACCCATGCTCGGCTCGGAGATCGCGGTCGCGCGCCGATCTTGCGGCTTTCCTCGCCCACTGCGGAATCCAAGGCTCCAGTACGTCCATCTACTTCCCATCTATCCATCGCCACATGACGGCGGTGGTTGACGAACTGGACGCCGTTTAGACGTTTGTAGAGGCGTCCAGGCCGACGGGCGTACTAGTCATTTGTTTGGCGCCGCGCCGAGAATCGGACGTCGCCGGCGAATGGGCCCGCCTGGAGACGCTCGGCGCCATCGTCCACGTGGACGACAGCCGCATGTGGCGTCTCACCGACCGGGGCCGGACACCTCGCTCGAGGCCGTCGCGCTCTAAGCGCCCGCCGGCCTGCTGCTACCAGCTGCCGCCGCTTTGGGCGGAGCAGCCACCCTTGTCGGCGCTGCCGGTCGAGCAGGTGCGGCTGGTGGTGCCGTCGGAGGACTTAGAAAGCGTGAAGGCGGCGGCGTTGGAATCGCGCTTCGACGTGACTACCACGCGGTAGTCATTCGAGCCCGAGGTGATCGACAGGCGCGCGCCGGCGTCGTTCAGCGTCTGCTCGATCGACTGGATGGAAGCCTTGCTGCAGCTCGCATACGAGCCTCCGGCGTCGGTGGCGCAGGCCTCGATGGCCTTCGCGGCGGTGACGACGGTCGACTTCGCCTCGGCGTCGTTGCCCTTGCCCTGCTGGTTCAGGAAGGACGGGATCGCGATCGCCGCGAGGATCCCGATGATCAGGATCACGACCAGCAGCTCGATCAGCGTGAAGGCACGCTCGTCGCCTGCGCGATGGAATGTCTTGGGCAGCATGATCGAAGCCGGCGATCCGGTGGAAGATCGTCCAACCGCTGTATCGGGACGCCGTTCGGTTACCTGAACCGCGCGCCACGCGGTTGCAACTCAGCAGCCGGTGTCAGGCGTGGTGCCCGTCGGGACGCTCGTGCATTCCTTGTAGTCGTATCCCTGGTAGAAGCGGACGGAGCTGCCGCTCGTGATGCTGGTGACACGTGAGTCGTAGGTGATCACCGCGTTGTTCTTCAGGTCGATCGTCTTGGCCACGATCGCACCGGTGAAGTTGAGGTTGTTCGCGTAGGTGATCGACGAGTTGGGCGCGTAGATCGCCATGATGATCGCGTTGGACCCGCTGCTGTCGTTCCCGCTGAGGTCGATCGACGTGGCGATCTTCGAGCTCCCGGCGACGTAGAGCACGAACACCGCCGGGTTGTTGGCGAGGTTCACGAAGTTGGAGTTCGAGTTGAACACGACCGAGCCCATGCCGGCCGTGCTGCCGCAGTTTTCCGGCGTGTCGATATAGGTCTCGAGCGGCGTGGTCCGCGAGGCGATCTGAAGTGTGCTGCCGCCCTTGAGCTCCAAGCGGCAGAAGAAGTACTTGTTCCCGCTCAGCGTCAGGGTCGCGCCGCTGTTGAGCGTCAGCACGCGCGTGGCCGCGTTCCAGCTGATCTTGCTGCAGGCGGTGGCGTTGCCGCAGCTGTCCTTGTTCGACCCGCTGTTTGCGATCGCGTTCGTGATGCGCTGGTTGTCGTTCGGCGTGGCGTTCCCGAGGTCGACCGGCTGGATCGCGAAAGGCTGAGCGGCGTTCGCGGTCGAGGAGCCCGAGCAGACGGTCGTGTTGGGGCCGTGCGAGTAGGTCTTGCCGGGGCCGGGGGTGACGTTCCCGCAGAGGTCCGCGTTGTTCTTCAGCGTGATGTTCCCGTTCGAGCCGAGCCCGCCGGTGACCTTGGCGTTGTTCTTCATGTTGATCGACTGGTCCGCGAGCATCGCGTAGCCGGTCGGAAAGAGCTGTGCCCCTGTGGCCGCCTGAACCGCGAGCAGCACGCGGCGCGTGACGCCGTTCGTGGTGCCGGTCGAGGAGATCTGCCGCTGCTGCACGGTGATCGAGTTGATCGTCGCGGTGGTTGCCTGCGAGACCTGCTCCGAGTAGGTGGTGCCGTCGCCGAGGTCCTCGCTGATCGCCGCGCACCACCCGTTCGACCCGACGGCTTGCGCTGCGAGCTGCCCCGATCCGTTGCGACCGACACACTGCGTGGCGGCCGGCTGGATGAGGTTCATCTGGTAGACCGCGTTCTGGATGCCCGACTGGGCGGCCTGGATCGCGCGCTTTGCGTTCTCGTCGCGGGCCGACTGGTGGGTCGCGGTGATCGCCTCCCGCGCGGCCACCGTCGCGAGGCCCGCGGTTACGAATAGCACGGCCAGCGCCATCGGGAGCGCGACGCCGCGCTCGTCGAGCAGCCTTCTGAAGCGGTTTCTGGAGCGGTTCATGAGCATCGTCCTAGTAGGGGGTGTCGGTCGCGATTTCGACCAGCGAGGGGTACTGGGGGTGGTCGTAGACGAAGTTCAGGTCGCTGGCGGAGCCCGACATGACCGAGAGCACGAGCACGAGCCGGTGGCCGGCGAGGATGTCGGTGTCGTCCGGGATCGCGAACGTGAAGGTGACCCGTTTCGTGGTGGTCGGCCAGTTGTTGAGCGTGTAGGTGGTCGAGCCCAGCACGCGGTCGATCGGGTAATAGCCGCCGTTGGCCGCGAAGTCGTACCGGTTGGTGAGCGTCGCGCAGACGACGCCCTTCGCTGCGACTCCGCCCACGGTCGAAGTGAAGAGGGACACGGTCGCCTGACCGTTGATGCCGAAGTTGGTGGCGAAGGTGGGGCTGTTCCATTCGTGGACGCTCCACTTGTTCGCGGCCGCCGTTGCGTCGCTCGTGGTGCGCACGTCGTAGTAGTAGGTCGGGCAGGCGGTGACACCCTTCTTCATCGCGAGGCCATAGTCGTAGCTGCCGGCGAGGTCGTTGGAGAAATTGAAGAGCGGGGTGGAGCTCGTGCCCGGCGGCACTGTCTTCCCCATCAGATCAGGCTGCAGCGAGCTGGCTGCGAGGCAGTCCGAGAAGTCGGTCACGGTGAAGTTCGGCGAGTAGCCGAACGAGGCCGTGTTGTGCGTGGCGTGGTCGCCGACGATCGACTGGCGCGTGCTGTTTCCGCACCGCGTGTCATACAGGTAGAAGTTCTGGGCGCTGACCGGGTTCCCACCGGTGCTGGTGCTCCCGGATGCCTTGCTCCCCGGCGGGATCGCGGCCGGGTCGGGGAGGATCTCAGAGATCCAGAGCGGCGCCATCACCGGGTTGGTGCCGACCTGGTCCACCGTAACCGCGACCGTGATGCGCTTCGTGTTCTGGGTTCCGTCGCAGACGCCGCTTTGGCAGGTCTCGTCGCGCCAGGTCACGTAGCGGTAGATCTTGCCGGTGATCGTCGCATTACCGGTGCCGACGGCAAACGTCGTGGGGGTCGGGTTGATCGCGGCGGCGGATTGTCCCGTGTCGCTCGTAAGCACGAAGTTCTCGGTCAGCCCGGTCTTGATCAGAAGCGTCGAGCCGCTCACCCGGTAGCCGGGATTCTTGGGGTCCGTGGAGGAGGCGGGGGTCGAGGTGAGGCCCACCTTGTCGTAGTTCGTGGTGCTGATCTGGTCGATCGCGGCCTGTGCCTGTGCCACGGAAACGTCGTTCTGCTGCGCTACGACCGTGGTGCGGCCCGCGCCGCCGAACACGCCGAGTGTCGCGGCGATGCCGACCGACATCAGCGTCATCGCAATCAGCACCTCCACCATGGTGAAGCCCTGCTCCGATCGCGTGCGCATCAGTCCCCCTGCTGGTTGCGCAGGGCGAACCCGCCGTCGAGCACGATCGGGTTCTGCGCGTTCTTGACCTGGACTTCGAGCTTCACCGAGACATAGGTCGGGTTGACCGAGTCCGGCGAGAAGAAGAAGACGTCCGCGTTCATCAGATTCGCGACGACCGTCTCGCCGGCGCCGAGCGAGCCGCCCACGGCGCCCTCGTACCGGGTGCAGGCGCCGTCCAGGCACTCGTAGCGGACATGGCGCTGAACCGACGTGGCGCCGCTGGTCGGGCGCACGTAGGTGACGGCGTCGAGGATCTGCGACGAGACGGGCGAAAAAGTGACCACCTGCCGCATTTCGCGCGTCATCCGCTCGAGGCCGTTCTGCTCGCGAAGGAGCGTCGAGACCCGCGCGCTGTTTTGCTGCTGGCTCTTGGCGCCCACGTTGTAGAGGGCGTAGATGCCCATCAGCACGATTGCCATCATCGGGATCACGACGAGCAGCTCGACCAGGCTGAGGCCGCGCTCGCTCCTCACGAAGCGGCGCACAGCTCGGGGCACGGGTGGCTGGGCGGACAGGGGCAAGACGTCCATTTACAGGTGGGAGCGCGCCTCCATGGCGCTGGTATCTCCTTAGCCAAGGTCGTCCTGGCGCGTGCCGTTATCAATCCCGGTGACGCCCGCTGGACGAATGTACGGGTGGCCGGGGCTCGCCAGGCGCCTCACTAACATTGCCACGGATGAAGGTTCTTCTCACAAACGACGATGGAATCCAGGCCACGGGCCTGAACGCGCTTCGCAGGGCCCTGCTGGAGATTCCCGGGGTCGAGCTGGACGTGATCGCTCCGGATGCCAACCGCTCCGCGACCGCACGCAGCATCACGACCCGCACCCCCCTCTGGGTGGAGGAGATCCAGTTCGAGGACGGCACGGTTGGCTATGCGACAGACGGCACGCCGGTCGACTGCGTGCGGTTTGCCTCGCTCGGCCTGGTTGGCCGGGAGCCCGAGCTGATCGTGTCGGGCATCAACCACGGCGCAAACCTCGGCGACGACATCACCTACTCGGGCACGGTCGCCGCGGCGCTCGAGGGCGCCGTGCTCGGCATTCCCGCAATTGCCGTCTCCCAGCAGTCCGACAAGCGGGAGATGGACTTTCGCTTCGGCAAGGACTTCCGGTTCGACGCCGCCGCGCTGTTCGCCGCGCGCCTGGTAGCGGGCCTCGACGAACGCCCGATCTCACCCGGCACGCTGCTCAACGTCAATTGCCCTGCGCTGTCGATGGAAGCGATCGAGGGGGCGGCCGTGACGCGCCTCGGCAAGCGTGTCTACCGCGACAAGCTCGAGCTCCAGGAGGAGGACGAGTCAGGGAGAAGCCGCCGCCGGTACCGGATTTACGGCATGGAGCCGTCCTTCCGCGAGGAGGAGGGCACCGATTTCGCGGCGATCGACGCCGGCATGATCTCGGTGACGCCGCTCCACTTCGAGCTCACCGACGTGCAGCGGCTCGAGGAGATCGCGGGCTGGGACCTCGATGCACTCGTGGAGGCCCCGGCGCCCGTCGCCCCCGAGTCGCCAGAGGGCTAGTGGCGCGCGCCTCGCGCAGCAAGGCCGCCAAGCGGGCGGCCGAGCTTCGCGGCCGGCTCGAGCACCATGCTCACCGGTATTACGTGCTCGACGATCCCGAGATCTCCGACCCCGAGTACGACGACCTGCTGCGGGAGCTGATCGCGCTCGAGGAGGAGAACCCGGAGCTCCGGACCCCCGACTCACCCACCCAGCGGGTGGGCGCGAAGCCCGCCGGCCGGTTCGGCGAGGTCCGCCACCTCCAGCCGATGCTGTCGCTCGCCAACGCCCGCGACGAGGAGGAGCTGCGGGCGTGGGAGCAGCGCGTGCGCAACCTGCTGGCCCGCCAGGGCGTGCCCGAGCGCGAGATCGAGTACGTGACCGAGCCCAAGATCGACGGGCTCGCGATCTCACTGGTGTACGAGCAGGGCGTGCTGGCGCGCGGAGCGACGCGCGGCGACGGCGAGATCGGTGAGGACGTCACCCGGAACCTGCGCACGATCGGAGCGATCCCGCTGCGCCTTCGCGATACGGGCGAGCCGCCGCCGCTCGTTGAGGCCCGCGGCGAGGTCTACCTTCCGCTGGCCGACTTCGTTCGCTTGAACGAGCAGCAGGCGGCCACGGGCCAGCGCACGTTCGCCAACCCGCGCAACTCCGCCGCCGGCTCGCTCCGCCAGCTCGATCCGCAGGTCACCCGCTCGCGGCCGCTTTCGATCTGGTGCTACGGGATCGGCGCCTCGGAGGGCCTCGACCACACGACCCACCACGAGTCGATCGAGTGGCTGCGCGAGCACGGCTTCAAGGTCAACCAGGACGTCGAGCTGCACGGCGACATCGACTCGGTGCTCGCCGCCTGTCGTGCCTGGGAGGCACGCCGGGACACGCTCGACTACGAGATCGACGGCGTGGTCGTGAAGATCAACGACTACGGCACGCAGAGCCTGCTCGGCGTGGTGGGGCGCGAGCCCCGCTGGGCAATCGCGTTCAAGTTCGCGCCGACCACGGCGGTCACGCGACTGGAGAAGATCGGCGTGAACGTGGGGAGGACCGGGAACCTGATCCCGTTCGCGATCCTCGAGCCCGTCCAGGTCGGCGGCGTGACGGTCAGCAAGGCCACGCTCCACAACGAGGAGGACGTGGCCCGCAAGGACATCCGGGAAGGCGACGAGGTGGTCGTGATGCGGGCCGGCGAGGTGATTCCCCAGGTCGTCTCCCCCGTAACCCAGCGCCGTGACGGCTCCGAGCGCCCCTACGTGCCGCCCGCGACATGCCCGGCGTGCGGGACGAAGACGGTGAAGCCCGAGGGAGAGGTGTGGACCCGTTGCCCGAACCGCAACGACTGCCCTGGGCAGATCCTCCAGGCCCTCAAGCTCTTCACCTCCAAGGGCGCCATGGACATCGACGGCTTCGGCGAGAAGCTGGTCTACCGGTTCTACGAGGAAGGGCTCGTGCGCTCGCTGCCCGACGTCTACCGGTTGACCGTCGAGCGGCTGGAGCCACTCGAGGGCTTTCAGCGCAAATCGGCAGAGAATCTCGTGAACGCGATCGAGCGCTCCAAGCAGCAGCCGTTCAACCGCGTGCTCTACGCGCTGGGAATCCCCGGGATCGGATACGTCAACGCCCGCACGATCGCCGCGTACTTCGGGTCGATCGACCACCTGATAGAGGCAAGCGTGGGTGAGATCGAGGAGGTCGAGGGGATCGGGCCGGTGCTGGCCGCCACGATCCGCGACACGCTCGACGAGTTCCGCAACCAGCAGCTGATCGAGGAGCTTCGCCGGATCGGCCTGCAGTTCGAGCAGGAGCGCGCCGGCGGCGACGGCGAGCTTCGGCTCGACGGGAAGACCTTCGTGCTGACCGGCACGCTGGTGGGCATGACGCGCGAGGAGGCGACGGAGCGGATCGAGCAGCTAGGCGGCAAGGTGACGAGCTCTGTCTCCCGCAAGACCGACTACGTCGTGGCCGGTGAAGACCCCGGTACGAAGCTGGCCAAGGCGCAGGAGCTCGAGCGCCAGGTGCTGGACGAGGCCGGGCTCGAGGGGGTTCTGAGGGGCTAGCCCCGGTAGCCGGCGAGCGTCGCGGCGATGCGGTCCTGCGCGCGCCGGGCGGTCCAGACGTTGACTCGGTTCATGAGGACGGCGAAGGCGATCAGGTGGCCGCTCCTCGACCGGCAGTAGCCGGCCAGCGCGCTGACGCCGATCAGCGTGCCGGTCTTGGCCCGGCAGCGGCCGGCGGCGACGGTACCGCGCATCCGCTTCTTCAGCGTGCCGCTGACGCCGGCGAGCGGGAGCGAGCGGTAGAACGCGTCGAACCACGGCTCACGCACGGCGCCCACGAGCAGGCGGCCGATGCCACGCGGCGCGACCGCGTCGCCGCGTGAGAGGCCGGAGCCGTCGACGACCCGGGAGCTGAAGCCGTGCAGGCGCTCGAAGGCGCGGACGACCGCCGCGCCGGCATTGGTCGTGCCGGCCCCCCCGAAGCGGGCGCCGAGGCCCTTGATCAGCGTCTCGGCGTAGTAGTTGTCCGAGACCGTGTTCATGTGGCGGATGAGGGCCGCGAGTGGAGGCGATGACACCAGTGCGACGGTGCTCGCACCGGCCGGGGTGGTGCCGGCGCTCGGCCCCTTGCCGGTGACGACGCCGAGCGCCTCGAGCTTCGCGTCGAGCCGGGCGGCGACGAAGCGGGCGGGAGCGCGCTGGAAGCCGTGACCGTAGGGCGCCTGCCGGCCGCCGTTGAGCGAGAGCGCGGACAGTGGGCCGACCCAGAACGACGTCGCGAACCCGCTTGCCGGGCTTCCGCGGCGGAGGTCGAAGAAGCTCTCGTCACCGAGCACCCGGCCGGTGATCTCGGCGATGCCGGCATTCGCGATCGCCCGGGCGAGCGCGGCAAGCTGTGCGTAGCCGAAGGAGGGGTCGCCGTGACCCTGGACATAGAGGTTGCCGTCGAGCACGCCGTTCGCGAGCGTGCCCGTCGCCAGCGCGGCGGTCTCGATCCTGACGTCCGGTCCGAGCCGATCGAGCGCGGCGCCCGTGGTCAGGAGCTTCTCGACCGACGCCGGCGCCCGGGGGGTGCTCGGGTTCCAGCCCGTCAGCCGGCGGCCGGCGTCGATGTCGTATGCCCATGCGCCGGAGGCGCCGCCGGCAGAGCGAACAAGCAGGGAGAGCCGGCTCGCGGCCGCCTCCGGTCCCGCGGCAGACGCACGGTCCGCGACGGCTGCCGCCAGGCAGGCGAGTGCGACGAGCAGTACCAGCACGGCCAGGATGCCTCTCTGGATCGCCGCCACTGCCGCCTGCGTGCGGTTGCTCGTGCCGAGGCGGCGCAGCACCTCCGAGACGTGCGCGCGGGCGGTCCGCTCGGAGATTCCAAGCCGCGTGGCGATCTGCCTGTTGTCCAGCCCTTCTACGATCAGGCCCAGCACCTCCCGCTGCCGCGGAGTGAGGTCGTAACGCGTCCCGGGAAGGATGCCAGGCTCGTCGCCCCGATCCGCCGAGAGCGCCCGGCGGAGCGCCAGCATCAGCTCAGCGAGTGTCGCGTTCTTGTCGAGCACCTCGCGCGCGCCGAGCTGGGCCGCGGTGAGGCGGTCGGCCGGGGTGGTGTGGTCGCTCAGCACGATCACGGGTGTGCCGAGGGCTGCGATCGCGCGCAGCTCACTGGGCAGCGGCGACTCCAGCAGGATCAGGCGCACACCGGGTGGCACGCGCGCCGGCGGCTCGGCATCGGGTGCCGAGACGCGCACGGCGGCGCCCCGGCCCGAGAGCAGGGCGGCGAGCGAGCTCACGTAGAGCTCGTGACGCCCGCTGACGAGCAGGCCAAGGCCGGCGAGGTTGTCGCCCAAGAAGATCCCTTCGCAAGGTGATTGCTGTGCGAATCCAGCCCGGCCGACGCCCGCGGACTCAGACCATGCTAGTCAGCCGGAGCCGGCCCGGCCACGTTTTCTGAGCCGGGCTCGCGCGCGAGGCCCTGGGCGGCCGGGGCCAGGCCGATCGCCTTGAGGCGCCGGGTCAGCGCCTGCGCGGCGAACCCCCGCGTCTCGTCGATCGAGACGCCGAAGTACTCGTAGCCCTCGGGGTCGTCGACCCACGGCGGCCGCAGGACCTCGTCGGCGATCGCGAGCGACTCCTCGAGGGTTCGCTGGATGTTCTGCTTGTACTGCGGCTGTTCCACGCAGACGTCACGCAGGAACCGCGAGCCGAACGCGACGTGGCGGTGCTCGTCGCGGGCGACGAAGTTGAAGCCCTCGACGAATCCGGGCAGCGTGCCCTCGCGCTCGTTGAAGTCGATGATGAAGTGCTGCCCCGTGAGCGCCAGCATCCCCTCGATCACCATGTGGTAGAGCGTGATCGCCTCGACGAGCGCCTCGAGGTCGGTCCGGTCGGCGGCGAGCCGGCGCACGCGGGAGCCGAGCATGTCGTCGAACAGCGTGCTGAAAGCCGGGTTCAGGTGGGCGCTCGTCTCCTCCAGCCGCCCCGCCAGCGTGTCCGCCTCGAGTACGCCGACCTCCGAGTAGAAGCGGTCGAAGAACCGCACGTGGCGCGCCTCGTCGGCGATCTGGGTGGCAAGGAAGACCCGCATGTCCTCGGTGGGCGCCGCGACCATCATCGGGCCGAGCTCCTCGGTGACCTTCTGCTCGCCGATGAAGAAGGAGGAAAGGCCGTACATCCGCTGGCGGCGCTCCTCTGGCGGAAAGCCCTGCCAGTCCTCGCGGTCCTGCGAGAAGTCGATCTCCTGCGTCAGCCACTGCTGCCGCTCCCACAAAAGGTACAACTGCCGCGCGTCGAGCAGCTGGGCCTGGGCGCGGTCCGCGGACTCGACCAGCGCCGGGTCGGAAGTCTCGGCGAAGAACTCCGCCAGCTCGATGCGTGCGCCCAACGTGGTCAAAATCGCCTCCTCGTCGCTTCGGGGCAAGCCTACACCGAACTCGACACACCGTCACGAGGTCGCCGAATCGGCCCATTTGCCTGGTATAAAGCATTTCACCGTGGGCGACGTCGTTGAACTCGAGGCGACGCCCAAGGGCCCTGCGGACCCTCAGCGCGCCTCGAGCAAGAAGCCTCAAAGGCGCCGCGATCGGCGCTCTCGGACGGCGCTCGTGCTCGGCGGCGGCGGCTTCACCGGAGGCGTTTACGAGATCGGGGCCCTTCGCGCGCTCGACCTCCTGAGCGTCAACCGCACCGTCAACGACTTCGACATCTACGTCGGGACCAGCGCGGGATCTTTCGTCGCCAGCCTGCTTGCCGGCGGGATGACGCCCGAGGAGATGTCCCGGGTCGTCAACAAGCAGGTCCCGACGCCTTTCCACGACGTCGACCTGGGGGCGCTGCTGAAGCCGAACTACGCCGACTTCGCCGCTCGCGCCGTGCTGATGCCGCTGCGCATGGTGGGGCTCGCGCGGAGCCTCGCCGGCCGGTGGCGCGAGGTCTCCGTGATGGACGTCATCACGGGTCTCGCCGAGGGACTTCCGCCGGGCCTGTACTCGGGCTCGGGGATCGAGAAGTACATCCGCGACATCTTCCGGGAGAGCGACCGGAGCGACGACTTCCGGCTGCTCGAGCCCGAGCTCTACCTTGCCGCGACGGACCTCGACACCTGCGAGCGGATCGTCTTCGGCTCGCCCGGCTGGGACGACGTGCCGATCTCGAAGGCGGTCTCGGCCTCGGCCGCGCTGCCGATGGTCTACCGGCCGGTCGAGGTCCGGGGGCGGCAGCTCGTCGACGGCGGCATCCGGTCGACGACGAACATCGACATCGCGGTCGAGCGCGGCGCAAAGTTCATCGTGGTCGTGAACCCGCTGGTGCCGTACGTGAACGACTTCCAGAAACGCATCCCGACGATCTTCGGAAGCCGCGTCAGGCGCGTGTCCGACATGGGCTACCCGCAGGTCGGCTACCAGGCCTTCAAGCTGCTCGCGCACGCGCGACTCCACGAGCACGTGAAGCAATGGCGTGAGCGCTACCCCGGCGTCGACATCATCCTGATCGAGCCCGACCCCAACGACGAGCTCATGTTCGGGACGAGCATCATGAACTACTCCTCGAGGATCGACATCGCGCGCCACGGCTTCGAGTCCGTGACGCTGCGGCTCGCGCAGGACTACCAGCACTACAAGCAGATCTGCGAGAAGCATGGGATCGAGATCTCCGGCCGGCGCATCACCAAGATCGTGCGCCAGGCCGAGGAGCAGCGCGAGAAGACGACGGCCTGGCGGCGGATCTTCGAGCAAACGACCGGGGCGCTCCTTCGCCAGTCGGGCTCCTAGGCCTGGAATAACTGGCCGGATTCCTGCAAGCAGGAATCCGGGTTAGCTGTAGGGCACGGGGTTACTCGTACATCGCGTCTAACGCTGTGGCGTACTTCTCGTACACGACGTTGCGCTTGACCTTCAGCGTGGGCGTCAGCTCGCCGGTCTCCTGGCTCAGGTCGTGCGGCAGCACCGTGAACTTCTTGATCTGCTCGACCGGGCCGACCCGCCCGTTGACGCCGGTGACGGCTTCCTGGACCATCGCCTGGACCTCGTCGCGCTGCGCCAGCTCCGCCGGGTCTGGCGTGTCGAGGTCCTGCTGCTCGGCCCAGGGGGCGATCTCCTCGGGGTCGAGCGTGATCAGCGCCGTCAGGTACGGGCGCCGGTCGCCGTAGACGACGGCCTGAGAGATGTACCGGTTCTGCTTCAGCCAGTTCTCGAGGTTGGCGGGCGTGATGTTCTTGCCGCCCGCGGTGATGATGATGTCCTTCTTGCGGCCCGTGATGTAGACAAAGCCGTCCTCGTCGATGCGGCCGATGTCGCCCGTGTGCAGCCACTCGTCGACGATCGTCTCCCGCGTCGCGTCGTCGTTCTTGTAGTAGCCACGGAAGATGTTCGGCCCTTTGACCAGGATCTCGCCGTCATCGGCGATCCTCACCTCGACGCCCGGGAAGGGCTTGCCCACCGACCCGAACTTGAAGTCGTCGTGGCGGTTGATGGTTGCCGCGGTCGAGGTCTCGGTCATGCCCCAGCCCTCCAGCACCAGCACTCCGCAGGCGTAGAAGAACTCGAGGATCTCCTGGGCGATCGGGGCAGCGCCCGTGACCGCCTGCTTGATGTTGCCGCCGAAGATCGCACGGACCTTGATGTACATCTCTTCGTCGGCCTTGTCGAAGGCCGCCTGCAGGTCGGGCGGCACCTCCCGGCCGTGGCGCTGGAGCTCGCGCACTTCCACGCCGAGCTTCACGGCCTGCTCGAGCTCGGCCTTGTCGGGAGCGTGTGCCGTCGCCAGCGAGTAGATCTTCTCGAAGATTCGCGGCACCGACGGGAAGTAGGTCGGCTTCACCTCCATGAGGTTCGGGATGATCTTCAGCGGGTCCCGCTCCCAGTAGGCGATCGTCGCGCCGACGTCGATCGCGCCGAGCTCGATCAGCCGGGCGAACGCGTGGGCAAGGGGCAGGAAGAGATAAGAGACCTCGCGCTCGACCAGCACGTCCTCGGCCTCGATCATGTCGAGCATGTTGCGCCAGTTGTCGTGGTCGATCACGCAGCCCTTGGGCGGGCCGGTGGTGCCCGACGTGTAGATGTAGGTCGCGACGTCGGAAGGCTGGACCGCCGCCACACGCTGCTCGAACTCCTCGTCCGAGCCGCCGCGGCCCTTCACGCGGAGCGCGTCGAGCGTGATCACGTCGTCGGCGTCGATCGGCTCCATCGAGACGATCTGCTCGAGCGCCGGGAGCCGGTCGCGGACCTCGCGGATCTTGGCGAGCTGGGTATCGTCCTCGAGGATCACCGCCTTCGCCTCCGAGTGGGCAAGCACGTACTCGCACTCCTCCGCCGAGTTGGTCTGGTACACGGGCACGGTGGTCGCGCCCAGGCAGAGGACGCCAAAGTCGGCGTAGGTCCATTCCGGCCGCGTGTTGGCGAGGATCCCGACCTTGTCCCCGCGCTCGATCCCGATCGATGCGAGGCCGAGCGCGACCTCCTTGACGATCGTCCCGAGCTCGTCGTAGGAGACGTCCAGCCACTCGTCGCCTTGCTTGTAGCGCAACGCCGGCATCGTCGCGTGCTTCCTGGCGGCAAGCGCGATCAGGTCGGCAAGCGTCCTCGATCCCGTGGCCACGGCACTGGGCGTGCCCGCCGTGCGAACCTCCATCGATCCCTCCACTCTCAGTCCTGGGCGACGGCTTTGGGCCGGGCCCGTGGAGGACGATTCTATTAGGCCTGGGCGACTCGAGCGGGTGCCTGGCCCTTGCCCTGGTCCTTCAGCGAGGCAAGGAACAGGGTCTTGTCGATTCGTCCCTGAAAGATCGGCACTCCCATCTCCATGCATTTGGAGATGACCTCGCGTCGCTCCATTCCTGCCTCTCTTGCCAGCTCGGTGGGCGTCAGGTGATTTGCCAAATCGGTGTCTCCTCTGGTCGAACGAGCCGGTTTTCCTCCAGCCCTTATACCGCCTCTGGCAGACGTGTCAAGCGCAGTTGCCGGGGTGCAGGACCTCGACTAGGCTGGGTCCTGGCCGGGTATACGATCAGGCATGGGGAGCCGGATCCCGTTCGTATCGTGCGCGCTAGCAGGAGGTAGGGCCGGGTGAAGCCGCTGATGGTGGCTGCGAAAACTGAGTCGACGGACGAGCAGCTTGTCGCGGCGACGCGTACCGGCAGCGATGAGGCCTTCGAGGTGCTGTTCCGGCGCTACCAGAGCAGGATCGAGGCCTACGCGCGCGGGATCGTCTCCGATCACGCCCGGGCCGAGGACATCGTGCAGGACGTGTTCGTATCCGCGCTTCGCAGCTTGCGCTCTTCCGACCGCAAGATCGCGTTCAAGCCATGGGTCTACGAGATCGCAAAGAACGCGTGCATCGATCACCTCCGCCGCGCGCGACGGAGCTCGGAGGTCTCGATCGATTCCGAGGACTTCTCGCCCGGGGACGAGGGGCGGCTTTCGGCGAGTGTCACGAGCATGGACGCCGCGTGGTCCGCACGCGAAGAGCTCGACACGCTCAAGATGGCTTTCAACGACCTTCCCGACGCGCAGCGCGAGGTGCTCGTCAGCCGGGAGCTCGAGGGCCTTTCCTACGACAAGATCTCCAGCCGTACCGGCCTCACGCGCTCGGCGGTCGAGAGCATGCTGTTTCGCGCGCGCCGAACCCTCAAGGACGGCTTCGACGACATCGCGACGGGCGAGCGCTGTCAGCGCATGCGCGTGGCGATGGTGAGCCTGTCGGAGGGCAACGTCGGCCTGCGCGTGGAGCGCCGGCTGGCGCGGCACCTGAGCGACTGTGCCGCGTGCCGGCGCGAAGCGATCGCCCTTGGTCTCGACGAGCTTGCATTCGGAGCAGCGGCCCGTGGCCGCGCCCGCATCCCGATCTCCAGGGTCGCGGCATTCCTGCCGCTGCCCGCGTTCCTTCGCCGCCGCTGGCTGGACGGCGCCGGCACGCTCGGATCCGCCGGGCAGGGCGGCGCCGCCGAGCAGGGCGCCACGCTCGCCGGCAAGGCGGCCGTCGTGCTTGCTGCGGCGGTGCTCGCCGGCGGCGGTGCGGCGGGCGTTGCGCACAAGTCTGGCGCGATCGGGCCGGGCGGCGACAGCCACGGCGGGACGGCGATCGACCGGCAGGCCTCCGGGAAGGCAGGTTCCGGCGCGGCGGCGGCTCACGCCAACACCGCCGGGCACGCCGGCAGGCAGCGATCCGGTAAGCCTTCAGACAAGTCTTCCGCGAAGCGCGATGGCCACGCCGGGCCCGGCGCCGGCGCTCAGACGGGCGCCGGAGCGGCGGCGGGCGCAGGTTCGCTCGCCAAGGGCGCGACCGACAAGGCCGGCGCGCTTACGGGCGGGCGCCTCGGGTCGGCGCTCGGAGGCGATCGCACCGGGGATCTCGGCGGCTCGATCGGCGACACCGCGACAGGCGTTGGCGACACCGCCGGAGGCGCCGTGAGCGGCACGGTCGGCGGTGTCGGTGACACGGTCCAGGGCGTGGGCGGTACGGTCGGCGGTCCGGTGGGCGGGACGGTCAACCAGGTCGGCGGGACCGTGAAGGGGCTCGGCACCACGGCCGGCCAGACGGTTACCGGCGTGGCGGGCGGCGCGACGGCTCCGCTGAGCGGGCAGTCGCTTCCCAAGACCCAGCTTCCCTAGCTCACTCCGGTCAAGCGCGGTCGGGTCGCTGTCGCGAGCAGGTACCCTGCCCGCCATGGCACCGCCAGAGCGGGACTCGTTCCTCGAGTCCCTGATGGATACCAACCTCTACAGCATGGGTGCGTACTTCTCGGACCAGCACCCGGAGCTGGTCGACGAGGTGATCGAGCAGAGCACCGCGATCGAGGATCAGGGGATCCGGCTCTATTCCGAGCAGCACGACCTTACGCTCCAGGAGTGCTTCGAGACACTGATGACCGGCCTCGCGGTCCGGTATTACAAGGCCGTCGCGTCCTAACGGGGCACGCGGGTCGCAGCGGACCTCTGCGATAATTGCGCCTTCGTCGGGGCGTAGCGCAGCCTGGTAGCGCGCACCGTTCGGGTCGGTGAGGTCCCCGGTTCGAATCCGGGCGCCCCGATGTATTTCCCTCACCACCCCTCGCCAAGTCGGGCATAATCGGAGCATGCATGAGCACGGCTTTGCCGGATCCGCCCGGCTGAGTCAGCCCACGAACGGGTTTCGCCACGAGGCGCTGTTCTATGCCGGTGAGGAGAGCTTCCTGGTCGGAACGGTTCCGTTCGTGCGCGACGCGGTCGTGGGTGGCGAGCCCATCATGGTGGCGGTCGCCGATCACCGTGCCCGTGCGATCGCAGGCGAGCTGAACGGCGGGGCCGGGCACGTGCGCTTCGTCGACATGCCGGCGCTTGGGGTCAATCCCGCCCGCATCATCCCGGCGTGGCAGGCGTTCGTGAACGAGCACGCCGGCGGCGGCAAGCCCCTGCGCGGCATCGGCGAGCCCGCGTGGCCGGGGCGCAGCGCCGCCGAGCTGGTCGAGTGCCGGCGCCACGAGATGCTCCTGAACCGGGTTTTTGGGGCCGCCCAGTCGCCGTTCTGGCTGCTCTGTCCCTACGACACCGAGGGGCTGGACCCCGGCGTGGTCGCGGGCGCCCGGTGCACCCACCCATTCGTCGCCGAAGGCGGCGTCGCCGCGGCCAGCGATGCCTATCTCGAGCCGGACCTGGCGCCGGGCCCATTCGAGGGCCGGCTGCCGCCTCCGTCCGAGGTCGCACGCGAGCTGGCCTTCGGCAGCGATCAGGTCCGCGCGGTGCGGAAGCTCGTGGCCGCGGAGGCGGCCGAAGCCGGCCTCGACAGCGTCCTGCGAGCCGACCTGACGGTGGCCGTGAGCGAGCTCGCCACGAACAGCGTGATCCACGGCGGGGGCGGCGGAACAGTGCGGCTGTGGCGCGAGCCGGGCGTGCTCGTGTGCGAGGTCTCCGATGCGGGGCGGCTGGAGGACCCTCTGCTCGGGCGGCGGCGTCCCCCGGCCCGGCGCGCACGCGGGCGGGGGCTCTGGCTCGTGAATCACCTCTGCGATCTGGTGCAGATCCGCTCCTCGGCGGCCGGAACCGTGATCCGGCTTCACATGCGACTCGCCTAGCCGCGAAGCCCGAGAAAACCACGGCCCAGTCCGGGTTTGGCGAAGGTATGCTGCCGGGCGCAGGTTCCCCTTCCTGCGGGAACCCGGAGGTCCCCTTCGTGTCGTGCGCCGCCCCGCGGCGCGGAAAGGAATCGCATGTCAAATCGTCTCTGGCCGCGGGCCGTCGCGGCTGCCCTGCTGCTCGTGTTGGCACTGCTCGCCGGAACGGCCGTGGCGGCGTCGAAGAAGGCGCCCAACAAGGCCACGATCACGATCAAGAGCCCGGTCAAGTACAAGAAGAACAAGTTCATCCAGGACGGCTCCCGCTACATCCCCGGCAACGTCGCGATCAAGTCGGGCGGCAAGCTGACGCTCAAGAACAAGAGCGACCAGCCGCACACGTTCTCGATCGTGCAGAAGAAGGACCAGCCGAAGAACCTGAGGCAGGTGTTCGAGTGTGGATCGCCCGGCACGATCTGCGAGTCGATCTTCACCGCGTTCGCGCCCGACCCCGACGGAAACCCGACCAAGCCGGTGGTGGACGTGGGCAGCCCCGGGATCGACCAGGTCGGGGACGAGTTGTCCCTCAACCCGAAGTCGACCACCAAGGTGGACGTCAGCGCCAAGAAGGGCACGACGCTGTACTTCATGTGCGGCATCCACGCCTGGATGCAGGGCTCGCTGAAAGTCCGCTGATGCGGTGAGGCTCCGCGCCGTCGCAGCACTGGCGGCAGCCGCGGCGATCATGGTCGCGGCTGCCGCACCGGCGCACGCCTCGGTGCGGGAGTACTGGGTTGCGGCCGTGCCGGTCACGTGGAACGTCGTGCCGAACGGGCACGACGCGATCATGGACGAGAGCTTCACGCCAGCACAGACGCTGTTTCCCACGGTTGTCTACCGGCGCTACACGCGGGGCTGGAAGCACCCTCTGCCGAACTCGATGGCCGGCAGCCAGCCGGGCACGGCGATCCCCGGGCCGCTGCTCCACGCCCGCGTCGGCGACCGCATCCTCGTCCACTTCAAGAACGAGGACACGATCTTCGGGCAACCGCACTCGATGCACTTTCACGGCGTCCACTACCGGCCCATCTCGGACGGCGCGTACCTGCCCGGTTTCTCCGGCCGGGACGGCGACGTGAAGCCCGGCCAGACCTGGACCTATCGGCTCCAGGCAGGCCGCGACTCGACTGGCGCGTGGCCCTACCATGACCACTCCCCCTCGATGGACCAGTCGATCGGCGGCGGAATGTACGGGACGCTGTCGATCCTCGGGCCCCGCGAGCGGGCGCCGGATCGGGAGTTCGTCGTGTACTTCGAATTCACGAAGGGCTTTGCGACGGTCGACGGCCGCGCGTTCGTCGGCAACACGCCGGTCTTCCGCTCGCGGGTCGGCGATCTCGTGCAGTGGGACGTGCTCGCGCTGGGTTCGGAGCACCACACCTTCCATGTCCACGGGCATCGGTGGCGCGAGCAGGGAACCCCGCGCGACACGAAGACGGTCGGCCCGGCCGAAAGCTTTCGCATCCGCTGGCGCGAGGACGCGCCGGGCACGTGGCTCTACCACTGCCACGTGGAGCAGCACATGATGCACGGCATGATCGGCATCTACCGCGTCTCCGGCCGGCGGGGATGAGCATCCGAACGCTGATCGCGGCGACCCTCGTGGCCGCCCTTGCTGCCGTCCCCGCGCAGGCGGACACGGTTACCGTCGCGATTTCCGACTTCCACTTCACGCCGCCTCAGACGACCGTGCTGGCGGGGGACACCGTGGGCTGGCGGAACGGCAGCTTCATCAACCAGCACACGGTCACGAGCGCCGGCTTCGATTCCGGCCCGATCGTCCCGGGAGGCGGCTTCTTTCACGACTTCGCCGACCCGGGGCCGCAGCTCTACGCCTGCTCGATCCACCCGTTCATGACCGGCGAGGTGGATGTCTACCGGCTGCTGCTGCACGGGCCCGACCGGGCCGTCGCCCGCGGCGCGGCGACCGCCGTGAGCGGCCGGGCTGCGGCGGGCGTCGGACCGGTCTCGATCGAGGAGGACACCGGCGCGGGCTTCCACGCCGTGGCCACGGCCCATACCGATCGCGGCAGCTTCCGCGCGACGGTCCATCCCAATGCGAACGCCTCCTACCGCGCGGTCTCGGGCACCGATGCGAGCCCGCCCGTGCAGGTCGAGGTGACCGACGTCAGCCAGTTCAAGCTGAGGAAGGCCCGCGGGCGCCTGCGCGTGCATGTCGATCCGCTGAATCCAGGCGCACGGGTGTCGCTGCAGCTCCGGCTGCGCGAGCGCTTCGGCTGGTGGACGGTGGCGCGCGCCCGCCTCGACGCGCGCTCCAGCGCAAGCTTCCCGATCCGGCTTCGCGATCGCCGGAACGCCAGGGCGCGCGTCGTCCTGACCCAGAGCGACGGCTGGACCGCGCTCGCCGTGAGCGATGCCGTGCGGATCCGCGCCCGTCGCGCGCATCGTTAGCATCCCGCGCCATGCGCGCGATGCAGATCAGCGACCTCGGCGGCCCCGGCGCGCTAGCGCTCGCCGACGTGACGGAGCCGGAGGCGAGCCACATGCTCACCCCGGGCGAGGGCGTGGTGGTCGACGTGAAGGCGGCCGCCGTGTCGTTCCCGGACGTGCTCCAGAGCCGTGGGCTCTACCAGTTCAAGCCCGACCTGCCATTCGTCCCCGGCGCCGAGGTTGGGGGCGTGGTGCGCTCCGCGCCCGAGGGCTCCGGCCTCGAGCCGGGTGACCGGGTGGCGGCGTTCACGGCGCTCGGCGGCCTTGCCGAGGTCGCGGTGGCGCCTGCCTTCATGACCTTCAAGCTGGCTGACTCGCTCGACTTCGCACAGGGCGCGGCGCTGATCCTCAACTACCACACGGCGTACTTTGCGTTGAAGCTACGTGGCCGGCTGCAAGCGGGCGAGCGAGTGCTCGTGCATGGCGCCGCCGGCGGCGTGGGCACGGCCTCGCTTCAGGTCGCGAAGGGCCTGGGCGCGCACACGATCGCGGTCGTCTCGAGCGACGAGAAGGAGCAGGTCGCGCGCGAGGCGGGGGCGGGCGAGGTCGTGCGAGCAGACGGGCCGTGGCGCGAGCAGGTGGTCGAGCTCGGCGGCGCCGACGTGGTGCTCGATCCGGTCGGCGGGGACCGCTTCACTGACAGCCTTCGCTCGCTGCGCGAGGACGGGCGCGTGGTCGTCGTGGGGTTCACCGGCGGTTCGATCCCGGAGGTGAAGGTGAACCGCCTGCTGCTGCGCAACACGGAGGTCGTCGGCGCCGGATGGGGCGCCTACGCGATGGCCAAGCCCGCGCTCAGCCGCGAGATCGGGGAGGCGCTCGACCGCCTGATCGCGGATGGCTCGGTCCGGCCGATCGTGGGCGCGCGCTTTCCGCTCGCACAGGGCGCGGATGCGATGCGGCTGATCGAGGAGCGCGGCGCGACCGGCAAGGTGGTGCTCGACGTTGACGGCGCAGGCTAGGTTCTTCCCGTGGTCACCCTGACAGGCATCGACGAGGTGAAAGCCCACGTGGGCGAGGAGCTCGGGGTGAGCGACTGGCACGAGGTCACGCAGGACGACATCGACACGTTCGCCGAGGTGACCGGCGACGACTACTGGATCCACCTCGACGTCGAGCGGGCCAGGCAGGGCCCATTCGGAGGCACGATCGCCCACGGCTACTACACGCTCTCGCTCGCGCCGATGTTCTCCTACCGCATGTTCTCGTTCGGCGGCTTCGCCTTCGGCGTGAACTACGGCGTCAACCGGGTGCGCTTTCCGGCGCCGATGCCGGTCGGCGACCGCGTGCGCATGCGCGCGAAGCTGGCGTCGGTCGAGGAGGTCCCGGGCGGCGCGCAGATCACGACTGAGCTGACCTTCGAGCGCGAGGGCGGCGACAAGCCGGTCTGCGTGGCCGAATCGCTGACGCGCGTGTATACCGGCGAAGCGACCGGCTGAGCCGGTCGCCGGAGACCCCGAGACCCGGCCTAGAGGCCGTAGGTGCGGCCGATGATCTCGCGCTGGATCTCGCTCGTTCCGCCGAAGATCGTCGTCACGAGCGCGTGGCGGACGTGGCTCTCCATGTCGTACTCGGTCGCGTAGCCGTAGCCGCCCATCATCTGCATGCCCTCCAGCGACATCCGCTTCGCGGTCTCGGTCGCCTTCAGCTTCGCCATCGACGCTTCGCGGGGGAACATCCGCGCCGGGTCGGCATCGACGCGCGCGGCCACGTCGTAGACCAGCAGGCGGCAGCACTCGATCTCGGTCGCGAGGTCGGCGAGCCGATGCTTGAGCGCCTGGAAGGACCCGATCGGGCGATCGAACTGGCGTCGTTCGGTCACGTAGGCGAGCGTGTCGTCGAACGCCCGGCGAGCCATGCCGAGCGCCTGCGCGGCAAGGATGAGCCGCTCGATGTTGAGCCCGGCCATCAGCTGGGTCCAGCCGTGGTCCACCTGGCCCAGAAGCGCTTCCGCCGGCACCACGCAGTCGGTGAAGAAGAGGTCGTTCACCTCGCGGCCGCCCAAGGTCTGGATCGGACGCACCTCCATCCCGGCTGCGCCAGCCGGTACGTTGAGCATCGAGATGCCCTCGTGCTTGGTCGCGCCCCGGCTCGTGCGGGCGACGAGCAGGACGTGCTCGGAGATGTGGGCGTTGGAGATCCAGGTCTTCTGGCCGTTCAAGACGTAGGTGCCGTCGCGCCGCTCCGCGCGGCAGGTGAGGCTGCCGACGTCCGAGCCCGCTCCCGGCTCTGACATCGCGATCGCCTCGACCGCCCCGCGCACGATGCCGCCGAGGATCCCCTGCTTCTGCTCCTCCGTCCCGAAGCGCTCGTATGCGCCCGCCACGATGAACGTCGTCACCATCGCGCCCACGACGGGTGCCATTCCGTACGCCAGCTCGTCGAGGAGCAGGCACATGTCGACCGCCCCCGCGCCCGAGCCTCCGTACTCCTGCGGCACCGCCACGCCGAGCCAGCCGAGGTCGGCCATCCGCAGGTAGAGCTCCGGGTTGAAGCCGTCCTCGCGGCTGCCGGTGAGGCGGTCCCGCTGCTCGCGCGTGCCGCACTCACGCCGGCAGAAGTCGCGGATCGACTCCACGAATGCTCGGCGTTCGTCGGTCTGCTCGATTGCGCGGGTCGTCATAGGCTCTCCTGTCTTGCCGGTGTCGTCCACGAACTTACAGGAGGTGACTGTCCGCGAGCTGAACCGGGCGACGCTCGCCCGGCAACTGCTGCTCGCGCGAGCAGCGATGTCGATCCCGGATGCGATCGCCCGGCTGGTGGGCCTGCAGGCGCAGATGCCGAGCCCGCCGCACGTGGGACTGTGGAGCCGCCTGACCGAGTTCCGCGCCGATGATCTGGTCGGGCTGATCGAGCGCCGCCAGGTGGTCCGGGCGACGATGATGCGGCACACGCTGCACCTGATCGGCGCGAGGGACTATCTGAAGCTGCGGCCGGCGGTGCAGCCGGCATTGACCCGCGCGCTCCAGGGCATCGCGGGCAAGCGCATCGCTGGTGTCGACGTCGAGCGGCTCGTGCAGGCGGCACGGGAGTTCGTTCGCGAGCAGCCCAGGACCTTCGCCGAGATCCGGGTGCTGGTGGGCGAGCTCGAGCCCGAGGAGGACATTTCCGCGCTCACCTACGCGGTGCGCACCCATCTCAACCTGGTGCAGGTCCCCGGCGGTGGCTTGTGGGGCTATCCCGGCGGCAGCGTGCGGTACACGCTCGCGGAGTCCTGGCTTCGAAAGCCGGTCAGAACCGCGGAGGACCCCCGCGAGCTGGTGCTGCGCTACCTCGCGGGCTTCGGGCCCGCGAGCGTGCGCGACATCCAGGCATGGTCCGGGCTCGGCGGGTTGAAGGCGGTCGTGGAGGAGCTGCGGCCAAAGCTGCGCTCGCTTCGCGACGAGCGCGGGAGAGAGCTGTTCGACGTTCCCGACGCGCCCCTGCCCGGCGCAGACCACCCCGCGCCGCCTCGGTTCCTGCCCGACTACGACAACGTGATCCTCGGCCACGCGGACCGGAGCCGCGTGATCGCCGACGCGCACCGCCCGGCGGTCTACCTGAAGGCCGCGCGCGTCCGGGCCACCTTCCTCCTCGACGGCTTCGTGAGCGGGACCTGGAGGATCGAGCGCACGCGGGAGGCTTCGACGCTCGTGATCGAGCCTTTCGCGAGGCTGGCGGGCGAGGATCGGGCCGCGCTCACCGGGGAGGCGGACGGCCTGGTGGCGTTCGTGGAGCCGGCCGCCAAGCGACATGCCGTGCGGATCGCGCGCCTCGCTCGCCGATCCGGTTGAATTGCCCCATGCCGACCGCCGAAGAAGTCGCCTTTGCGGGGATCGCCTCGCAGGCGGACATGGTCCGCCGCGGTGAGGTCTCCTCGCGCGAGCTGACCGATCTCTCGCTCGACCGGATCATCCGGCTCGACCCGCGGCTGAACGCATTCCGCGTGGTATTCGCCGATCGCGCGATCGAGGAGGCCGAGCGGGCCGACGAGCGCCGCGCGGCCGGGGAAGACGCTCCGCTCCTGGGCGTGCCGGTCGCGGTCAAGGACAACGTCGACGTGGCGGGCGAGGTGACCACGCACGGCACCAACGCGTACGGCGGCGCGGCGATCAACGACTCCGAGGTGGTGCGGCGGCTGCGCGAGGCCGGCGCCGTGATCGTGGGGAAGACCACGCTTCCCGAGCTCGCGATCTGGCCGTTCACGGAGTCCGCGGCGTGGGGCGCGACCCGTAACCCGTGGGATCCCGCCCGCTCGACGGGAGGCTCGAGCGGGGGCGCTGCGGCGGCAGTCGCATCGGGCATGGTGGGCGTCGCCCACGCCAGCGACGGCGGCGGTTCGATCCGGATCCCGGCCGCGTGCTGCGGCCTGTTCGGGCTCAAGGCGCAGCGTGGCAGGGTCTCCCTGATGCCGGATGCCGAGCACTGGTACGGGCTGTCGGTCTTCGGCTGTGTCTCGCGCACGGTGCTCGACTCGGCGATCTTCTACGACGTGGTGCGGGGGCACGTGGAGGGCGACGCGCACACCGCTCCGGAGCCGCAGACCTCGTTCACCGACGCAGCGCGGACGCCGCCGGGCAAGCTTCGGATCGCTTTCACGACGAAGCCGATCCAGCCCGGGCCGGTCGCCGAAGAGGTCAAGCAGGCCGTCCACGAGACCGCCGACCTGTTGCACTCGCTCGGCCATGACGTGCGTGAGCGGGCGCCGAAGTGGGGCTTCCAGCTGCCGGCGTTCCTGCCGCGATATCTCGCCGGCATCCGCGACGACGTGATGCGCATGGCCCACCCGGAGCGCCTGGAGCCCCGCACGCGCCGCCTCGCAAGCTTCGGCGAGCGCCTGCGCGGCCGGCCGCTGCGATCGGCGCTCGCCGCCGAGGCGAACCACGCGCGCCGACTCGGGGAGCTGTTCGCCGAATTCGACGTGCTGATCACGCCCACGATCGCGCGGATGCCGGTCGAGGTCGGGCGCTGGGAGGGAAAGGGCGCCGTCGCGACGGTCAACGGCGTCGCCAGGTACGTCCCGTTCACGACCCCCTGGAACCTCACGGGCCAGCCCGCCGCGGCCGTTCCCGCGGGGTTTTCTTCCGAAGGCATGCCGCGATCGGTGCAGCTCGTGGGCCGGCCCGCCGACGAGACGACGCTGCTCTCGCTGAGCGCGCAGCTCGAGGCCGAGCGGCCCTGGGCGGACCGCCGGCCGCGCGTGTCCTAGCGAAACGCCGCCCGGCAGTGCTCTGAGCAGAAGTAGACCGTGCGGCCCTCGTCGCTTGCGGTGAGCGCCTTCGCACGGTCGACCCTCATGCCGCAAACCGGATCGGTGGCCCCCCGGCGCCGCGTGAGCAAGAGCAGGGCCGCGAAGACGGCCGTCGCGACCACGTTCAGGACGAGCTTGTAGTCCACCTGGATCGAGCCGAACACGTCCTCGGTGCCGGGCCGCTCGCGCGGGACGATGCCCAGCAGCGAGAACAGCCCGTCGACGGCGAGTGCTGCCAGCGCGATCGTCACGAACATGAGGGCGGTGATGCGGAGCGCAAAGCCCCAGCCGTAGTACTTGCGGTACACGACGATGATCGGGAGCACGATCAGGTCGGCGAAGATGAACGCCATCACGCCGGCGAAGGAGATGCCGCCGGACCACAGGACCGCCGCTAGCGGCACGTTCCCGATCGAGCAGACAAAACTCAGGACGGCGATCAGCGGCCCGGCGACGACGTTCCAGACCGTCGGCAGCACGCCGGAGTCGCTGGTCAGGAAGAGGCCGTTGAAGAAGTCGTCGCCGAGCAGCGCGACGAACCCGGCCAGCAGGAAGCCGGCAGTGATCTCCTTCCAGAGCATCTGCCAATCGCCGCGGAAGTTGTGGGCGACGTCGGACCAGGCCTCGGCCGACGTGAGGCGCGCACGCCAGCCGAGCTCCGAGCCCGCCGAGTGGTGCTGGTGGCCGGCCGCGGCCTCGCGCGCGTGCTCGCGCGCCCGCTCCTCCTCGCGCTGCGGCACGAACACCCGAAGCAGCAACGACATGAGCGCGATCATCACGAGCCCGCCGACGTACTCGCCGAGCGTGAACTGCCATCCGATCAGGATCCAGAGCACCAGCCCGAGCTCCCAGACCAGGTTCGTGGAGGCAAACTGGAAGGCCAGCGCCGAGACCGCCGAGGCACCCTTCTGGAACAGGCTCTTGGCGATTGCGATCGCGGCGTAGGAGCACGAGGACGAGGCCGCGCCGAGTCCCGTCGCGCGCGCGACCGATCCAAAGCCTGTCCCAGCCAGCGTGTTCTCGATCTTGCTGCGAGGGACCCATGCCTGCACCACAGCCGAGAGCGCGAAGCCGAGCACGAGCGCCCACCAGACCTCCCATGCCATCAGGAGGGCGTTGGAGAAGCCGTCGGCGATCTTGGCGATCACGTCGCTCATGAGACTGAGACCAGGTTATACCCCCACCGGGTATGTAACAATGATGCCGTGACGGAGACGCGCGGCTATACGGCAACCAAGGACCAGCTGCTCAAGCGCCTGCGTCGGGTCGAGGGCCAGGTCCGGGGGATCGAGCGGATGGTCGAGGAGGATCGCTACTGCGTCGATGTCCTGACTCAGGTCGGCGCGGTCCAGGCGGCGCTCGACAAGGTCGCCCTCGGGCTCTTGGACGACCACGTCGAGCATTGCGTGATGGGCGCCGAGGGCACGAAGCGCCAGGAGCGCACCGATGAGCTGATGGCCGCGGTCGGCCGGATGATGCGCCGGGGCTGAGGCGCCTGGCGTTCTACAGCGCAGTGCGGCCCTGACCGGCAATCGCCGGTCGCTACGATTGCGGGCGCTTTCGCTTTAGCCTCCGACCGAAGGAGCAAGCCGATGCCCTACAAAGTTCCGGATCTGCCCTACGCGTACGACGCGCTCGAGCCGCACATCGACGAGGCCACGATGCGGCTCCACCACGACAAGCACCACCAGGCCTACGTGGACAAGGTGAATGCGGCGCTCGAGGGCACGGATTTGGACGGCAAGCCGATCGAGGACGTGTTGCGCAACCTCGACAAGCTGGGCGACAAGGCGGTCGCGGTCCGCAACAACGGGGGCGGCCACTACAACCACTCGTTGTTCTGGGAGTGGATGAGCCCGACGGGCGGCGGCCAGCCGAGCGGCGCGCTCGCGGACGCGATCAACTCTGCCTTCGGCTCGTTCGACGACTTCAAGAGCAAGTTGAAGGACGCCGGCGTCAACAGGTTCGGCTCGGGCTGGTCGTGGCTGGTGCACGACGGCTCCAGCCTCGCGGTGGTCTCGACGGCAAACCAGGACAGCCCGATTTCGGACGACCAGACGCCGCTGCTCGGCGTGGACGTCTGGGAGCACGCCTACTACCTGAAGTACCAGAACAGGCGCCCCGACTACATCGATGCCTGGTGGAACGTCGTGAACTGGGACAAGGTCGCGGAAGGGTTCTCGGCGGTCTCCTGACGGGTCGCCGGCGCGGCGACGGGCCTAGCGCCCGCGATCGAGGTCGCGCAGGAGGCGCGCCGTCGCCGCGGGCTGCTCGACCATCGGCGAGTGGCCGGCGCCGGGCACGATCTCGACGCGGACCCCGAACCGGTGCCGGTAGGAGTCTGCGGCTTCGGCCGCCGGCTCCGCCAGCCCGATCTTCCAGCGCCGGCGCACGGTGCCACCCTATCCGCCGTCAAAGCTCAGCGAAACGGCTGGGTCGCGCCGAAGATCTGCCGCACCATGTCAAAGGCGGGCTTGCGAAACCCGGTGTCGTCGATCAGGCCCTTCTCGTTGACGGGCGGATGGGGGAGCGGGTTGCCGCCCGCCCAGCCGGGCTTCACGCGGAAGTCGTGAAGCGCCCAGACGATCGCCCCGTTGATGAACGGCTTCGAAGCGAGCACGGCCAGCTGGTAGGCGAGAAAGTCGGACTGGAACTCGTACGTGCCCTTCTCGGTCACAGGGCCGTGGCGATTTGCCTCCGCACCGACCTCCGTGATCATGAACGCCTGGTGCGGGTAGTCGGAGTGCATCCGGTTGAGGTATCCGCCGAGGCCTGACCGGTCGGCGATCGAGCCCGCCGGCCCCGGATACCAGCCGAAGTAGTCGTTCAGCCCGATCACGTCGACCGTGGTGTAGATGCTCTGCTTCTCGACGGTCGGATAACCGGACACCGCGATCCCGGTGAGACGCGCCGGGTCGAGCCGCCGGGCGAGGCCGCCGGCTTCCCGGATGTAGCGTTTGAGGCCTCGCTTCGGCCGTGAGGCGTTCTCGTTGCCGAGGCTCCAAACCATCACGGAGGGATGGTCGTAGTCGCGCAGGATCTCCTCCCGCAGCATGCGTAACGCCCGTTCGCGGATCGAGGGGCGGTTGA
Organism: Solirubrobacterales bacterium; assembly: GCA_038326655.1. Classification (GTDB taxonomy): domain Bacteria; phylum Actinomycetota; class Thermoleophilia; order Solirubrobacterales; family JBBDJG01; genus JBBQKG01. The sequence goes on from JBBQKG010000003.1 coordinate 70,314, forward strand.
AGAGGGTGCTCTTCATCCGGTAGACCGGGATCTCCGACCAGACAAGGATCCCGTGCTGGTCTGCGAGCGCGAGCTCGTACGGGCTGAGTGGATAGTGGGCGCGGGTCACGGTTGCGCCGAGGTCGCTCAGGTTCTTGAAGGTCTGGTTCATCTGGGCGGTGGTCAACGCCGCACCGCGATCCAGCGAGTCCTCGTGAATCGCCGCGCCGCGCAGGTTCACCTCGCGCCCGTTCAGCTCGATTCGGCCGAGCCGGTTCACGCGGAGGCTGCGGATCCCGGTGTGGACCTGGTAGGGCTGCGCCGCGCGGCCGTGGCCGTCGACGGCCCGCAGCCGCACCGAGTAGAGGAATGGACGGCCAGGCTCCCACAGCTTCGGATTGCTGATCCGCAGGCGCGTCCTGAGGCTCCGCGTCCCGTGCCGGGGGATGCGGGCGGCCCGGAAGCGGAGCGCCCGCGCACCGAATGTGCCGAGCACCCGCGCACGCAGGGCGCGGCCGGTGACGTTCGCGACGCGAGCATCGATGCGGACGGTCGCCGGGCAGCTGCGGCAGCGCAGGACCGGGCGTACCAGCGCGTAGCGGATGTCGAGGCGCTTCACCTTCCGCAGGTAGACCTCGCGTAAAATCCCGTTGTAGTTCCACCAGCCGCCGTCGAAGGCCCCGTCGGCCCGGTTCGAGAGCGGCGGGATGTCGTCCGGCCCCCGGCGGCTGTCGACGCGGATCACGAGGTGGTTGACGCCCGCTCGGGTCCCGTTCGCCGGCAGCTCGAAGGGCAGGTAGGCGCCCACGTGCTTACCCAGCAGCCGGCCGTTGAGCCACACCGTCGCGCGAAAGTTGACCGACTCGAACCGAACCGTCCAGCTCACGCCGGGACCGCCACGAGGCCGCGTGAAGTCGTTGCGGTACCAGTGCACGAAGCCGGTGTAGCTCGCGGGCGAGAAATCACCCGCATTGGCTGCGATCGGCACGCTCGCAGCGCGCCACCCGGCGAGGCTCGCCGAGCTCTGGAATCCGTCTCGGATCCCGGTGAAGGCGGGATCGGGGCGGTCGTACCAGCCCTGCTCGAGCAGATCGCGGCCCGAGGGGCCGTCGCGATCGACCGCCTGTGACGTCGAAGGTGAGACGATCGCTGCGAACAGGACCGCGCAGCATGCGAACAGAACCCTTCCCCGCGACCGCACGACGCCGAAATAGAGCCCGGGGCTAGGCTTTGCGCCGTCATCCGTCGAATTTTCCCAGGAGGGGTTTCGTGCAAGAAGTCGTGATCACGTCCGCCGCCCGCACAGCCGTCGGGCGCTACGGAGGAAGCCTGAAGGACCAGCCCCCGACCGACCTGGGCGCGCTGGCGACGAAGACCGCACTCGAGCGTGCCGGGATCGAGCCCGACCAGGTGGACCAGGTCGTGTTCGGCAACGTCATCCATTCGGCGCCCGAGGACATGTACATGGCGCGGGTCGTAGCGATCAAGGCCGGCATCCCGCAGGAGGTGCCCGCGTTCACCGTCAACCGGCTCTGCGGGACGGGAGTCCAGGCGATCGTTTCGGCGGCCCAGACGATCGCGACCGGCGAGGCCGACGTCGCGGTCGCGGGGGGAGCGGAGTCGATGAGCCGCGGCCCCTACTGGATGCCGCACGTCCGCTGGGGCGCGCGGATGGGCGAGACGAAGATGGTCGACCCCGTCGTCGGCGGCCTCACCGACCCCTTCAACGACATCCACATGGGCGTCACCGCGGAGAATCTCGCGGAGTCGCACGACATCAGCCGTGAGCAGCAGGATGAGTTCTCGGTCGAGTCTCACCGCCGCGCCACCCGGGCGCAGGAGGAAGGACTGTTCGACGAGGAAATCGTGCCGGTCGAGATCCGCTCGAAGAAGGGCACGACGGAGTTCGTGAAGGACGAGCACGTGCGCCCGGAGGCGACGATGGAGACGATGGCCAAGCTGAAGCCGGTGTTCAAGCCGGACGGGACGGTCACCGCCGGCAACGCCTCCGGCATGAACGACGCGGCCGCGGCGGTCGTGCTGATGTCCGCCGAGGCGGCGGAGCGCCTCGGGGCTCCGGTCCGGGGCCGGATTCTCTCGTACTCGTACTGCGGCGTCGATCCGAAGATCATGGGCATCGGCCCGGTCCCCGCCGTGCGCAAGGCCCTCGACCGGGCCGGGCGATCACTGGACGAGGTCGACGTGATCGAGCTGAACGAGGCCTTCGCGGCGCAGTCACTCGCGGTCATCAAGGACCTCGACCTCGACCGCGAGAAGGTCAACCCCAACGGCGGCGCGATCGCGCTTGGACACCCGATCGCCGCGACCGGCGCGGTGATCACGACCAAGATCCTCTATGAGATGGAGCGCAGCGGCCAGGATCTGGGGCTCGTCACGCTCTGCATCGGTGGCGGCCAGGGCATCGCGATGCTCATAGGCCGCAACTAGACTCCAGCCGACACCGAGAGAGGAGAGAGATGCCCATTTTCAAGGATGACCAGGAGGTGTACGACTACATCGGGAAGTTGTTCGTCGACCTGTCCGATGATCCCGAGCTGTCGCCCAAGTTTCGCCGGGCGGACACGATCGTGCAGTACAAATACTCGAACCCGGACTCGCAGATCACGGTGAAGATGAAGGAGGGGGAGGACGGTCAGGTCGACTTCGGGCCGACCGACATGCAGCCCGAGATCGTGATGGCGATGGAGGCCGACACCGCGCACAGGTTCTGGCTCGGCAAGGTGAACGTCACGATGGCGCTCGCGAAGGGGCAGATCAAGGCGAAGGGGCCCGTCGCGAAGATCCTCAAGCTCGTGCCGCTCGTCAAGCCCGTCTTCCCGCGGTATCAGCAGATGCTCGAAGAAGCCAAGCGAGACGACCTGCTGAAGGCCGCCTGAGTCCGACTAGCAGCCGGTAAACGAGCGCGCTGACTCCTCGTCTTCACACGGCAGGGCGTGTTCGTCCCGTAGAAACCGCTAGCCGCGGCGGCGGGCGAGCTCGCGCTTCGCGATCTTGCGGAAGCGCCTGACCTTGCTGAAGTTCGCCCGGTAAGCCTCGAGCTTGCTCTCGGGTAGCTCGAATCCGCCGATCATGCGATGCGGCACGAGCGCCCATCCGCCGTCCTCCTGGACCAGGTCGCCCCGGACCTGGAAGTTGGTCTGCCAGCGAAAGTCGGGGCCGTGCGCGTGGGCCGTCAGGCACGCTTTCCCCGGCGCCGCCGGAAGCCATTCCGGAAGATCGCCAAGGCGAATCCGCCCCGCTGCGCGGTCGGGCTCGATCGCGAGGCGGGCCGAGATCGGAAACCCGTCGGGAGCCACCAGCGTCAGCACCGCGGTCGGGTGGCGCCGGCCGAGCTCCTGCATGCGGTCGTCCCACTGCAGCCCGCCGCCCTCCGGAGCGGCCCGCTCGACCTCCGGCTCCTGGGAGTGATGGGTGCGCACCTCCTCCAAGTGGGTGCCGAACAGCTGGGGCTCGCGGGTGAAGTCGCCCTTCTCCCACACGAAGACCCGCTCGGGCCTGACGTATACGTAGATCCGGGTGAAGTACCAGCCGAACATGCCCCGGATGGGCTTCGGTGGGTACAGGGCCTTCGTTGCCGGGAGCTTGGCGACGCTCTCGCGCGCATAGCGCTCACGGTTCGCGACGAGGTTGCGGTCGTCCACCTCCGCGGTGCCCTGCACCAGCACCGCGGGCGGGTCTTCCATGCCGCACCCGGTGCTGTCCGAGAAGAGCAGCGCGACCTGCGGGTTGTGGGCCGCGTCGTTGGCCTTCTTCGGATAGCCCATCCCGGTCGTGAGGTCGATCGCGCCGGCGCCGGCCCGGTAGTAGGGCGTCACGGGCCACGTGATCGGCTGGCCCTTGGCGTCGATCGTCGTGTACTCCGTGCTGATGAACCGCTCGAAGACTCGCTGCACCTCTTCCGGGAGGGTGGCCGTCATCGCGGCGAGTATATTCGCGCCTCTCAGTAACCAGGGTCGCCTGGGAGCAGGATCTTCGGCTCCGGGCCCGAGGTGTCGATCTTTGGGAGGATCGGCTCCACCGCGACGGCGCCGATCCGCTCGAGCGCCTCCTCGGGCGACGAGAACCGCGCCAGCGTCTCCAGCATCTTGATCGTCGGGAAGACCAGCAGCAGCTCTCCCTCGCGATGACGTGCGAGCGCCTCGGCAGGGCCGAACCAGCCCACCTCGACGATCTCCTCCCCGTCCGGCTCCGGGACGGTGTGCGCGGCTGCCTGGGCGAGGTAGAACCGCGTGTCGTAGCGGATCTTCACCTGCTCGGGGGTGATCCAGCGCGAGAACGGCACGAGCCCCTCGGGACCCGCCAGCGTGACGCCGGCCTCTTCCTCCAGCTCCCGGAGCGCCGTCGCGCGATGGGCGGTGTCGTCGTTTGCGGACCCGTCGACCGCGCCGCCCGGAAAGACCCAGACCTCGGCCATGAAGCGCGCGCGGGGTGTTCGCTTGCCGAGCAGCACCTCCAGGCCGCTCGCGGAATGCTTGGCGCCGCGGCGCATCAGGATCACGCCGGCGGCCGGCCTCGCGTCGGTCGGCGCGCCCCGGTTGAGCTCCTCGATGTGCTCGTCTGCCACGGGTGGTCGTGTCTACAGCAAGATCGGCCGCTGTGTCAAACTCCCGGCCGGATGGAAGCGGCCACACAGACCCGGAAGTGGATCTGCGAGTCCTGCGGATTCATCTACGACCCAGAGGAGGGCGACCTCGACGGGGGAATCGCGCCCGGCACGCCGTTCGACGCGATCCCGGACGACTGGTTCTGCCCGGTCTGCGGAGCCCGGAAGAAGGACTTCGTCCCCTACGAGGACTGAAGAAAAAGGCCGGAACCGGGTAGGCCCGAGGGGATCGCGGGCTCGCTCCAGTCCTGGGCGCCGACCATCTTCGCGTAGCGCCCCTCGGCCTCGACCAGCTCATCGTGGCTGCCCAGCTCGGTCAGCCGCCCGTCCTCGAGCACGGCGATCTGCTCGGCGTCCCGGACGGTCGACAGCCGGTGGGCGATCGCGAGCGTCGTGCGCCCGCGGGCCAGCTCGTCGAGCGCAGCCTGGACCGCCCGCTCCGTCTCGGTGTCGAGCGCGCTCGTAGCCTCGTCCAGAACCAGGATCGGCGGATCCCGCAGGATCGTGCGGGCAATCGCGATCCGCTGTTTCTCGCCGCCGGAGAATCGGTAGCCCCGCTCGCCCACGACGGTGTCGTAGCCGTCCGGCAGGTCCGCGATGAGGTCGTGGATCTGAGCCGCCCGGGCGGCACGCTCGAGCTCCTCCGGGGTCGCGTCCGGCTTCGCGAAGCGCAAGTTGTCCCCGATCGAGGCGTGGAAGAGGTAGGTCTCCTGCGAGACCACCCCGACGATCGCCGCGAGCGACGCGTGGCTCAGGTCGCGGAGGTCCACACCGTCGATCGTCACGCGGCCCTCGTCCACTTCGTAGAGGCGGGCCAGGAGGTAGGCGAGCGTGGTCTTGCCCGACCCGGTTTCGCCGACTACGGCAAGCGTTGTGCCAGACGGGATCTCGAGGTCGATGTCGCGCAGCGTCCACTCGCCACCCGGGGCGTAGCGGAACGCGACTCGCTCGAACCGCACGTCGCCGCTGATGTCACGCTGATCCGGCGCCATCGCGCCGTCGCGCTCCTCGATGTCGACCGGCAGCTCGAGGTACTGGAAGACGCGCTCGAAGAGCGCCAGCGAGCTCTGGACGTCCACGCCGACGGACAGCAGCGACTGGATCGGGAAGAAGAGGCGCGTCTGGAGGGTCGTGAACGCGACCAGCGTGCCGATCGTGATCGCGCCGCCTCCGTTTGCGATCGTGAGGCCGGCGAACAGGTAGATCAGCGCCGGCATCGCGGCGAATGCGATCTGGACCGAGGCCATCCGCCAGCGGCCGGCCATGCGCGACCTGACCTCGAGGTCCGCCAGGTCGGCCGACTCGTGCTCGAACCGCTCGGCGAGCTCGTCGCGGCGTCCCATCGTCTTTCCGAGCAGGACGCCCGAGACCGACAGCGACTCCTCCACGAGCGACGAGATGTCGGCCAGGCGGTTCTGCCTCACCGCGGTGATCTTGCGGCGCTCCTCACCGACGCGGCGGGTGAGCCAGACGAAGAAGGGCAACAGGCCGAGTGCCGCCACGGCCAGGCGCCAGTCGAGCAGGAACATCGCCACGGTCGCGGCCAGCACGGTCGTGACGTTGGAGACGATCGAGGTCGCCGTGGTGGTCACGACGCCCTGCACGCCACCGATGTCGTTCGCGATCCGGGACTGGATCTCGCCGGTCCGGGTGCGGGTGAAGAAGGCAAGGGAGAGTCGCTGCAGGTGCCGGTAGACGGCGGCGCGCAGGTCGTGCATCACCCGCTGGCCGACCGTGTTGGAAAGCAGCGTCTGGGCGACCCCGAGCGCGCCGGTCGCGACCGCGATCACGATCATCCCGGCGACGAGCATCTCGAGAAGCGCCGTATCGTGCTGCGGGATCGCCTGGTCGAGCACCTCGCGGAGCAGGAACGGCGACACCATGCCAAGTCCTGCGGAGAAGAGGATCAGGCCGAGGACCGCACCGAGGCGGCGGCGGTAGGGCCGGAAGAGCCCCAGCAGGCGGCGGCGGTCTAGCCGGGTGTCGCTCAACAGCGGCCGGGACCGCAGGAATGGCCGGCGAGCCGGTCCAGCAGGGCGTACAGCTGCGTGCGCTCGTCGGCGCCGAGGGGCGCCAGGAACTCCTGCTCTGCCTCGGCCACGGCACGTCTGGCCTGGGCCAGCCGAGACTCTCCCGGTGGCGTCAGGCCGACGAGGTGGCGTCGCCGGTCGGAGGGATCCCTGGGACGGACGATGAGACCGTCGGCCTCGAGGGCGTCCAGCAGGCCGACGAGGTTGCTGGGGTTGATCCGGAGGGCGCCGCCGAGTTCCTGCTGGGACAGGGGTCCCGCATAGTGGAGGTGGTGGAGGACAGCGAACTCGTGCGTCCTCATCTGGAGGGACTCCAGCGCGCGACCGAGCTGATAGCCGGTGACGCGCGCGAGCCGGAAGATCAACATCGCATGGCCGGCGACGCCGGGCTGGGCGCGGGGTCGGGCTCGGGTCGCTTGATTCACGATCTCTATAGTAGCGACACACTATGACAAGTGCCAATCATGTCGAACTACCACGATTATTGGCTACACTTGAACAAGCTTGACCACTGACGCGAAAAGAGACCCCATGGAAACGTTGCTGCTAGTCCCGCTTGACGACTCGATCGTCTTCCCGGGCATGACGGTCACGCTTGCGCTCGACCTCGGTGAGGAGAGCCGCGTGCTGCTCGTGCCACACGGAGACGCAGAGTTTGCCTCGGTCGGCACCGTTGCAGACGTCGTCGAACAGATTCAGCTGCCGGGCGGCGTGCGCGCCGTCACGGTCACGGGTGTCGCGCGCGGGATCCCCGGCGCGGCCCACACCGACCCCTCCGGCGCCCTGCGCGTGGAGGTCACCACCCACGATGACGAGCAGGCCCGCGGAGACCACGTGCGCGCGGTCGAGCGTGAGTACCGCGCGGTTGTCGAGGAGATCCTCGACCTGCGCGGTGCGGACGCACGCGTGCGCGCATTCCTGCGCTCCGTGACCGAGCCAGGTGCGCTGGCCGACACCTCCGGCTACTCGCCTGACCTCTCGCAGGGGGACAAGGTCGACCTGCTGGAGACGCTCGACGTGACCGAGCGCCTCGAGAAGGCGCTGAAGCTCCAGCGCGAGCGCCTGGCGGAGCTTCAGGTCCGTGCACGGATCCGCGAGGACGTGCAGACCGGCGCCGAGAAGCAGCAGCGTGACTACTTCCTGCGCAAGCAGATGGAGTCGATCCGCAAGGAGCTCGGCGAGGACGACGGCTCGATCGTGGACGAGTACCGGACAAAGATCGAGGAGGCCGGCATGCCCGAGGCCGTCCGTGAGCAGGCCGAGAAGGAGCTCGGGCGGCTCGAGCGGATGGGTGAGGCCAGCGGCGAGTCCTCGATGATCCGGACCTACCTCGACTGGCTCGTGGCACTGCCGTGGTCGAAGCGCTCGGAGGAGCGGCTGGATCCTGTCCACGCGCGCGAGGTGCTCGACTCCGATCACGCCGGCCTCGAGGACGTGAAGGACCGCATCACCGAGTACATCGCCGTGCGCAAGCTGCGGCGTGACCGGGGCAAGTCCGAGGAGGGCAGAGCCGCGGGCGCGATCCTGACGCTCGTCGGGCCGCCCGACACCGGCAAGACCTCGATCGGCGAGTCGATCGCGAAGGCGACCGGCCGCGAGTTCGTACGCATGTCGCTCGGCGGCGTGCGCGACGAGGCCGAGATCCGCGGGCACCGGCGGACCTACATCGGCGCACTACCGGGGCGGCTGGTCCGTGCGCTCCGCGACGCGGGCACGATGAACCCGGTGATCCTGCTCGACGAGGTCGACAAGGTCGGCGCGGACTGGCGGGGCGACCCGTCTTCGGCGCTGCTCGAGGTGCTCGATCCTGCGCAGAACCACAGCTTCCGGGACCACTACCTCGACGTGGAGCTCGACCTCTCCGAGGTCCTGTTCATCGCTACGGCGAACATGCTCGAGACGATCCCGGGCGCTCTGCTGGACCGCATGGAGCTCGTGCGCTTCGACGGCTACACGACCGAGGAGAAGGTCGCGATCGCACGCGGCTACCTGCTTCCCCGCCAGCTCGACCGCAACGGGCTCGAGCAGGGCGAGGTCGAGGTCCCGGACGTGGTCGTTCGCGCGGTGATCACCGAGTACACCCGCGAGGCGGGCGTGCGAAACCTCGAGCGTGAGCTCGGGAAGCTGCTCCGCAAGACGGCCACGAAGCTTGCTTCGAGCACCGTCGAAGCGCCGGTCGTACTCGACCTCGACGCGGTTCGCGAGGGGCTCGGGCGGCAGCGCTTCTTCCAGGAGTCGGTCGAGCGCACGGCGGTGCCGGGCGTCGCGACCGGTCTCTCGGTCACGGGCGCGGGCGGCGACGTGCTGTTCATCGAGGCGACCTCGATGCCGGCCAAGGACGGCCTCGTCCTGACCGGCCAGCTCGGTGACGTGATGAAGGAGTCGGCCCGGATCGCGCTGTCCTACGTGCGCGGCCACGCGGACCGGCTCGGCATCCACTCCGAGGCGTTCGACGGCCGCGAGTTCCACGTGCACGTGCCCGCGGGCGCGATCCCGAAGGACGGCCCGAGCGCCGGCATCACGATGAGCACCGCGCTCGCGTCGCTGATGACGGGACGCCCGGTGAAGCACAACGTCGGCATGACCGGCGAGGTCACTTTGCAGGGCCGCGTGCTGCCGATCGGCGGCTTGAAGCAGAAGGTGCTGGCCGCGCACGCGGCGGGTCTGACGGACGTGATTCTGCCCGAGCGGAACCGCGGCGACCTCGACGACGTCCCGGACGAGGTCCGCGAGCAGATGGCGTTCCACCCGGTGATGACCGTCGACGAGGTATTCGACCTGGCGCTGGAACAGGCGCCGGTCGACCTCCCTCAGGCGGCCTGACCTGGAACGGCCACGCAGGCGCTAGGCGGCGAGTGCGCCCAGCGCCTGCCCGGTCGCCGCGGCGACCGAGTCGGACACGACCTCGACCAGCTCCTCGAGCGTCTCGGGCGCGATCGAGAGCGGCGGCATGAGGACCACGACGTCGCCCAGTGGCCGGACGATCGCGCCGCGACGGCGTGCTTCCAGCGCGACCTCGTGCCCGATCCTTGGGGCCGAGTCGTACGAGGCGCCGCGGGCGGGGTCGCGCGCGAGCTCGATCCCGCACATGAAGCCTGCCCGCCGGATCTCGGCGACGTGGTCGAGCGGGGCGATCAAGCTCTCGAGCAGCTGCTCGAACAGCGCGATCTTCGGCTGGAGGCGTTCCAGCGTGCGCTCCTCCTCGAACACGTCGAGCGTCGCGAGTGCGGCAGCGCAGGCGAGCGGGTTGCCGGTGTAGGTGTGGCCGTGAAAAAACGTGCGGAACTCCTCGAACCGGCCGAGGAACCCGTCGTAGACGCGATCGGTCGTGAGCGTCGCCGCGAGCGGCAGATAGCCGCCGCTCAATCCCTTCGCGAGGCACAGGAAGTCCGGCACCACGTCCTCCTGCTCGCAGGCGAACATCGTCCCGGTCCGCCCGAACCCGGTCGCGACCTCGTCGCAGACGAGGAACACGTCGTGGGCGTCGCAGAGCTCCTTGACCGCGCGCAGGTAGCCAGGCGGCTGCACGAGCATGCCCGCCGCGCCCTGGACGAGCGGCTCGACTACCACCGCTGCGATCTCACCGGCACGCTTCGCGAGCACGCGGTCGAGCGCGGCCGCGTCACCGGCAGGCACCTGCAGGGCGTCGAACAGGAGCGGCCGGTAGAGGGAGTTGAAGAGCTCGATGCCGCCGACCGAGACCGCGCCCACGGTGTCCCCGTGGTAGGCGTTCTCGAGCCGCACGAAGCTGGTCCGCTCGCCCCGCGCGTCGGATGCCTGCTGCCAGTACTGGAACGCCATCTTGAGCGCGACCTCGACCGCCGTCGAGCCGCTGTCGGAGTAGAACACCCACGAGAGCGGGCCGCCCTCCGCGCTCGCCCCCGGTGCGATCTCCACGAGCCGGCGCGCAAGCGCCTCGCCGCCTGGATGGGACAGCCCCAGCATCGTCGTGTGCGCGACCCGCTCGAGCTGCTCACGAACGGCGGCGTCGATGCGGGGATGGCGGTGGCCGTGGACGTTGCACCACAGGGACGAGATCCCGTCGATGTACCGCCGGCCGTCCGTGTCGAACAGGAACTCGCCCTCGCCAGACGCGATCATGGGCGCGGACTCCGCGGCCCAGCCATGCATCTGCGTGAACGGATGCCAGACATGAGAGTCGGTTGCATGGGCCGGCATCGGCGCGATGCTAGCCACGGTCGAGGTCGGAACCGGGTCGCACCATTTGCGCCCCGCCCGTGACCGGCGGCGGCTCAGGCGTTGACGAGGCGTGCCGGCTGCCGGACCCTGACCCACCGCTCCACGGGCAGCGTCCGAAGCGCGCCCACGCCGCTTGCGATCTCCACTTTCGGCAGCCCGAAGGTCTCGACGCATCCGAGCGCTTCGATCGTGCGTCGATTCGAGGCCTCCAGCTGCCGCGGGAACCGCCGCCACGGTGTCAGCACGACGGCCGCCACGTCGAGGCCCACCGACCGTGCGGACTCGATCGTCAGCAGCGTGTGGTTGATCGTCCCGAGAGCCGGTCGCGCCGCGATCACGACGGGAAGGCCCAGCTCCACGGCGAAGTCGCGCACGAGGTAGTCCGGGGCAAGGGGGACGAGCAGGCCCCCGACGCCTTCGACCACGAGCGCGTCCACGTGCGCTGCGGCGGCCTCGGCGCCGGCGACCAGGTGTCCGGGCGCGATCTCGATCCCGGCCAGCTCGGCCGCGAGGTGCGGGGAGACGGCCGGGCCGAAGCGATATGGGGACACGGCCTCCGCAGGCTGATCCGAGCCGGCGGAGCGGCGCAGCAGGTCGTGATCCGGGATCGCGGCGGCGGTCTCGGTCAGGCCGGTCACGGCAGGCTTGAAGGCCGCCACGCGCTCGCCGTTCGCGACGAGCGTCGCAGCGATCGCGCAGGCCGCGACGGTCTTGCCGACCTCGGTGTCCGTCCCGGTGACGAAGACGCCGCGCACGCAGCCGCGCCTCAGGCGGCGCGGCCGAACGCCGGTTCGTCGAGCTCGGCGTCGTACAGGAAGAGGTCCGCCGAACGGGCCTCTGGATCGAGGTGCGATGGCTCGGCGCCCACCGCACGCGCCGCCGCGCCGAGCTGTGCCGCCGCCCATTCGAGCTCGGCGGGCGTGTGCGTCGCCATCGCGGCGAGACGGAGCCTGGAGCTTCCCTCGGGGACCGTGGGTGGCCGGATCGCCTGCGCGAAGACACCTCGCTGAAGCGCCCGCTCGCAGACATCGACCGCGAGTGCGGGCTCGCCCACCACCAGCGGCACGATCTGCGTCCCGTCGAGCGGGACCGAAAAGCCCTGGTGCGCGAGCGCCCCGCGCAGCGCCCGCGCGTTGCGGGCGAGGCGCTCGATGCGCCGTGGCTCGGATCCGAGCAGCTCGAGCGCGGCGAGCGCGGCGGCCACCGAGGGCGGCGGCGGCCCGGTGGAGAAGATCAGGGTGCGCGCCGTGTTGACCAGATAGCTCGCGATCTCGCGGTCGCAGCAGACATACGCGCCGTAGCCGCCGAGCGCCTTGCCGAGCGTGCCGACGATCACGTCGACCTCGTCGCCGATGCCGGCCGCCGCGACCGAGCCACGGCCGCCCGGGCCCAGCACCCCCGTCGCGTGCGCCTCGTCGACGACCAGGCGCGCGTCGTAGCGATGCGCCAGTTCGACGATCTCGGCGAGCGGCGCCACGTCGCCATCCATCGAGAACACGCCGTCGGTGACGATCAGGCGCCCGCGGCCGCGCGTCTCGCGCAGGCCCCACTCGAGGTGGTCGGTGTCGAGATGGTCGTACACGAACGTGTCCGCGCGCGCGAGGCGGCACCCGTCGATGATGCTCGCGTGGTTGAGAGCATCCGAGAAGATGACGTCGCCGGGGCCCGCCAGGGCTGCGATCACGCCCGTATTCGCCAGATAGCCGGACCCGAACAGGACGCAACGCTCGGTCTGCTCGAAGCCCGCGAGCCGTTCCTCGAGGCGCCGGTGCAGCGTCATGTTGCCGGACACCAGCCGGGAGGCGCCGGCCCCGACGCCGTAGCGCATCGCCGCCTCGGCGGCAGCGGCGCGCACGCGGGGGTGATCGGCGAAGCCCAGGTAGTTGTTCGAGCAGAGCAGCAGCACGCGTTTGCCGTCGAGCAGCACCCTGGGCCCCTGCGGACCGGCGATCAGCCGCATGCGGCGGTGGAGGCCCTGCGCGGAAAGCTCGTCGAGGCGGCGCCGAAGGTCCACGCCGCGGGTCTCTAGTCGCCCCAGCCGGCGGCGTTCGTGACTGCTTCGCTGCCTTTGTCGGAAGCTTCGCTGGAAGCTTCCTCGGAAGGTCGCTTCGGGTAGGCGGGCGGCTTGCTCTTTTTGCGAAGCCGCAGCTGCTCGGCCGGGTTCCAGAAGTTCGCCTCGGCCTGGTTGTCGATCAGCTCGTCGATCGGCGTCGCAGGGGCCTCGCCCTCGAGCCACCCGGACCGGTTGTCGGGCCGCGGGTCGGCGCCGTTGTCGGGTTGACGCGCCACGTTCAACCCAAGCTCCTCGAACATCGCGCGGTCCTCCTCGGGCTCGGATCCGAGGGTCGTGAGGAAATTCCCCATCATCACCCCGTTGAGCCCCGCCTTGACCGCCAGCGGCTGGAGCTCGCCGAGGTTCTCGACGCGGCCGCCGCAGAGGCGGAAGAGGGCGGCGGGGAGGATCAGGCGGAAGATCGCGATGAACTTGACCGCGTCCCAGGGATCGATCAGGTCGCGCTCGCCGAACTTGGTGCCCGGGCGCGGGTTCAAGAGGTTGATCGGGACGCTGGTGGGGTCGAGCTCGGCCAGCTCGAACGCCATCTCGACCCGCTGACGCGGCGACTCCCCGAGGTTGAGGATGCCGCCGACGCAGGTCTCGAGCCCGGCCTCGCGGACGGCCTCGATCGTCCGCACGCGGCCCTCGTAGCGGACCGTCGTGGAGACCTCGTCGTAGTAGCTGCGCGCCGTCTCGACGTTGTGGTGGACCCGCTGGATCCCAGCCTCCTTGAGCTGGCGGGCCCGCTCAGGCGACATGTGGCCGATCGAGGCGCAGCGCTTCAGGTTCGTGTGCTCGGCGACCAGCCGCGCGCCCTCCACGACCCGCGCGAAGTCGCGCTTGGAGAGTCCCTGACCCTGCGTGACCATGCAGAAGCGGTGCGCTCCGGCCGCCTCGGCCGCCCGCGCATGCTCCAGGATCTGGTCGGGCTCCATCATCGCGTGCATCGGGGTCTCGGCGTCGGCGTACTTGGACTGCGCGCAAAAGCCGCAGTCCTCCGTGCAGCCGCCGCTCTTGGCGTTGACGAGCGAGCACATGTCGGTCGACTCCCCGAACTGGTCCTGCCGGACCATCCAGGCGAGCTCGACGAGGCGCTCGATGTCGGCGTGTTCGGCGAGCCCTGCGAGGTCCAGCGCCTCTTCGAAGGTGATGAGGGAGGGCATCGGGCGCCAGCGTAGATCCGGTCCCGGACGGGACCTGGCGGGTCCGGCGGCTGAGGCGCCGCCGGACCGCTGTGTTGCGGCGGAGCTACCGGGTCAGGGCACCGATCGCGACTGCGATCGCTCCGAAGATCAGTGCGGGCACGAGCCCGTACTCGACAAAGACCTTGACCACGTGAGGCGACTCGCGCAACAGCTCTCCCAGAACTTCGTCGAACTCGCCGCCAGACGCGGCCAGAATGGAGATGGGCATCTCGCTCCTCTCGTTGCGCGCCGGCGGTCAGCCTGCGAGGACCTCGGGCATCCTGGCCTGCAGGGCCGCACGCATCGCATTCGAGGTGGATGCGCGCAGATAGCCGTAGAGCGCGGCCACGAGGGCGCCCGCGAGGATGCCGAACGCACCAAGCGCCGAATAGGCGACCAGCCCGGCGACCGTGATCGCGACCGGGATCAGGAAATCCACGGCCGTCCTGAAGTAGATCGCAAGACCCAGGCCGCCGAACAGGAATCCGATCACGCATGCGAGGTTCGGGTGTGTGTCCCTCGAAACCGGGTCCAGCATCTCGAGCAGCTTCTTGATGGTCTCCATACGCCCTCCTTCGGAAGCGCCCCTGTGCCGGCGGCGCCGGTGATGGACAAGGAGCCGACTATCCGCCGTTCGAGCGCTCCCGTCAGCCGGCTTTCCGGCGCGGCGCGAGCCGACTTCTCGGCAGAGGCCTACTCGTACGCGAGCGACTCGAGCACGTCGAGCCGCGAGGCCCGTCGCGCGGGCGGGATCGCGGCGAGCACTCCGGCGCCCGCTGCAAGCACCAGGAAGGCCAACAGGTAGAGCACGGGCACCTGGAGCGAGAAGCCCTGGTCGGCCAGCGCGACCGTCGTCATCGCCCCCAGCAGCAGGCCGATGAGTATGCCCAGCACGCCCCCGATCAAGGCCGTGATGAGAGACTCGTAGCGCACGATCTGCCGGACCTGCCGCCGGGAGGTCCCGATCGCGCGCATCATCCCGAGCTCGCGCGTGCGCTCGTGGATCGAGAGCACGAGCGTGTTCACGATGCCGAAGAGCGACACGATGATCGACAGCGACAGCAGCGCGTAGACGAGGTAGAGGATCTGGTTCACCCGCTTGGTGATGTCGTCCTTGTATTGCTTCTGGTCCTGCGACCTGACTACCGGGTAACGGGCGTCGAGCAGCGCGTTGACCTTCGCCTGCACCACCGCTATCGAGACGCCCGGCGCCGTCTTGATCAGGTCGACCGCGTCCTCGCGCTGGCGGAAGTCCGCCCTCAGCACCGGATATGGGACCGTGACAGGGCTGAAGATGTCGCCCTTGTTGTCGACGGTGCCGCGCACCGTCGCGGAGATCGTCCTGCCGGTCGGCGTCTCGATCGAGAGTTTGTCGCCGACGCCGAAGCCGTTGCTCTTGGCCCAGTCGTCGACCAGCACCGCATCACCCCGCCCAAGCGTGGCGATCAGGTCGTCGGGGCCTTTCTTGACGTCCGACTTCCAGACCCCGTCGAAGCTCTGCGGGTCCACGCCCTGCACCGAGGTGTGGCCGGAGACGCCCTTGACGTTTCCGGCGCTCGCGTTGATCGGCGAGACCACCGCGACGCCGGGGATCCGCGCGACCGCCCGGCCGGTCTGGGCCGGAATCGGGCTGAATCCGTCACGGTTCGTGAGCACGAGGTCGCCCGCGAAGTTCTTGTCGACGGTGTCGTTGATCGAGGCGCGGAGGCCTGCCGCTAGCACGGTCACGAACGTGACCAGCGCAAGGCCGATCATCAGGGCCGCCGCCGTGACCGCGGTGCGGCTTGGGTTGCGTTCGGCGTTTTCCCGCGCGAGCCGGCCGGTCACTCCCCGCAGCCGCTCGAGCGGCCAGCCGAGCGCAGACGCGATCGGGGGCACGAGCCGGTTGCTGAGCAGTGCAACGCCGACGAAGATCGAGATCGCGCCGACCGCCATCAGGCCTAGAACGCTGGAGGCCCCGCCGGTGACGAACAGGCCGATCAGCAGCAACAGCACTCCGAAACCGGTCAGGCTGCCGGCCAGGATCGTGCGACGCCGCCCCGCGCGGCCGGTCGGCATGACGTCGTGCCGAAGCGCCGCCAGCGGCGGCACTCGGGTCGCCCGCCGTGCCGGCGACAGGCCCGCGACGACGGTCACGATCGTGCCCACCAGTAGCGAGACGATCACCGTGCGCGGCAGCAGGACGGTGCCCTGCGACGGAAGGTCGATGCTGAAGGCCTTGAAGAGGGCAGTGATGCCCTTCGCGGTCAGGATGCCGGCGAACAGGCCGACGATCGACGCGCCGAGCCCGATCAGCAGCGCCTCCACCACCACCGACCGAAGGATCTGACCACGAGAGGCGCCCATCGTGCGCAGCAGGCCGAACTCGGTCGTGCGCTGCGCGACCGTGATCGAGAAGGTGTTGAAGATGATGAACGCGCCGACGAAGAGCGCGATCCCGGCGAATGCGAGCAGCAGCGTGTTGAGGAAGCTGAGGCCGCTCTGAATGTTGTCGGCCTGGTCCTTCGCATCCTGGGCGCCGGTCTTCACGTCGACCGTGCGCGGAAGCAGCCCGCGGAGCTCTCCGACGACCTGCCTGGGGGCGGCGCCTTGCGCGACCGCGACGTCGATCTCGTCCAGGGTCCCGCGCTTCTCGCTGATGCGCTGAGCCTCGGGAAGCGTCAGCACGGCGATCGTCGCGCCGCCGAACGCAGACACGTCGCCGAACTTCCCGATCCCGGATATCCGGTAACGCTTTGCCGGCAGCTTGCCTGCTACGAGCACCATGTCGCCGACCTTGAAGTGCTTGTTGTCAGCGGTGCTCTGGTCGATTGTGACCTCGTTCGCGGTGGCGGGCGGGCGGCCCTTCACGTAGGTGAGAGGGTCGAAAGGCTCCGGCAACGAGGAGAACATCAGGGCAGGCGCCTGTCCGGTGTTTGCACGCATGCCGCGCTTGTCGAAGACCGTCGCGCTGTCGCTCACAGCCCCGCCGGCCTTTGCGACGCCCTGAGCCGACTTGACGCGGGGAAGCAGTGACGCGCTGAACGGAGGCTGCTGGATCTCCTCGGTGTCGACGGCTTTGTGCGGCGTCACCTTGATGTCGACGCCCTGGTTCGCCGTGTCGAAGATGCGGTCGAACGAGTGGTTGATCGTGTCTGTGAAGACGTAGGTCCCGGAGATCATCATCACCCCGAGGAGGACCGCGAGCGCGGTCAGGCACGCGCGCAGCTTGCGCGCCCAAAGGCCGCGGAGGGTGACTGCGGTCACGCCGACTTCATCAGCTCGTGCACGTCTTCCCCTTGCGCCGAGGGGGCGTCGTGCACGACGCGGCCGTCACGCAGCACCACGAGCCGATCGCCGGCGGAGGCCGCGTCGGCGTCGTGGGTCACCATCACGACGGTCTGCTTGAAGCGGTCGACGGCCTCGCGAAGGAGCCGCAGGACATCCTCGCTCGAGCTGGAGTCGAGGTTGCCGGTCGGTTCGTCGGCGAACACGACCGCGGGGCGCGTGACCAGGGCACGCGCGATCGCGACGCGCTGCTGCTGCCCCCCGGAAAGCTCGGAGGGCCGGTGCTTGCGCCGGTCGCCGAGGGCGACGATGTCGATCAGGTGCTCGACCCATTCACGGTCGACATCACGCCCGGCGATCGTAAGCGGTAGCACGATGTTCTCCTCCGCCGTCAAAACCGGAAGCAGGTTGAAAGCCTGGAAGATGAAGCCGACCTTCTGTCGGCGAAGCTCGGTCAGGTGGTTGTCGTCGAGCTGGGTGATCTCCGTGCCATCGATCTCGACCGAGCCGGAGGTGGGCTGGTCGAGGCCCGCCAGGCAGTGCATCAGCGTCGACTTGCCCGAGCCCGACGGCCCCATGATCGCGCTGAACTGGCTGCACAGGAACTGCACCGTGACGCCCGCGAGCGCGTCAACTGCCGCATCCCCTTGGCCGTACCGGCGATAGAGATCCGTGGCGGCCACCATGGGGCTTGCGGCCGTCACGGCTTTCGCCCTGTCGATGTGCAACTAGCGGCCCTCCCAGTTGGGCTTGCGCTTCTCGCCGAAGGCCCGGACGCCTTCGCGGAAGTCATGGGTGCGGAACGAAGATAGTCGCAGATCTATGACTTCTTTTTCATGCGTTTTCGAAAGTCGGCTGAAGCCAGTCAGCCTTCCGATGATCTCCTTGTTGCCCCTCAGCGAGACGGGCGCGTGGCCCGCGATCTCGGCGGCCAGCGCGACCGCCGCGTCGTCGATCTGCTCTGGCTCGGCCACCTCGTGCACCAGCCCGATCTGCTCGGCGCGGTCGGCGTCGACGTTCCGCCCGGTGAAGAACAACTCACGCGTGCGCGCCGGGCCGACCGAGTCGATGAACTTTTGCAGCCCGGTATGGCTGTAGATCAGACCCAGCTTCGCCGGGGGCATCCCGAGCTTCACGCCGCGGGCCGCAATCCGCAGATCGCAGGTGAGCGCAAGCTCGAGGCCGCCGCCGAGCGCATGCCCGTTGACCGCTGCGAGGGTCGGGAACGGAAACGCCTCGACCGCCTCGATCGCCCGGCTGAAAGGGTGGGCGACGAGCCGCTCTGCCTCCTCGGCGAACACCTCGTCGGGGATATCGGCGATGTCGTAGCCCGCCGAGAACATGCCCTCGCTGCCGGCGATCACGACACAGCGGGTCTCGATGCCGTCGTCGAGCTCCGCCATCAGCGTCGCGATCCCGTCGAGGATCTCGTGGTCGAGCGCGTTGCGCTTGGCCGGATTGCGGATCGTGACCCTGGCAACCGCCTCGGCCGGCCGATCGAGAACGAGCTTGCCTCCGGCAAGCTCGTTCAAGAAACTGCCGTCCGGCTGCAAGCACCCGGACGGGTGGCCTGCGCGCTCACCGCTCCTTGGGCGACCATCATTCCAGCGTCACAAGCGTGTCACCCTCGGACACGGCCTGGCCCTCCTCGACGTTGACCTCTTTCACGACGCCCGCGTCCTCGGCCTCGACGGGCATCTCCATCTTCATCGACTCGAGGATCACGACCGTGTCGCCCTCCTCGACCGAGTCGCCGGGCGACACTTCGACCTTCCACACCGTGCCGGTTATATGAGCCTCGATCGCCGCCAAGTTGCTCCTTCTGTCGGTTCTGGGTCGGGGTCCGCGCCAGAATAACGGCCCGTGTCTCCCGAACCAGCCAGCCGGCCGCGGCCCGAGCGGATCGTGATCGTGACCGCCCGCGACGAGGCCGATCGCATCCAGCACACGATCGAAGCGCTCCGCGACGCGCTTCCGGATGCCCGCATCCTGCTCGCCGAGAGCGGGTCACGCGATCGCACGGCGGCGCTCGCGGAGCGGGCCGGCGCCGAGGTCGTGCGAACGTCGGCGCCCCGCAAGGGCAAGGGCCGCTCCGCCACGACCGCGGCCCGGGCGGCGCTGACCGTTCCCGGGGCCTACGACGCGACGTTCCTGCTCGCCGACGGCGACCTCGGTGCGTCGGCTGGGGCGCTGCTGCCGCTCGTCGACGCGATCGAGGCCGGCGAGTGCGACCTCGCGGTGGCCGCGTTCGCGCGGCGGCTGGGCGGGGGCTTCGGCCTCGCGGTGGGCTTCGCCCGCTGGGCGATCAGCGACCTCACCGGGCTCGAGACGCGTGCCCCGATCTCCGGGCAGCGCGCGCTGCGGGGCGCCACGCTTGCGCGGCTGCTGCCGTTCGCGGACGGGTTCGGCATGGAGACCGGCATGACCATCGACGCGGTTCGCGCCGGCCTCACACTGAGAGAGATCGACCTCGACCTCGAGCACCGGGCGACGACGCGCTCGCTCGCCGGCTTCGCCCACCGCGGGCGCCAGCTGCTGCATTTCGCGCGGGTGTACGTCAGCCGGCGGTTCTCGCGAGGCGGATAGTTTCCCAGCCGTGATCTGCTCGATCGACCAGGGCACGACCGGCACGACCTGCCTCGTGTTCGACGACGAGGCGCGCCTCGTGGGCCGCGCCTATCGCGAGTTCGCACAGCACTTCCCCCGTCCCGGCTGGGTCGAGCACGACGCCCTCGAGATCTGGGAGGTGTCGCGGGCGGTCGCGAAGGAGGCGCTGGACGCCGTCGGCGCGGCGCCGGGCGACGTCAGCGCGATCGGGATCGCGAACCAGCGCGAGACGGTCGTGTGCTGGGACGAGCAGACGGGGGAGCCGCTCCACCGCGCGATCGTCTGGCAGGACCGCCGTACCGCAGCCCGGTGCGACGAGCTCCGCGAGCAGGGCGCCGAGCAGCTGGTCCGAGAGCGCACCGGTCTCGTGCTCGACCCGTACTTCTCCGGCACCAAGATCGAGTGGCTGCTCGAGCACGTCGAAGGCCTCCGCGAGCGAGCTCGTGCCGGCCGGGTCAAGTTCGGGACGATCGATGCGTGGCTCGCCTTCAAGCTCACGGGTCGCTCGGTCACCGACTACTCCAACGCCTCCCGCACGATGCTCTTCGACATCCACCGGCTCGACTGGGACCCGGAGCTCTGCGAGCTGCTCGGCGTGCCGCGCGCGTGGCTGCCCGAGGCGCGCCCGTCGGCCGGGCTCTACGGCGAGACCGATCCCGACGCGTTCTTCGGCGCGCGCGTGCCGCTTACGGGAATCGCCGGCGATCAGCAGGCGGCGCTGTTCGGCCAGGCCTGCACGGCTCAGGGCCTGGGCAAGAACACCTACGGCACGGGCAGCTTCGTGCTGATGAACGCGGGCGGCGAGGCTCCGCGACCGAGCGCCGGTCTGCTCACGACGGTCGCCTGGGGCCTGGGCGGGAAGGCCGACTACGCGCTCGAGGCAAGCGTCTTCGTCACCGGCGCGGCGCTCCAGTGGCTCCGTGACGGGCTCGGCCTGATCCGGACAGCCGCGGAGAGCGAGGGCATGGCGGCGTCGCTCGACTCGAACGACGGCGTGTACTTCGTCCCCGCGCTCACGGGCCTCGGCTCGCCGTACTGGGATCCGTACGCGCGCGGCACGATCGTCGGGCTGACGCGAGGAACCGGGCCCGAGCATCTCGCCCGGGCGGCGCTGGAGGCGATCGCCTACCAGACCGTCGACGCGGTCGACGCGATGGAAGCCGCATCGGCAGAGCAGCTCGCCGAGTTGCGCGTTGACGGCGGCGGCACGGCGAACGCCTGGCTCATGCAATTCCAGGCCGATGTGCTCGGCAGGCCGGTGGTGGTCCCCGAGATCACCGAGACGACCGCGCTCGGTGCGGCCTACCTCGCCGGGGTCGGCGCGGGGGCGTGGACACTCGAGCAGGTCTCCGCGCTCTGGCGCGAGGCGGCACGGTTCGAGCCGCGGATGGGCGAGGGCCAGCGCCGTGCGCTGCTCGACCGGTGGCGCCAGGCGGTCGAGCACAGCAGGGGTTGGGCCGGTGGACCGGCAGGGCCCGAGCTGTAACCGGTTTTTGGCGGAGGGGTAGCAACCGCCGATGAAGCCTCAGGCGTACGTCGACCCCCGCCCGGCCAAGCACTTCACGAAGTTCTACGAGCATCCGCGCACCGAGCCGCCGGACTGGATCTACCGGCTGGCGAGGGCGGTGCTCACGATTCCGGTGCTGGGCGTCTACCGCTTCCGTGCGATCGGCGTGGACAACGTCCCCTACGCGGGCCCGGTGGTTCTCGCGCCCAACCACTTCAGCGTCCTCGACCACTTCTTCGTCGCGGTGCTGCTGCGCCGGCAGGTGCAGTTCATGGCCAAGTCGCAACTCTTCCGCCCGCCCTTGCTCGACTTCATCCTCACGCACGGGGGCGCCTTCCCCGTGCGGCGGGGACAGCACGACGAGGAGACTTTCAAGACCGCAAACGCGATCCTCGGCCACGGCGGCGTGGTCTTGATGTACGCGGAAGGAGGCCGGTCCCGGTCGAGGAAGCTGGGCGAGCCGAAGTCGGGGCTCGGCCGGCTCGGGCTGGAGTCCGGCGTGCCGGTGGTGCCGATCGCGATCCACGGCTCGCAGCACGCGCGCGACGCGACGCGCGGCCACGTCCCGCCCAAGGTCACCTTGCAGTTCGGCGAGCCGATCGCCTGGGAGCAGGTGGAGCACCCCACCCGTGATCAGGCGCAGGGGGTCGCCGACCAGGTCTTCGATCGCGTGAAGACGATGTACGAGGCGCTCGAGGCGCAGGGCCGCCGGGGTGTACTGGCGAAGCTTCGCGAAGCCCACGGGCAGCCGGCGCACAACTTCTAAGAGGCCGTCCGGCTGCAAGCAGCCGGACGGGATGGGTGGCCTTCATTCGTTGCGGCGGACGTGCCAGTCGACGCTCATGGTCGCGACGCTGGCGCCGTCGGCATTGGTGAGGTCGACACTCACCTGGAACTCGACCTTGCCGTCGGCCTCGAGCTGATCCAGTAATGCGGACTTCTCCGCGGACAGCGTGCCCGTCGCGGTGATCGGGCCCTTTGCGAGCTTGGTGTAGGAGATCTCGGCGTGGCGCGCCAGCGGGGTGATGCCGCCCATGTGCGCGGCGAACGCGCCCACGAACGCCGCGCCCGAGGCCGCCTCGCCGGCCGAGAACAACGCGCCCGCATGCTGGGAGCCGACGTGATTGTGAAGGGACTCGGAGTCCGGCAGCAGCACGACTCCGCGGCCGTCGGCGACCTCGACGACCTCCAAGCCGACGTGCTTGTTGAAGGGGATCGCCTCCTGCAGGCCTGCTCTTACGGCTTCATGGTCCATCGGCTCCGACCTCCTCGGCATAGACTCACGCGAATGCCGAACCGTAACGGGCCGCGTCTCGACGCAGGCGCCTTTCCGGTCCAGCGCGCGGCCGTCGCCGACGGCCTCGAGCTGGCCTTCATCCGCCGGGGCGAGGGCGGCTACCCGCTCCTCCTGGTCCACGGCTGGCCCGAGACGAAGCGGATCTGGTGGCGCAACATCGAGCCGCTCGCGCAGGCCGGATTCGAGGTGATCGTCCCGGACCTGCGCGGCTTCGGCGATTCCGACGTCGCGCCCGACGGGTTCTACGACCCGGCCGCACAGGCGGCCGACCTTCACCGCCTCGTTCACGACGTGCTCGGCCACGAGCGGTGCGGGGCGGCCGGCGGCGACGTCGGCGGCGTCGTGATCCAGGACCTCGGCCTTCGCTTCGGGGGTTTCCTCGAGCGCCAGTGCCTTTTCAACACCGTCCTGCCGCTCCTGCGCGAGGACTACGAGCGCGCCGGCATTCCGCCCACGGTCCCCAGGGAGACCCGTGCGGCGGCCGACTATTTCCTCCGCCAGGGGCGGCACGCGGACGTGCTCGCCGCCGAGCTGGACACTCCGGAGCGGCGGCGGCGCTATGTCGCCCAGTTCTACGGCTCGCGGTTCTGGGCGGCGCCGGGCAGCTTCGACCGCGAGGCGACCGAGTTCATGACCGAGCCTTTCGCCGACGCCGAGAAGCTCCGGGCCGGCTTCGGCATATACGAGACCGCGGTCGGCGCGCGTCCGGCGTCGGCGCCGCCCCGTCTGCTGGAGAAGAACCCCTTGCCCACGCTCGTTCTCTACGGGCCCCAGGATCACGTGATCCCAGGGGACTTCCCCGAACGCGCCGAGGTCGCCTTTCCGGAGCTGATCGGCCCCTTCGACGTGCGGCGGGCGGGTCACTTCCTGCAGTGGGAGCGCGCCGACCTGCTCAACCGCAGTCTGATCTACTTCTTCGCGGACCTGCGAGGGGGACGATGACGTGAAGCTCGACGGACGCACTGCGCTACTGACCGGAGCGACCGGCGGCATCGGCCGCGCGATCGCCCACGCGCTTCACCGCCGTGGCGCGACGGTGATCCTCACCGGCCGCAGGCTCGACGTGCTCGAGAATCTGCGCCGCGAGCTGGGCAATCGCGCAGAGGTGATCGGCGCGGACCTCGCCAACAGGCCAGACGTCGAGCGTCTCGGGGAGCGGACGGACGTCGACGTGCTGGTCGCGAACGCTGCGCTGCCGGCGGCAGGCCGGCTCACGACCTTCTCCGCCAGGGACCTCGATCGCGCGATCGAGGTGAACCTGCGTGCGCCGATGCAGCTGACGCTCGCGCTGCTGCCGAAGATGCTCGAGCGGGCCTCGGGCCACCTCGTGTTCGTATCGTCGCTCGCCGGGAAGGTCGCGAGCGCAGGCAGCTCGGTGTACAGCGCGACGAAGTTCGGCATCCGCGGCTTCGGCTACTCGCTGGCCGAGGAGTTGCGTGGCACCGGCGTCGGGACCACCACGGTGTTTCCCGGCTTCATCCGCGAGGCGGGGATGTTCCACGAGAGCGGCACGAAGCTGCCGCGCGGCATCGGCACGCGCACGCCCCAGGACGTCGCCGAGGCGGTCCTCGAGGGCATCGAGAAGGGTCGCGCCGAGATCGACGTGGCCCCGTTCTCGCTCAGCTCGGGCGCCAAGATCTTCGGCGTCTCACCACCCGTGATGTCGCGCATCACACGCATCCTCGGAGCGGACCGGGTAAGCGATCAACTCGAAACCGGGCAGAGGGACAAGCGTTAGAGAGAGAAACTGGCCGGCCGCCGCCAAGGCGGCGGCCGGTTGGGTTAGGGCGCGCCCACTTGGAGCGCCTAGGGCGCGGGGACCTTGGACGGTTGTCGCGCGAACTCGCTGATCAGCGAGGCGAGCCGCTCCGGCTGGTCCTCGGACACGAACGTGTAGGAGTCGTCGACCCGCTCCAGGCGCGCGTCCGGGAATGTCTCCGCCAGCCGCTCCGCGTGCTCCAGCGGGAAGAAGTCCTTCTCGGAGGCCCACACGATCAGCACCGGCCGGTCGAACTCGCCGAGCCGCTCCGCCGCCTCCAGCGTGTACCGGGGATGGATTCCCCTCAGGACCTTGGCGAGGTCGCGGCGCACCCCGGCGTTGGCCAGCGCCGGCCCCACCCAGGCCGCGGTCACGTCGCGGTCCAGGCCGTGCTTCGAGAGCCAGCCGAATCCCAGCGGGCCGTGCCGCATGAACGTGAGGCGCATCGGCTGAAGCATCACGCGCGCGCCGGCGGGTGACTTCGCGGGTGCGAGCAGCCACTTGAACAGGGTGGGGGGGAAGTTCTCGTAGGCGTCGCAGGGCGTCAGCACGAGCCGGCCGATGCGCTCGGGGTGCCGCGTGACGACGAGCTGGCAGAACGCTCCGCCGGTGTCGTTGCCGACCAGCGTCACGCGCTCCAGGTCCAGGGACGCGATGAAGTCTGCGATCAGCTTCGCGACCGCATACGGCGAGAGGTCGGTGCCCTCGTCCAGCGGCTGCTCGTGCGAGCCGAGCGGCAGGTCGGGGGCGATGCAGCGGAAGTCCTTCGAGAGCGCGGGCACGACCTTGCGCCACAGGTCGCCGTTGACGAGCAGTCCGTGCACGAACACGATCGGCTCGCCGGAGCCGCGCTCGCGGTAGCGGATCGTGCCCTGCGGGAGCTTGACTTCCTTCTGATCGCCTAGTGCTTGGGAGATGGACATTCGGCCTCCTTCGTGATGGGCTCAACCGAGCTTGTACGTGACGATGCCCTTCGCGACGAGCGCGCCGCCCGTATCGGTGACGTCGACGTCGCAAAAGCAAAGACTGCGCCCGCGGCGAAGCACGCGGGCCTCCGCCGTGACCTCCTGGCCCTGTGCCGCCGCCAGGAAGTCGACCGACAGGCCGACCGTGGTGCCACGGAGGGGACCGGAGGGGTCGTGCGCCGACCACGAGGCTGCCATCGCGGCCGTGTCGACGAGCGCGCTGAGGGCGCCGCCGTGGACCACGTCGCCCACGGTCGCGAGCTCGTCGCGGTAGGGCATCGCGAGCCGCGCGCGGTCGGCCTCGATCTCGACGAGACGCATTCCGAGATGCAGCACGAACGGCGAGTGCTTCAGGAACTCGGCGATGATCTGGGCGCCGGTGGGGGACGCGCTCCGGCTGGTCTCCGGCATCGCTTTCAGCTACGCTGGTCCGAAGTTCGGATACATACAGCCGGTATCTAACATACAGACTGCATGAATGTCAAGTAAGTCGCAGCAATCCGAGGCGACCCGCCGCAAGCTCGTCCGCGTAGGGCGTGACCTGTTCGCCCGCCGGGGCTTTGCCGACGTTCCCACCGAGGAGCTGGTGCGCCGCGCGGGCGTCACCCGTGGAGCGCTCTATCACCACTTCCGCGACAAGCGAGACCTCTTCGCGGCGGTCGTGGAGGCGGTCGAGCAGGACGTGACCGAGCGCGTCGCGGAGGCGGCGCTGGCGGAGCGCGACCCCTGGGAGCAGCAGCGCGCCGCGATCGGCGCGTACCTCGACGTCTGCCTCGAGCCGGCCGTGCAGCGGATCGTGCTGGTCGACGCGCCGTCGGTGCTGGGCGTCGCGGCCTGGCGCGAGATCGAGGCCCGCTACGGCCTCGGCCTCGTGAGCGCCGGGCTCCAGAGCGTGATGGAGGCTGGCTACATCGACGAGCAGCCGATCGAGCCGCTCGCGCACCTGCTGCTCGGCGCGCTCACCGAGGGCGGGCTGCTGATCGCGCGCGCCGAGGACCGCGGGGCCGCGCGGCGGGAGGTCGGCGACGGCCTGGACCGGATCCTGCAAGGGCTCCGGCGCTCCTAGGCGCGCCCCTACTCGTAGGTCTCCGGAATGCTCCCCCACACCCCGACGTCGTGGCTCGGGATGATCACCGCGTCCGGGTTCTCGCGCCGGTAGAGCTGCACCTCTCGCAGGGAGCGACGCCAATTGTGCTCGTCGTCGAGAAACAGGCCGCGTCGCTCGTGCTCGAGCGTGTCGAGGGAGTAGATCGCGTCGCCGGCCAGCAGCGCCTCGCGGTCCTTCAGGCGCACGATCAGCGATTGATGCCCCGCCGAGTGCCCGGGCGTGTAGACCAGGCGGATCGATCCGTCGCCAAAGAGGTCGAACGAGTGCCCGAAGGTCGAGTAGGAGCTCGCCAGGCGGGTGTCGTAGACGACCTCGCGGTAGTCGACCGCGTGGGCGCCCTGCTTTTGCACGTAGCCCTTGAAGGTCGACCGCGGCCCGCTGAATGCCGCCCATTCGCCCTCGCCGAGCACGTAGGTCGCCTCGGTGAAGTCGGAGATTGCCGAGGCGTGGTCCATGTGCAGGTGCGTCATCAAGACGAGCTTGATGTCGCCCGGCGCGAGCCCTCGCTTGCGCAGTTGCGCGACGGCGGTCCGGTCGGGCTCGCTCTCGAACCGGTACAGGCGGCCGATCAGACCGCCCATGTTCTGCTTCGGGTCGACCGAGACCGATGCGTGCAGCCCCGTATCGACCAGGATCGGCCCGGCCACGGGGTGCTCCAGCAGGAACACCGGCACGGGCGCCCTCAGCCATTCCTCGCGCGGCGAGCGCACGCTGCGGAGCGCCTTGAGCTTGCTTCCAGACATCGCCACCACATCCTCGGGCCCGAGGATGTGGCCCGTGTTGAGCGGGTGGACGCGCACGGTCGCGCCCTCCTGCCCGCCGGGCAGCGGTTGAGTCAGCCGGCTTGCCTCGGCGAGCGCCATGCGGCCCGACCCTAGTCGGCTCGTCTTTTGAGCACAACCTTGTTGATGGACTTCGCCACGGTCTCGTCGCGCTGGTTGAGAACCGTGTTGTGGAACGTCGCGAGACCGAGATGCTCGTCGCGCTCCTCCTTCTCCTTCAGCTCGACGTGCACGTGGATCGTGTCGCCGATCTTGGTCGGGAGGAAGAAGCGAACCTTCTCCATCCCGTAGAAGGCGACGATCGGCCCTGGCTGCATCGGCACCAGGCCGGCCGCGTACGAGAGCACCAGCATCCCGTGCGCGATGCGCTCGCCGAACATCGTCTTCGACGCCCATTCGGCGTCGACGTGCAGCGGGTACGTGTCCCACGTGAGCGCGGCGAAGTTGACGATGTCCGCCTCCGTGATCGTGCGTCCCTTGGTCGTGAACGAGTCGCCCACCCCGATGTCGTCGAAGTAGCGGGCGAACAGGTCCGGTGCTGTGGTGTCGATCGTCATGAAACCTCCACTATCGCTTCTACCTCCACGGACATGTCGAATGGCAGCTCGGCCGCCCCGATCGCGGAGCGGGCGTGCCGCCCCGGCTCGCCCCAGAGCTCGAAGACGAGGTCACTGAACCCGTTGATCACGGCCGGCGTCACGTTGAATCCCGGGGCACAGTTGACGAAGCCGAGCGCCTTCACCCACCCGCTCACGCGGTCGAGGTCGCCGAGCTCCTGCTTCAGCGAGGTGAGCATTGCAAGCCCGGTGTGGCGCGCGGCTTCGTAAGCCTGCTCCACCGTCACCCCGGCTCCCACCTTGCCCTGCATGAGCACGTCGTTGCCGTCGAGCGGTCCGTGACCGGACACGTATGCATGCCCGCCACTCACCCGCACCCAGGAGAACTTCAGCTCGAGCCCGGGCGGCGGGACGAACGGGCGCGGCAGTGACAGGCCGAGCTCCTTGAGTCGCTCCTCGATCCGGGCCAAGGCGGACGTAGTCTATGCCCAGCGCTTGAGCAGCCGCTCGGCGCCCTCGGCGAGCTCGCGCACGATCGACTCGGCCGGCTGGAGGCGCTGGACAGCGGCCACCGACTGGCCGGCGTACATCGCCATCGCGTCGATCCTGCCGCTCGCGTGCCGCCCGGGCGACGGCGGTGAGAGCCTCACCACGGGCGTCCGCTCGCCGGCGTGCTCGTTCTCACCCACGATCTCGTCCTCGATCGCCTCGGCTGCGGCCACACACGAGCGCAGCACGCGGTGGGGCGCGTTCGGCCACATCACCGAGAACGCCTCGGTGAGCACGGTGTCTCCAGGCCCTGCCTCGATCAGCGCGTCGGCATACGACGGGTGGATGTCGGCCTCCTCCGCGGCGAGGAAGCGCGTCCCCACGCGCACCGCGTCGGCGCCGGCCGCGATTGCCGCCGCCATGCCGCGCGCCGTGCCAATCCCGCCCGCCGCCACGACCGGCACGTCGACAACGTCGAGCACCTCGTCGAGCAGCGGCAGCAATGCGGTCGTGCCGCGCACGTGGCCGCCGGCCTCGACCCCCTGCGCGATCACGAAGTCGCAGCCGGCATCGGCGGCCGCCTTTGCCTCGCCCCCGCTGCCGACCTGCCAGGCCGCCAGCGCACCGGCGCTGCGCACCGATTTCACCAGTTCCGGGTCGGGGTCGCCGTAGAAGAACTCCACCACCCGCGCGTGTCCCGCGACCCCCTCGACCGCCTCGCGGTCGAGGAACGGCATCAAGAAGTTCACCCCGATCGAGCCGCCGCCGTCGGCAATCGTGGCGTCCAGCTCCTCTGCCAGTGCCGCTGCCGGCTGCATCACGCCGCCGAGCATGCCGAGTCCGCCAGCGCCGCCGACCGCTGCGGCGAGCTCGCGGCGTGCGTTCCCCATGCCGGCCTGTTGCAACGGCACGGCGCAGCCGACGAGCGCGGTGAACCGGGTTTGGAGCATCGCGAGCGCCGGGTCAGCAGTACATGCCGCCGAACTGGCCTCCGGTCACGTTCACGATCTGGCCGTGAATGTAGTTGGCGAGTGGCGATGCGAGGAACAGCACCGGGCCCGCGGCCTCCTCCGGCTGGGCGGGGCGCCCGATCGGGATGATCATCGAGGCCATCTGGCGCATCTGCTCCGGCACGCCGATCGAGACGTCCTGCCCGCCCTCGCCGGCCTTGATCGTTTCGCCCTTCTCCTTGGCCTGGGTGAGGCGGGTCTCGACGAACCCGAAGGCGACCGCGTTCACGTTGATCTTGAATTGGCCCCACTCCTTCGCGAGCGTCTTCGTGAGGCCGGTGACCGCGGCCTTGCCGGAGGAGTAGTTCACCTGGCCGGCGTTGCCCATCGTGCCGGAGACCGAGGTGATGTTGATGATCTTGCGGAAGACCTCCTCGCCGCGGTCGCGCTCCGCCTTCGCCGGGTCACGCATGTGAGGCGCGACCGCACGGCACATCCGGAACGGCACCACCACGTGGATGTCGAGCATCGCCTGGAACTGCTCGTCGCTCATCCGGTGCGCCACGCCGTCCCAGGTGTAGCCGGCGTTGTTGACGAGGATGTCGACCTTTCCGAAGGCGTCCACGGTCTTCTGGACGACGTCGTCGCAGGAGCCCGGCTTGGTCAGGTCCCCGGCGACCGCGATCGTCTCGCCCTCGACCTCGCCCGCGGCCTGCTCGGCGATGTCGCCGTCGATGTCGTTGATCGTGACCTGTGCGCCCTCGGCGGCGAACAGCTCCGCGGTGGCGCGCCCGATCCCGCGCGCCGAGCCGGTGATGATCGCCGTCTTGCCGTCAAGTAGTCCCATTCGTGCGTGCTCCTATCGGTCAGCGGTACGTAGCCGCGGGAGCCTATCGAGCGTAGACTCAAGCTCCGGTACGCGAGAGCACCCGACGAAGTCGAGGAAGTCACAGAGGGAGGCTGGAGATGTCCGCACTGGAGAATCCCGAGGTCGCAATCGAGGCGAACGGCGCGTCCGCCGCCGCCAGGGGGCGCATCGCGGTCGAGAACCCCGCGACCGGCGAGATCGTCGGCCATGTCGACGACATGGACGCCGCGACGGTCGCGGCGATCGTCGACCGTGCCCGTGCCGCGCAGCCGGACTGGGAGGCGCTCGGGTTCGAGGGACGCGCGGCCAAGCTGCGCGAGCTGCGGACCTGGCTCGTCACGAACCGCAAGCGGGTGATCGACGTGCTCGTCGCCGAGGGTGGGAAGACGCCCGAGGACGCGATGCTCTCCGACCTCTGGTATGTGTGCGACGGCCTTGGCTTTTGGGGCCGCAAGGCCGCGAAGTACCTCGCGGATGAACGCGTCAGGACGCACTCGCCGCTCCTGCTCGGCAAGAAGGTGCTCGTTCGCTACCGGCCGGTCGGCGTGGTCGGCGTGATCGGTCCCTGGAACTACCCGCTGACGAACACGTTCGGCGACGTGATCCCCGCACTCATGGCCGGCAACTCCGTCGTGATGAAGCCGAGCGAGATCACTCCGCTCACGAGCCTGCTGCTGGCCGAGGGTGCCGAGACGGTCGGGTTCCCGGCCGACGTCCTCTCCGTCGCGACCGGCGCGGGCCAGACGGGTGCCGCGCTCGTCGACAAGGTCGACATGATCATGTTCACGGGCTCGACCCGCACCGGCAAGAAGATCATGGCCCAGGCAGCTGAGCGTCTGATCCCCGTGTCGCTGGAGCTGGGCGGCAAGGACCCGATGATCGTGCTGGACGACGCCGACCTCGAGCGGGCGGCAAACATGGCCGTCCAGTGGGCGATGTCGAACAGCGGTCAGATCTGCATGGCGGTCGAGCGCGTGTACGTCGAGGAGCACGTCTATGACGAGTTCGTCTCGTCGGTCGTCGAGAAGGTCTCGCGCCTCCGGCAGGGGCCACCCGGCGAGCCCGGCACCGTCGACGTGGGCGCGATGACGTTTCCGCCGCAGATCGAAATCGTCGACCGCCACGTGCGCGACGCGGTCGACAAAGGCGCAAAGGTCCTGGTCGGCGGCAAGCGGGCCCCCGGCCCGGGGCGCTTCTACGAGCCCACCGTGCTCACAGGCGTGGACCACACGATGGAGGTCATGCGCGACGAGACCTTCGGCCCGGTGCTCCCGATCATGAAGGTCCGCGACGCCGAGGAGGCGGTCCAGCTCGCGAACGACACGCACTACGGCCTGAACTCGAGCGTTTTCACGCGGGACCTCGAGAAGGGCGAGCGCATCGCTCGCCGGCTCGAGGCCGGCAACGCATGCGTGAACGACGCGCTCATGAACTACCTCGCCCAAGAGGCGCCCTTCGGCGGCACGAACGAGTCTGGCCTGGGCGTGCGGCACGGGCCGCAGGGGATCCGCAAGTACTGCTCCCAGCAGACGATCCTGATCACCCGCTTCGGCCCCAAGCGGGAGCCCACGATGTTCCCCAACAAGCGCCTGACCTCCAAGGTGCTCGAGCGGCTGATGGTGCTGATGTGGGGCCGGGGCCGGCGCCGCTAGGCACCGGGCAGGCAACGCTTACCTACACCCGCCGTCGCTATCCTCGGACCGTGCCTCCCGCCCTGCGGCACGGTCCCTGATGGGTGGCCGGCCTCGCCTCTTCGTGCCTCTGGCTTTGACCCTCGCAGCGATCGCGCTGTGCCTCGCGCTCGTCAAGAGCCCGTTCTCCGAGTCCGACGGCAGCACGGCGGGCAAGGCGTTCGTCGGGTCGGACTCGCGCAAGAGCGTGGTCGTGTGGGCGGTCGGCGACGGCCCGGACGGCGGTCCAAATGCGCGCACGGTCGCACGCCTGATCGCACGCTCGCAACCGGATCGAGTGCTGTACTTGGGCGACGTCTACGAGCGCGGCACGATGAACGATTTTGAGCGCAACTTCGAGCCGATCTACGGCAAGATCGCGAGCCGTATCGCGCCCACGCCGGGCAATCACGACTGGCCGCTGCATTCGGGCGGCTACGACCCGTACTGGCAGAAGCAGCGTGGCGCGCCGGTCGCGTACTACTACTCGTTCAGGTCCGGCGGCTGGCAGCTGATCAGCCTCAACTCGGAGATCGACCACGACTCGGGGTCGGCCCAGGTGGCCTGGCTTCGGTCGAAGGCGACCGCCAAGGGCAACTGCGGCATCGCGTTCTGGCACCGGCCGCGCTACAGCGCGGGGGACCACCACGGCGACGACCCGAGCATGCAGCCCTTCTGGGACGCGCTCGTCGGTCACGCCACGATCGTCCTGAACGGACACGAGCACGACATGCAGCGCTTCAAGCCCCGGCACGGAATCACGGAGTTCGTCTCCGGTGCCGGCGGGCACGTGCGCTACGGCGTCTACCGGCGGCGCGACCTGGCGTTCGCCGACAGCGCCCGTTTCGGCGCGCTGCGGCTCCAGCTCACTCCCGGTGCCGCCTGGTATCGCTTCGTCTCGACCAGCGGCAAGACGCTCGACTCCGGGACGGTGCGCTGCAGGACGGGCTAGCGCGAGCCCGTGAGGATGTCAGCCGCCCAGCGTGAGGGCGCCGAGCTGGGCGCCGAGCTGACCCACCGACACGGGGCCGCCGGAGCTGGTGAGGCCGAGCTTGACCGTGTGATGGCCACGGCTGAGGCGCTTCGTGAGCCCGTAGAGCGTGTAGAAGCTGTAGCCGTCGCTGGCCTGGCCGTTGGCCTGCAACCGCATCCCGGTCGATGGCACGGCCTTGTTGTCGACGTACACGCCCCACTGGGCCGCGCAGGCGCTCCCCCCGCAGGTGAGGAAGACGTCGCGGACGGTCCCGAGCACGAAAGTCCTGCCGCTCTGCTTGAGACGGAGGTTGACCGACTTGATCACGGTGCCCGGTGTCGGGGGCGGATTGAGGTCGGCCGCGCGCACGCCGCCCAGGACGGGAAGCTCTCCCCGCCGGAAGACACTCGCCGTGAGCGAATGGTGCTTGACCTTCGTGGCCGTCACGGCACCGTGGCGAAGCTCGCCCGCGCCGATGCTGTTCTTGGGCACCGACAGCGCGTAGGCGCCTCCGCTCAGCGCGACAAAGAGTGCGACGCTCGACATCAGGTTGGCGTAGGTCAGCCTTGACCGCAGCCTTGATGGCGCTTCGCGAACCAAGCTCATAGAGGCGTTATCGGATCGGATCGCGAAGCCTTGAGCGTTTCGGCGTAAGGAATCCGACCTGCCCGGCTGAGACGATCGTCTCCACCTATTAGGGAGGTTTCTCGATGCGCGGTGACAGTTTCGAGCGGTTCGCGCCGCTCACCGGCGTGGCATTCGTCGTGATCGTCCTGATCGGCTTCATCGTCGGGGGCGACACCCCGGGCGCCCATGCCTCGGCCGCGAAGGCGGACTCCTTCTACGACAAGCACCACGACGTGCAGACGATCGCGGCATTCGTGGTCGCGCTCGGCGCGGCGTTCCTGCCGTTCTTCGCCAGCTCACTGAAGCGCGCGCTGGACTGGTCGGGCGGAACGGGCCGGCTCGCCAACGCCGCGTTTGCCGGCGGCGTGATCGCGACGACCGGATTCCTCGTCCTGTCCACGATCCACCTCGCGCTGGCCGACGCCGCCGGCAAGACCAGCCCGCAGGTGACGCAGGCGCTGAACGTGCTCGACAACAACGACTTCATCCCGATGGCGGCCGGCCTCGGCGTGCTGCTGATCGCCAGCGGCCTCGCGATCGTGCGTTACCGCGCCTTGCCCGGGTGGCTGGGATGGGCGGCCCTGGTGGTCGGGATCCTGATCTTCACCCCGGCCGGGTTCATCGCCTTTCTCCTGAGCGGGATCTGGATCCTGGTCACGAGCGTCGTGCTGTTCCGGCGCGCCGGCGCCGCGCCGCCGGGAGATGCCGGGTCGCTGCCTGCGTAGTCGGCATACGATAGGAGCCGATGCCCGCGGTGCAGCCGGCTCCAAGAGGGCGTAACCCCTTCGACGACGGCGGGGTCGAGCGCGGTCCGGACGGCGTGATGCGCTACACGGAGCGCCCGGCCTCGCTGGTCGCGATGCTCCGTGCGAGCGTCGAGCGGGACCCCGGCCATCCGGCGATCGTGGAGATCGGCGCAGGGACGCTCACCTACCAAGCGCTCTGGGACCGTGCCGCGCGCGTCGCCGGCGGCCTTCGCGCGGAGGGCATCTCGCGCGGAGACCGGGTCGCGCTGAGGCTGCCGAACGGGCTCGATTGGGTGGTCGCGTTCTTCGGCGTCCAGCTGCTCGGCGCCGTCGTGGTGCCCGTCAACATGCGCTTCAAGGAGTCCGAGGTCGCCTACGTGATCGCGGATTCGGGCGCGGCATTCACCTTCGAGGAGGGCAACGCCCTGCCCGACGGCGATCCCGTCGCGGTCGCGGACCTCGAGCCGCAGGACCTCGCGGCGATCTTCTACACGAGCGGCACGACCGGCTTTCCGAAGGGCGCGATGACCTCGCACGAGAACTTCCTCTCGAACAGCGAGAACGCGATCCGCTGTCTGAGCGTCGACCGCGCGGAGGGACCGGCGCTCAGCACGCTGGTGTCGGTGCCGCTGTTCCACGTGACGGGCTGCAACAGCCAGCTGATCCCGCTGCTCGAGCTGGGCGGGCGCGTCGAGATCCTGGTCAGCCCGCTCGACATCGACGGCTTCTTCGAGGCGCTCACCGAACACGGCGTGAACCAGCTCGTGTCGGTGCCGGCGATCTACCACGCCGTCACCCGCCATCCCCGCTTCGAAGAGCTCGACGTCCAGGGCGTGCGCTGGGTCTCATACGGAGGCGCTCCGATCGCGGAGAGCCTCGTGCGGCGGATCCAGGAGAGCTTTCCGAACGCCCGCGTCGGCAACGGCTTCGGGCTGACCGAAACGAGCTCGCTGACCTCCTTCCTGCCCCACGAGGAAGCTGCGGAACACGCGGACTCGGTCGGTTTCGCGATGCCGGTCGTCGACCTGGCGCTCCACGAGCCGAATCCGGACACGGGTGTCGGCGAGCTGCTGGTGCGTGGTCAGAACGTCGTGCAGGGCTACTGGAACAAGCCGGACGCGACGCGGGAGACCTTCGTCGAGGACTGGCTGCACACCGGCGACCTCGCGCGCATCGACGACGACGGGCTGCTCTACATCGTCGACCGGGAGAAGGACATGATCAACCGCGGCGGCGAGAACGTGTACTCGATCGAGGTCGAGAACGCGCTCGCGGGCGCACCGGGCGTGGGAGAGGCGGCGGTCGTGGCGGTGCCGGACGAGATGATGGGCGAGAAGGTCGGCGCCGTGATCGTTCCCGGCGGCGGGGAGGCGGACCTCGACGTCGCCGCCGTGATCGCGCACGTCGCCGAGGGGATCGCGGACTTCAAGGTCCCGCAGTATGTTGCCGTGCGCGGCGAGCCGCTTCCGCGCAACCCGGGCGGCAAGGTGCTGAAGGCGCAGCTGCGGGAGGAGACCGACTGGGGCGATCCGCTCCGGTAGGCGACCAGCGAGAGGGAGAGGAGAGCGATGCCCACCGTCGAGACCGTTCAGGGGCCGGTCGATGCCGGCGACCTCGGCACCGTGCTGATCCACGAGCATGTGCGCTTCCGCGACGAAGCGGTCGCGGAGCAGTGGCCCGGCCGCTATGACGAGCAGGCCGAGCTCGACGCGGCAATCGAGGCCGTGGGCGCGGCCGCGGGCCACGGCGTGCGCACGATCTGCGACGCCACCGCGATGTTCGGAGGCCGTGACGTGCGCTTCATGCAGCGCGTCGTTCAGGAGACGGGCGTGCAGCTGATCGCCTGCACCGGGATCTACACGTACGACTATCTCCCGCATTACTTCGAGAACCGCACCGTCGATCAGATTGCCGAGCTGTTCGTCAGCGACATCGAGGAGGGAATCCAAGGGACCGGCGCCAAGGCCGGGTTCCTGAAGTGCGCGGCCGATGCTGCCGGCGTCACCGACAACGTCGAGAAGGTGCACCGCGCAGTCGCGCGTGCGAGCGTGCAGACCGGAGCGCCGATCATGGCGCACTCGCGGCCCGCCAGCAATACGGGACCGCGGCAGGTCGAGCTCTTCCGCGAGGAGGGCGTCGATCCGTCGAAGATCCAGATCGCGCACACCGGCGACACGGACGACCTCGACTACATCGACGGATTGCTGCACGCGGGCGTGATGATCGGGATGGACCGCTACGGGCTCGAGATGTTCCTCCCGATGGACCGCCGCAACGCGACCGTGGCGGAGCTGCTGCGGCGCGGGCACGCCGACCGGATCGTGATGTCGCAGGACTTCTGCGCGACGATCGACTGGTTCCCGCCCGAGGCGGTCGAGGGGCTCGTGGAGCAGGGGCTCGTGCGCAACTGGAGCATGACGCTCGTGTTCGAGGAGGTCCTGCCCGCGCTACGCGAGGACGGGGTCCTAACCGACGAGCACGTGCGCACGATGTTCGTCGAGAACCCTCGCCGCTGGCTCGCTGGTTAGCGGCGGCACCTTCGGCGCAAGGCCGGCGCGGCGCGCCGCCTGCGCTCGTGTCACCGGGGCGCGGCCCCACCGCGCGACCTGCGCGTAGTCGAGCAGCCGGTCGAAGTAGGTCTCGATCGGCGCAGCCGTCACTCCCACCGGCTCGAGCGCTCGTCGTGCCTGCTCGTTCGCATATCTGACCCGCATCGAGAAGTACGGGAAGAACGCGCGGCTGCGGTCGAGCCCCTCACGCAGCTTTCCGCCGCGGCGGCGCAGCAGCGGGTCGACGATCGTGCGGAACAGGGGCGGCGGGATCACGACCGGCTCCCGCCGCTCCATGCGCTCGGCCGAGAGCTCGAGCAGCCGGCCGACGGTGGTCGCCAGCGGGCCGGCGACGAGGTTGTAGGCCCGAAGCCGGTCGACCGGGCGCCGGCAGAGCTCGAAGACGGCATCGGCGACGTAGTCGACGGGCACCACGTCGACCGGCGCCGACCGGCGGGCGGGAAGGGCGTGGAGCGACCCCCGCGCGAACGCCTTGAGCGGCGAGTAGAGCACGTTGAAGGCGGCCGTCCAGCCGGTCCGGCGATCCCCGACCACGATGCTCGGGCGGAAGACCTGGATCGGGAGACGGTCGCCGTGCGCGCGCACGAGTCGCTCCGCCTCGAACTTCGACTGCTCGTAGGCATTCCTGAATCGCTGCCCCACGTCCAGCTGCTCCTCGGCGAACTCGCCGGCGCAGGCTCCCGCCACGTAAGCGGTCGAGATGTAGCCGAGACAGTCGAGGCCGCCGCGGCGGCGGCAGAGGTCGGCGAGGCGGAGAATCTCCTCCGTGCCGGAGACGTTGATGTGCCGCGAGCGGTCGAGCGGCAACGCGAACGAGACCGAGGCCGCCGAGTGCACGATGTCGGTGACGCGTTCGGTGAGCGCGTCGCGGGTCCATCGATCGAGCCCCAGCCCTGGCTCCTCGATGTCTGCACGAACCGCCGCGAGACGGTTCCGGTAAGCGTCGGGCGCCCCGCAGAGCCCTTCCACCGTCGCCCGCAGGCGTTGGTCCGCCTCCGCGTCGTCGCGCGCCCGCACCGCCACCAACACCGGCCGGTCGGTGCGCTCCAGGTATCGCGCAAGGATCTCCGTCCCGACGAATCCCGTCGCGCCTGTCAGCAGGACTGCGCCTTGCGGGCTCATCTCGGATCCTCCTTGCTAGCGGGAAAGGGCGACCAGCTCGTCGAGCGACTGGTCGATCGCGTCCGCGACGAGGTCGGCGTCGGGAAGCGCCTCGCGGTCCGCGTAGATGCCGAAGAAAGCGTCGTCCCGGATCGTCGTGACGCCGATCGACAACGCATGCCGGTCGGCGATCGGCACGACGGGGTAGGCCTCCTCCAGCTCGCACCCGAGCATGTACATCGGCTCACTCGGGCCGGGGATGTTCGAGACCGTGAGGTTGAAGACGAGGGGGCTCGCGATCACGCCCGAGAAGGCGTTGCGCACAGGCTGGGGCAGGTAGCCGATCGCGTCGAAGATCGCCTCCACCCAGTGCGCGTCCTCGTGGTCCTTCCGGCCGGCCGTCTCGGCGTGGATCGAGCGAAGCCGCCGAGCCGGGTCGGCCTCGTCGCAGGGCAGGTCGACGAACATGAACGAGATCCGGTTGCCCGCGTCGCCGTTCTCGCCCGCACCGCGCACGTTCACCGGGACCATCGTCTTGAGCGGCACCGGCCGCTCCGCATGGCGCTCGAGCAGGCGGCGGACGCCGCCGGCCGAAGCGGCCAGCACGACATCGTTGATCGTGGTTCCGAAGCTCGCCTTGACGAGCCTGAGGTCCTGCAGCGGCCGCCGCGCGGTGGCGAGGTGCCGGAGCGGCGAGATCGGCGCGTTCAGCGCCGGCACAAGCGGCGCCGGGCGCAGCATCCCGGCGGCGGACCTGGCCGCGGTCGCGGCGATCTGCGCGGCCGTCAGCGGGGATCGCGCGACCCGCGCGGGCAGGCCGAGGATGCCGAGGTCGCCGCGCAGCTGGTCGACCACGCCGCCGACCATGCGGCTGAGCCCGGAAGGCTTCGGCTCGGGAGACCATCTGTCCGGAGCGGCCGGCTCCGGCTCGGGCGTCGGGTCGAGCAGGAGCGCCGCGAGCTCGACGGCGGCGATCCCGTCGACCATGCAGTGGTGAACCTTGCCGACCACGCCGATCCGGCCGTCGTCGAGTCGGTCTGCGATGCAGAGCTGCCACAGGGGGCGCCGGCGGTCGAGCTGCCGGGACATGCAGTCGTCGATCGCCTCGCCGAGTGTTGCGGAGCTCGCCCGCACGATATGGCGCGCCGGGTCGAAGTCCTCGTCGTCGATCCAGAGCGGTGCGTTCAGGCCGAGCGGGACCGAGGCCAGGCGCTGGCGGAAGCGCCGGCCCCGGCAGAGCCGGCCCTCGATGTGCCGGAAAAGGTCCTCGAACTCAGGGCGCGGCCCCTCGTCCGGGGGCCGGAAGGTCGTGGCCCAGCCGACGTGCATGTGCGCGGTCGAGCTCTCGACCGCGAGAAACGAGGCGTCAAGTGGCGACAGCCGGGTTGTTGACATTGCGACCCCCCGGGTCTGGTTCCGATTGACTTGGATTCGAGCGGGCCGGCCGGCCGTCTCCTCCGGCGGCATCGCGACAGGCGCACCCGCGGCAGTTAGAGCGTTCTGCCCAGCGATCACACCCGGAAACGCAGAAAGTTCTTAGAAACTGCGCAAATTGGCCGAAAGAACGATCCCGCTAGATTGCAGCGCCCCTACAGGCCCAGCTGCCGGCCGATGATCTCCTTCATGATCTCGTCGGTGCCGCCCCCGATCGGCCCCAGGCGGGCGTCGCGCAGGGCACGCTCGACGTCGTACTCGCGCATGTAGCCGTAGCCGCCGTGCAGCTGGACCGCCTCGTCGGCCACCTCGACCGCGGCGCGGCAGGCGAGCAGCTTCGCGCTCGAGACCTCGCGCAGCGCGTCCTGGCCCGAGACGAGCAGACGCAGGCCGTGGTAGGTGAGGTCCCGGCAGGCCTCGATCTTGGTCGCCATCGCCGCGATCTTGTGGCGAACGGCCTGGAAGCGCCCGATCGGCCGCCCGAAGGCCTCGCGCTCCTTGACGTATGCGAGCGTGCGCTCGAAGGTCGCCTGCATGCCCCCGACCGCTCCGAGCGCCATCGCGAGGCGCTCCCACTGGAAGTTGGCCATGATCAGGTAGAAGCCCTTGTTCTCCTCGCCGAGCAGGTTCTCCGCGGGCACGCGCACGTCGGAGAACGACAGCTCGCCCGTGTCCGAGGCATGCCAGCCGAGCTTCTCCAGCTTCCGCGAGACCTCGAACCCCGGCATGCCCTTCTCGAGCACCAGGAACGAGATCCCGTGGTGCCCGCCGTCGGGCGTGGTCTTCACCGCGGTCACATAGAAGTCCGCGCGCACGCCGTTGGTGATGAACGTCTTGGACCCGTTCACGACGTACTCGCCGTGCTCGAGGCGGGCGCTGGTCTTCAGGCCGGCGACGTCGGAGCCCGCGCCCGGCTCGGTGATCGCGAGCGCGCCGATCTTCTCGCCCCTGATCGCCGGCGCAAGCCAGCGCCGCTTCTGCTCGTCGGTCCCGAACTTGTCGATCGGCGGCGTCGCGATCCCGACATGGGCGCCGATCCCGGCCGCCACTCCCCCCGAGCCACACCGCGCCATCTCCTCGGCGAACACGGCACCGTGCACGGTGTCGCCGCCCTGGCCGCCGTACTCCTCGGGATAGGTGAGGCCGAGGAAGCCCAGCTCGCCCATGCGGGTGTACAGCTCACGCGGAAACTCCTCCGCCGCCTCCCAGGCGGGGGCATGCGGGCGGATCTCGCGTTCGACGAACGTCCGCAGCGACTCGCGCAGCGCCTCGTGCTCCTCGGTGAACGGCGGGATCAGCATCATGCGCGGACCCGGTCTGCCGCGTCGTGGCCCGCGCCGTCACGCTCGCGCGCCTCGTCCCAGCCCTTCAGCGTCGTGTAGCCGCGTCCGGCGTGGTCGAAGCCCAACAGGTTCCCCTGGCGGTTGGCGGCGTCGGAGTGGTGGTAGGCGCGGACCTCCGCGATCAGGCCGTCGCGAACCACGAACCACTCGGTGCCGCGGTCGATCCGCTGCTCGCCGCCGTGGCGGGCATCGCGCCAGAGCATCGTCCACTCGATCACGACCTCCTCGCCCTGCTCGATCGCGTGCTCCAGGTGCCAGCTCGCGTCGAGGTGCTTCACCCCCTGCTCGGTGATCTCGCCGATCTCACGAGCGCTGCGGTGCGGGCCGAGGCGCGTGTAGTAGTGGTTCGCGTCGGGCTGGAAGTGACGCGCGACCTTCTCGACGTCACCTGTGTTCAGGTCGCGGTAGTAGGCCCTGACCCGCTCGAGCGGTGTCATGTCGTTCACGTAATCCCTCCCAGTAGCCGGACGAAGTGGAAGCTCGCGATCGTGTACCGCTCGCGGAAGTAGAAGCGGTGCGCCTTGCGGCGCTGCACGCCGGAGCCGAGGTGGATCGACCCGCAGCCCTCGTTGCGGGCAAGCTCGACGAGGTAGGTGTTCAGCAGCCGGCCATAGCCGTGCGAGCGCCAGGCTTCGGCGGTGACCAGGTCGTCCACGTACATGTGGAGGCCGCTGACCAGGTTCGTGAAGAGGCGATAGCCCGCCGCGGCGCGGCACTCGTCGCCGTCGAACAGGGCCGCCAGCCGGTAGCCCTGCGGATGGCCCGCCTCGTACCGCCGCCGGAACTCGGGCTCGTCGAGCTCGGTGCGGAGCTGCTGCATCACCGGGAAGACGGCCGCAAGGCGGGGGTCCCCCGGCGGGACCTCGAGGATGTCCACCCCTACAGGCCGTACGAGCGGCCGATGACCTCCAGCATGATCTCGTCGGTGCCGGCGCCGATCCGGTTCAGCCGCATGTCGCGCCACGCGCGCTCCACGCCGTACTCGCGCATGTAGCCGTAGCCGCCGTGGACCTGGATGCAGTCGTCGCAAACCTCGCATGCGATCTGAGAGGCGTACAGCTTCGCCATCGAGATCTCCCGCACCGGGTACTCGCCGTTCTGCACGCGCCAGGCGGTCGTGTAGACCATCTGGCGGGCGGCCTCGATCTTCGTCGCCATCTCGGCGAACTTGTGGCGGATCGCCTGGAAGCGGCCGATCGGCCGCCCGAAGGCGTTGCGCTCCTTGGCGTACTCGAGCGTCGTGTCGAAGACGCGCTGTGCGCCGGCGACCGAGCCGGCGGCGCCGATCAGGCGCTCACCCTGGAGCTCCCACATGATGTGGTAGAAGCCCTTGCCCTCCTCGCCGAGCAGGTTCTCCGAAGGCACGCGCACGTCCTCGAAGGAAAGCTCCGCAGTGTCGGAGGAGTGCATGCCGAGCTTCTCGAGCTTGCGGGAGACGTGAAAGCCCGGCGTGTCCTTGTCGACGACGAAGAGCGAGAAGCCGTCATAGCCGGCATCCGGGTCGGTCTTGGTCACGAGCACGATGAAGTCGGCGCGCGCGCCGTTCGTGATGAACGTCTTGGACCCGTTGATCACGTACTCGTCGCCGTCGCGGACCGCGCGCGTCCGGATCCCGGCCACGTCCGAGCCGGCGCCCGGCTCCGAGATCCCCAGCGAGGAGATCTTCTCGCCCTTGATCGACGGCACCAGGTAGGTCTGCTTGAGGTACTCCGTGCCGAACTTCAGGATCGGCGGGGTGGCCATGTCGGTGTGCACTGCGATCCCCATCGCGAGGCCGCCGTTGTTGGCCGCCGACATCGACTCGCCGCGGACGATCGACATGAAGTAGTCGCCGCCCTGCCCGCCGTACTGCTCGGGGAAGTAGATGCCGAGGAAGCCGAGCTCGCCCATCCGCTTGAACACCGAGTCCGGGAATCCCTCGCGCTCCCACTCGTCGGAGTGCGGCGCCAGCTCGCGCTTGGCGAAGGTCTCGATCGACTCCCGCAGCGCCTCGTGCTCATCGGTCAGGCAGAAGTGCCTCTTGGGCGCCCCGAAGTTGGGCTTGATCTCGGTTGCGGCAGTGGCCATACGACCTCCCGGAAAACTTGACAGGCTGGTCGGGCAAAGCTACAAGAAGCCTTCGGAAAAGTAAACAGTAGGACTTCCTACTTCCCGCATGCCCAACTTCGAGACGCTTCTCTACGACACCGGCGACGGCGTTGCGACGATCACGCTGAACCAGCCGGAGACGCGTAACGCCCTCTCCAACGAGCTGCTCGGCGACCTGCTCGCGGCCTTCGAGACGGCGCGCGCCGACGGCGAGGTCCGGTGCGTGGTGCTGACCTCCTCGCACGAGACGGTCTTCTCCTCCGGCGCGAACCTGGCCGGCTTCGCGGCCGACGTGCCGATCGTCCATCGCCACTTCGGCACGGAGCGCTTCGTGAAGTTGTTCCGTCTGATCGGGACGCTCGGCAAGCCCAGCATCTGCGCCGCCAACGGCCACGTGCTCGCGGGTGCGCTCGGGATCGCGCTCGCCTGTGACCTGATCGTGGCGAAGGAGGGAGCGACGTTCGGAACGCCCGAGATCAACGTCGGCGCGTTTCCCTTCATGATCATGGCGCTGATCTACCGGAATGTCCCGCGCAAGAAGACGAACGAGCTGCTCCTGCTCGGGGACCGGATCGACGCGCGCGAGGCCGAGCGCATCGGGATCGTCAACAGGGTCGTGCCCGAGGCGGAGTTCGACGCCGCGGTGCGCGAATGGGCGGCGAAGCTGGCCTCGAAGTCGCCGGTGATCATGCGACTCGGCAAGGACGCGATGTACCGGCAGCTCGACATGCCCTTCGAGGACGCGCTCGACTACCTGCGGTCCCAGCTCAGCCTCGCGATGACCACCGAGGACATCCTCGAGGGCGTGCAGGCGTTCTTCGAAAAGCGCGAACCAAACTGGAAAGGACGGTAAATGGATAAACAGGGTTCCGCCGAGTCGAGCAAGGTCGACTCGGCGGGGGAGAGCAAGGATGGGAAGGCAAAGCCCGACCCGCAGCTGGAGCAGCAGCGCGCCGTCGTCGCCGAGGCCGGCCGCGAGGCGACCGACACCGAGCACCCGAGTGAGGTGCCCTCGGCGCCACTCACCGACCACGGCGAGCAGAGCGGCCTGAAGAGCCTCGTCGAAGACCTCCACGGCCGCCGCGCGAAGATCAAGCTCGGCGGCGGCGAGGAGAAGATCGAAAGCCAGCACGGGAAAGGGAAGCTGACTGCGAGGGAGCGCATCGACCTGCTCGTCGACCGTGGCACGTTCGTGGAGATCGGCATGCACGGCCGCCCGCACTTCTCCCAGCGCTCGATGGAGGGGCGCGAAGCGCCCGCGGACGGCGTGATCACGGGATGGGGAGAGGTGGACGGCCGCCGGAGTGCGATCGCAGCCTACGACTTCACCGTGATGGCCGGCTCGATGGGCATGACCGGAGAGATCAAGGTGGGCCGGCTGCGCGAGATGGCGCTCCAGAAGCGGATGCCGTTCATCTGGCTCCTGGATTCCGCGGGCGCGCGCATCCAGGAGGCGGTCGGCTCGCTGTTCGCCGGCTCTGGCCACCTCTTCCGCGAGGAGGTGATCATGTCCGGCTGCATTCCGCTGGTGGCCGGCATGCTGGGGCCGTGCGCGGCCGGCACCGCCTACATCCCCGGCCTTGCAGACTTCGTCCCGATGGTCTCCGGTCAGGGCTCGATGGCGCTTGCGGGACCGCACCTCGTGAAGGCCGTGACCGGCGAAGACGTCACCCAGGAGGAGCTCGGCGGCGCCAAGATCCACTGCCGCAAGTCCGGCGTGGGAGACCTCGAGGTGGCCGACGACCGCGAGTGCATCGAGGCGATCAAGACCTACCTGTCGTTTTTCCCCGCGAACTGCGAGGAGCAGCCCCCGATCCGTCCCACCACCGATCCGGTCGACCGCATGGACGAGGCGCTGCTGGACATCGTGCCCGAGTCCCCCCGGCATCCGTACAACATGTACGACGTGATCGAGCGGATCGTCGACGACGGCGAGTACTTCGACATCAAGCCGAAGTTCGCCCGCACGATCATCACCTGCCTCGCGCGTTTCGGGGGACGGCCGGTGGGCATCGTCGCGAGCCAGCCCAAGCAGCTGGCCGGCATCCTCGAGAACGACTCGGCCGACAAGGCGGCGCGCTT
This sequence comes from Solirubrobacterales bacterium, assembly GCA_038326655.1. Classification (GTDB taxonomy): domain Bacteria; phylum Actinomycetota; class Thermoleophilia; order Solirubrobacterales; family JBBDJG01; genus JBBQKG01. Next base: position 115,177 of record JBBQKG010000003.1, read on the forward strand.
CGTGAACCTCTGCGACGCGTTCAACGTCCCGCTGGTGTTCCTGCAGGACGTGCCCGGCTTCATGGTCGGCACGAAGGTCGAGCAGGAAGGCATCATCCGCCATGGGGCCAAGATGCTCTACGCGGTCTCGCGCGCGACCGTGCCGAAGATCACGGTCGTGATCCGCAAGGCATACGGCGCCGGCTACTACGTGATGAACGGCCGGGCGTACGAGCCGGACCTGATCGTGGCCTGGCCGGGCGCGGAGATCTCGGTGATGGGCGCGGAGGGCGCGGTGAACATCATCTTCCGCAAGCAGATCGACGCCGCCGAGGACCCGGACGCGGAGCGCCAGAAGCTGGTCGACAACTTCAAGGCGATCATCGATCCGTACATCTCCGCCGGGAACGACATGGTGGACGACATCATCGACCCGCGTGAGACCCGGCCGCGGATCATCCGCGGCCTCGAGATGGCGGCGACGAAACGCGTCGACCGGCCGTGGAAGAAGCACGGCGTGATGCCGGTGTGACGACGGTCGGTGAGAACGAGGTGCTCGTCCGGCGGTTGGTGGATGCGTTCAACCACCTCGACGTCGAGCCCGTGATGGACGCTCTCGACCCCGATTGCGAGCTGCACGAGTGGCCCACGGCGCCGGGCGCGCGAAGCTACCACGGTCACGACGGCGTTCGTTCCGCCCTCGACACCTGGTTCGAGAGCTGGGATTGGATGCAGATCGAGATTCTCGAGCTCGTCGCGCGCGGGGACCGCCTGTTGGTCGTCCTGCATCAGCGCGCGATGGGCAAGGGCAGCGGGGTCGAGGTCGAGATCAAGTCGTTCAACGTCTACACCTTCCGGGCGGGCAAGCTGCTGCGCATGCAGATGTTCACCGAAGAGGAGCCCGCGCTCGAGGCCGCCGGCCTGACCCTGAACCACGAGGAGGAGAAGCGATGAGCCGTTTCGAGGACCCGGTGATCATCACGTGCTCGATCTCGGGCGCGGTCGCCAACCGCGACCAGTGCCCGGCGATCCCCTACACGCCCGAGGAGTACGCGGCCGAGGCGCGCCGGATCGTCGACGAGGGCGGATCGGCAATCCACATCCACGCGCGAACGCCCGACGGCGTGCCGAGCTACGAGGTCGAGGACTTCCGCAACATCACCGACGCGATCCTCACCGAGGTGGGCGACGTGATCGTCAACTACTCGACCGGCGCGATCGGCGTGCCGATCGAGAAGCGCCTGCAGTACCTCCGCGAGCTGCGGCCAGAGGTGGGCGCGCTGAACATGGGCTCGATGAACTACGCGAAGTACTCGAAGCGGCGCAAGAGCTTCGTGTTCCACACGGTGTTCGAGAACTCGTTCGAGACGATCATCACCTTTCTCAACGAGATGAACGAGCTCGGCATCAAGCCCGAGCACGAGTGCTTCGACTCCGGGCACATCGCCAACCTCGACCCGCTGATGGACATGGGCCTCCTGCGCGAGCCGCTGCAGGTCTCCTGCGTGATGGGCGTGACGGGTGGGATCCGGCCGAACGCGCGAAACCTCGCGCACATGTCGGAGCAGCTGCCCGGCGGCGCCCGCGGGCCGAACAACTGGGGCGTGATCGGGATCTCGCGCGACCAGTGGATGCTCGGCGCGGCAGCGCTGACGCTCGGCGGGAACGTGCGCGTCGGCCTCGAGGACAACTTCTACCTCCCGAACGGCGAGATGGCGCGGTCGAACGGCGACCTGATCGCCAAGGCGCGCCAGATGGTCGAGGACATCGGCCGGCGGGTCGCGACCGTCGAGGAGGCACGAGCGATGCTGGGCATAGAGAAAATGGCGTGGCCGCCGCTGGCGGCGGCCACGGTCGCAGGGGGCGCGGGCGGCGGCACGGCCGCGGTAGGATGAGGTAGGCGATGGCGCACCGCCCGCTGGAAGGACTGCGCGTCCTCGATTTGACTCGGCTGCTCCCCGGAGGGTTCTGCACGTTGCTGCTGGCCGACCTCGGCGCCGACGTGCTGAAGGTCGAGGACACCGCGGGCGGCGACTACATCCGCTGGATGCCGCCCTACTACGGCGGCGACGCCGAGCATGCGAACGGGACCGCGTCGGCCTACTTCCTGGGGCTCAACCGCAACAAGCGCTCGCTGAAGCTGAACCTCAAGCGCCCCGAAGGGCGCGACATCCTCCTGCGCCTCGCCGAGGATCACGACGTGCTCGTGGAGAGCTTTCGCCCCGGCGTGATGGACCGGCTCGGCGTCGGCTACGAGGCGGTGGAGAAGCGGAATCCACGGTTGGTGTACTGCGCGATCTCCGGTTACGGCCAGAACAGCCCCCTGCGCGAGCGCTCGGGCCACGACACCAACTACCTCGCGCTGGCGGGGCTGCTCGGGCTGACCGGCCACCGAGACGGCCCGCCGGTCCAGTCGGCGGGGCAGATCGCCGACCTCGGGGGTGGGGCGCTGATGGCAGCGGTCGGGATCCTCGCGGCCCTGCGCGAGCGCGAGCGCTCGGGCGCCGGGCAGGTCGTCGACATCTCGATGACCGACGGTGCCACGTCGTGGCTTGCGATGGTGATCGCGCGCTACTTCTGCGAGGAGGTGGTCCCTCGCCGCGGCGAGGTCGAGCTTGCGGGTGGGATCCTCTGCTACTTCCCCTACGAGACCAAGGACGCCCGCTGGATGTCGCTGGGCGCGCTCGAGCCGAAGTTCTGGCAGAACTGGTGCGAGGGCACCGGCCGGCAGGACCTGGTCGACAAGCAGTTCGAGCACCCGCACTCCGAAGCAGGAGCCGAGGTCGCGGCAATGTTCCGCGAGCGCACCCGCGACGAGTGGACCGCGTTCGCCGGCGAGCACGACTGCTGCCTCGAGCCGGTGCTCGACCTCGACGAGGCGCTCACGCACGAGCAGGCGGTCGCGCGCGGCATGGTGTTGGAGCTCGACCAGCCGGGGATCGGCCCGGTTCGCCAGGCGGGCTTCCCGATCGCGCTCTCGCGCACGCCCGCGAAGGTCGAGCGGCCGGCGCCGGCACTGGGGCAGCAGACCGACGAGGTGCTCGCAGCGATCGGCTACGACCCCGAGCGAATCGCTGCCCTGCGCGCCGAGGGAGTCGTGTGAGCGCGCCTCCCTCGCAGAACGGTGAGCTGCTTCGGATGCGCGAGCTCGCGGAGGCCGCGGGCGTGCCGGCGGGGACGATCAAGCACTACCTGCGCGAGGGCCTCCTGCCCGAGCCCGTGAAGACGTCGCGGAACATGGCGTGGTACCCGCGGGACTTCGTCGAGCGGGTGCAGGTCATCAAGCAGCTTCAGGAAGAGCGGTTCCTGCCGCTCAAGGTGATCCGCGAGGTGCTCGAGAACGGCGGCGTCGAAGGCCCGGAGCGGCTGCGCGCGATGGTCGAGCTCGAGGACCGGATCCTCGAACGCGCGCTTTCCGGGCAGGACTCGACGGGATTGAGCGCGCGTGAGGCGAAGCGCCGCTACGGGCTGCCCGAGGAGGCGCTCGACCGCCTCGAGAAGCTCGGCGTCCTCTCGCCCGCTCGCCGAAATGGCGCGAAGCGGTACGGGCCCGCCGATGTGCAGATCATCGAGGCGGTGAGCCGCATGCGCGCATCCGGGTACTCGGAGGCGCTCGGCTTCACCGTGCACGACACGATGATCTACAAGCGCCACCTCGAGCGGCTCGTGCACGAGGAGGTCGAGGTGATGATGGAGCGGGTCGCGGGGGAGATGGACACGGACGCCGCCGCCGACCTGCTCGAGCGCGCGGTCGAGCCGATGCGGGACCTCGTCGCGGCGATGCGGGCGAAGCTGATGATCGCCGAGCTGCAGGCGCGGCGGGCGCCGTAGCGTCCCTCACTTCGCGCACGCGGGAAGGCGCGCCTATAATCGTTTCCTGACTGATTGGTGAGTCAATCAGGGCGAGTGACAAGGCGGTTGTCGGTGCGGGCGTCGGCGGTTCAGCTCAATTCGAACGAGGACAAGTCACGCAACCTCGAGGTTGCGGAGCGCCTCATCCGGCGCGCCGCCGGGGACGGTGCGGAGCTGGTCGCGCTGCCAGAGAAGTTCAACGTGCTGGGCTCGCCCGAGCAGCTGATCGAAGGCGCCGAGCCGCTCGACGGCCCCACGCTTCGGTGGGCCGGCGCGCTCGCGGCGGGGCTCGGGATCTGGCTGGTCGCGGGCAGCATCGTGGAGCGGGTCGAGGGCGACGAGAAGCTGCGCAACACCTCGGTCCTGTTCGATCCCGAGGGCGCCGCGCGGGCCGTCTACCGGAAGATCCACATGTTCGACGTCGAGGTCGGCGGTGTCACCTACCGGGAGTCCGACGTCGAGGGCGCCGGGGAGGAGATCGTGGTCGCGGACGCCGGCGCGCTGAGGCTGGGGCTGGCGATCTGCTACGACCTTCGCTTCCCGGAGCTGTTCCGGATCATGGCGGTCGACGGCGCCCAGGCCTTCACGCTACCCGCGGCGTTCACGGTACCGACCGGTCGCGCGCACTGGGAGACTTTGATCCGTGCCCGTGCGATCGAGAACCAGGCCTTCGTGGTCGCCGCCGGCCAGGTCGGCCGTCACCCGCCCGATCACGAGAGCTACGGGCACTCGATGATCGTCGACGCGTGGGGCACCGTGCTCGCCTCCGCTGCCGGGGAGCCGGAGCACGTCGTCACCGCGGACCTCGACCTGGACGCGCAGGAGGACGTGCGCGCAAAGCTGCCGTCGCTGGCCAACCGCCGCCCGGCCGCCTACCGGTGGCGCGAGCACGTGCTGCGATGAGCGCCCGAAACGCCGGCGCGGTGGACAAGCGGCGGGTGATCCTGGACGCGGCGATCCGCGTGTTCGCGCGGGAGGGCTTCTACAGCTGCCGTGTCTCGGACATCGCGAACGAGGCGGGCGTCGCGTACGGGCTCGTCTACCACTACTTCCGGTCGAAGGACGAGGTGCTCGACACGCTCTTCACGGAGCGCTGGACGCTGCTGCTGGAGGCGATCGCCGAAGTCGACCGGCGCGACCCGCCGATCCGCGAGAAGCTCGACGCGATCGCGTCTTTCATCGTCGACTCCTACCAGAACGACCCCGACCTGATGAAGGTGATCATCGTCGAGGTGACGCGCGCGGCGAACACCTTCGGCCGTGCACACCTCCCCGAGATCAGCCAGGCCTACGACGGGATCGCGGCGATCATCCGCAAGGCTCAGGAAGAGGGCGCCTTCCGCACCGACATCTCGCCCGAGTTCGCGACGCTCTGCTTCTACGGCGCGATCGAGCAGCTGCTGACGGCGTGGATCTTCGAGGCGATCCCCGCGACCCCCGACGACTTCGCGCAGGCCAAGCAGATGGTGGTCGAAACGGTGTGCGGCGGGCTCGAGGTCCGGGCTTAGGGCCGCTCGCTCCGGTCGCACTGGTTTACTACGGCCCGTGCAGGACAACGAGCTCATCAAGCGGCTGATCTGGAGCGGGCTCCTCGCGGCGGCGGGAGCACTCGCCAGCATCGCTGCGAATCGTCTCGCGACCACGGTCTGGCGGCGGCTCTTCGACGAGGACCCGCCGGACTAGCGCCGGTTGCTTTACTGTCCCGGGGCCGGCCCCGACCAGGCCGAGTGCCATGGAACAGAACGCAGAGAGCCAGGCAACCGCAGACATCATCGCCGGGGCGGACACGCACTCCACGTCCTCGAACGGCTTCGGCGCAGAGACCGCTCCGGCGGCTGCGCCGAGCCCGATCGTGCTCGTGGCCGCCGCGCTGGCCGGAGGCTTCCTGCTCGCCCGGGTCCTGAGGCGGCTGCGTGACTGATGGGGACTACACGCGTGTGAACGGCGGCATCGACGACAAGTCGCTCGGCGACCTCGTGACCCGCGTCTCCGAGAACGCCTCACTGCTGGTTCGCGAGGAGATCGAGCTCGCGAAGACGGAGATCGAGTTGAAGATGCGGCGACTCGTGCAGGGCGCCGCGGTCGGCGCGGCGGCGGGCTTTTTCGTGTTCCTCGCGCTGATCTTCGCCTTCCATGCGCTTTCCTGGGGGCTGTCGGACATCTTCAACAACCCGTACGGATGGGTCGGATACCTGATCACGACCGTGCTCCTGCTGGTGCTCGGGGGGATCGCGGGGTTGATCGCGATGCGCGCCTTCAAGGCGGGCGCGCCGCCGACGCCCGACCGGGCGATCGAAGAGGCAAAGCGGATCAAGGAGACGCTCGAGCATCCCGAGGTCGAGGCCGCCCGCGCAGGGACGGCCGAGACGACGCCGAAGCCGTAGCGATGGCCACCCGCAGCCCAGACGAGATCAAAGGCTCGATCGAGCGGACCCGCCACGACCTCGCCGTGTCGGTCGAGGACCTGCGGGCCAAGGTCCAGGCGCTGACCGACTGGCGGCGCCAGGTGAGCGAACACCGCACCGCCGTGATCGTCGGCGCAACCGTGCTGGGGTTTGCCGTGGGCGGCGGGATCGCCGCGCTCGTGGGCCGCCGGCGCCGACGCGACTAGGAAACCGCCCGGCAGAGCCTCCCGGCAGCGACCGGACCCCCGACTACTCTGGCCCGCGATGGCTCGGCCCGGGCTTCCCGCGCGCGAGATCGCAAAGATCGTGCTGACTGCGATCGCGGTCCTGGCGGCGCTCTATTTCGTGTACCTGATCCGCGAGATCGTCGGGCTGCTGTTGATCTCGGTGTTCCTGGCGGTCGCTCTTTCCCCGGTCGTCAATCGCCTCGACCGCGGCCGCTTCCCGCGCTGGGCCGCGATCCTGTCTGTCTACTTCGCGATCATCTTCGGCATCTTCGGCCTCGGGCTCGCGGTCGTGCCGCCGGTCGTGAAAGGGGTCAACGACCTGGTCGACAACCTTCCGACCTACGTGCAGGACCTCAACAAGAACAAGCAGTTCCGCAAGTACGACGAGAAGTACCACATAGTCAACAGCCTGCAGAAGGAAGCGAACAAGCTTCCTTCCCGGATCGGCACCGCCGCCGGGACCCTGCGCGACGTGACCGTCGGTGTCTTCACGAGGATCGTGCTGCTGATCACGGTGCTGGTGATGACGTTCCTGCTGATCCTCGACGGAAGGCGCTTCGTCGAGTGGGTCTACCGACAACTCGGCGCCGAGCGGGAGGCCCGCGCCCGGAATGTGGCGCAGGAGATCAACCGCTCCGTGGTCGGTTATGTCGTCGGCAACCTGCTGATCAGCGTGGTCGCGGGAGTCGTCACATGGATCACGCTGGAGGTGCTGGGCGTCCCGTTCGCGGTTCCGCTGGCGGTCATGATGGCGTTCTTCGACCTGATTCCCCTGGTCGGTGCGACGCTGGGCGGAATCGTGATCGGCATCGTGTGCGCGATCGTCGACTTCCCCACCGCGCCGATCGTCTGGGTCGTGGTGCTGCTGCTGTACCAGCAGCTCGAGAACCACCTGATCCAGCCGGTCATCTACGGGCGCACCGTGCAGCTCCACCCGCTGCTGGTGATCGTCGCGATCCTCACCGGGGGGACGCTGCTCGGCGTACTGGGGGCGCTGCTGGCAATCCCCGCCGTGGCCGTTTTGCAGATCCTGGTCAGAGATTGGTGGCAGCACCGCCCCGGCGCGATGCCGGCGGCCCTTGCGGCGGACGGGCCGGCGCTGCCGCCTCCCGACTAGGGCTCGAGGTCGCTCCGGGGCACGCCGCCCACGCCGAGCAGCCCGGGGCCGACGTGGGTGCCGATCACCGGTCCGACCTCCGAGACGAAGGCCGGCGGGCAGCCCATCACCGCTTCGGCCGCGGCGGTCAGCTGCGCTGCCTCCTCGGGCGCCTGGATGTGCTGCACCACCCATCCGTCGGCGCCGTCGGTGTGACGCTGCTCGGCGTACTCGAGCAGCCGCCGGAGCGCCTTCGCCCCTGTCCGGACCCGCTCGATCGGCGTGATCTCCTTCTCGAGCGTGAGGATCGGCTTGATCTTCAGCGCCGAGCCGAGCCAGGCCTGGGCGGCGCCGATCCTGCCGCCGCGGCGGAGGAACTCGAGCGTGTCGACGGCGAACCACATCTTCAGGTCGGATCGCGCTTTCTCGACGCGCTCGATCACCGCGCCGACGTCGCCGCCGGCGCGCGCCACCTTCGCGCCGGAGAGCACGACCAGCCCCATGCCGCCGCAGGCCAGCTCGGAGTCGATCACCGTCACCCGGTCCGCCCCCGCCTGCTCGGCCAACCGCTCCTTCGCCTGGCGCGCCGCCTCGACCGTTCCGGAGATGCCGCCCGAGATGTGGACGGAGACGACCTCGTAGCCCTGCGCGACGAGCGGCTCGTAGACCTCGAGGAAGTCCCCGATCGAGGGCTGTGAGGTCGTCGGCAGGCGGTCCATGCGCCGCAGCCGGTCGTAGAAAGCGTCGAAGTTCGGCATGTCGAGCTCGCGCTCCGAAGAGTCCTCCCAGTTGACATAGAGGCTCACGAGGCGGATCTCGTTCTGCTCGACGAGCTCGGCGGGGAGGTATCCCGTCGAGTCTGAGACGATCGCGACCGGCACGCAGGCGCTTCTATCAGGTAACGCCGCCCGATGCGACGGCGAGACGCCGCGTGCAGCCCCCGCTACAATCGGAGCACGGCGAATAGGTGCCCCTAAGGCGACTGCCGGGTGGTGCCGAGAATGGAAGCGACGGAGGTTCGATGGTCACCCTCACAGACACAGCGGCCGACAAGGTCAAAGAGCTCATGAACGGCCAGGCAGAGTCCGAGGCCGGACTTCGCGTGGCGGTTCGCGGCGGCGGCTGTTCCGGCTTCCAGTACGCGCTCGCGTTCGACGAGCAGCGCGAAGGCGACCAGATCTACGAGTTCTCCGACATCAGGCTGCTGATCGACTCGGAGAGCCTTCCCTTCGTGGACGGCTCCGAGGTCGACTACGTCGAGGGCCTCCAGGGCGCCGGGTTTGCGGTGAACAACCCGAACGTGGTCGCGGCCTGTGGCTGCGGTCAATCGTTCAGAACAGCTTCTTAGAAGCTGTTCTGAACAAGAGACTGCCGACTTTCTGCAAGCGGCCAGCGGTTTGCCGTAGGGCGCGGTAACACGAGCCGCAAGTCACGCGCCCCACACGTCACCCGCGATTCTGCTCGCAGAATCGCGGTCAGTCGTTCTTCCGCGCGGCGCCGTGCAGCAATTCGTACCGGGTGAGCTTCACGCGCGGGCGGGTGCCGGCGCCGAGGTTCTGCTCGTGCGCGTCTATGCGCTTCCAACCTTCCCAGCTGATCGGCTCGACGCCGCGCTCGGCGAGCAGCTGCGCGATGTCGCCGTCGCTCACCGGGTCGTTCAGGAGCCCCGCCTCGGCGTCCTCGAGCAGGCTGCTCGCGGCCTCCTGCCCGTCCTTCTTGTTCGTCCCGATCACGCCGCTCGGGCCGCGGCGGATCCAGCCCGTCACGTACTCGCCGGTCACGTGGTGCTCGCCGTCGACGACGCGCCCGGCGACGTTCGGGATCGTGCCGCGGCCCTCGTCGAAGGGGACCTCGGGGATCGCGATGCCCTTGTAGCCGATCGAGCGCAGCACGAGGCCGCATCCAAGCGTTTCGCGCTCGCCCGTCGCCCGCGCGGCCAGCGACCCGTCGTCACGGGGCTCGAGGCGATTGCGCTCGACCACGATGCGCTCGACCCGACCGTCCCCTTGCAGCTCGACAGGTGAGGTAAGAAACCGCAGCACGATCCGCTTAGGCTTTCCGGCGGACTCGCGCTCCGCGTACTCGCGCAGGATCCGGACGTTCTCGCGCGACGTCTTGTTGGCCTGGTCGGAGTCGAGCCATGCCTGCGAGGCCTCGTCCAGATCGAGGTCCGCCGGGTCCACGATCACGTCCGCCAGCTCGAGCTCGCCGAGCTCCAGCAGCTCGGGGTTGGTGAACGCGGCCTGCGCCGGTCCCCGGCGGCCGAGGATCACGATCTCCTTGACGGCGTCGGACGCAAGCACGTCGATCGCGTGGTCCGCCGTGTCGGTCCGTCGCAGCTCCTCGGCACTGAGGGCGAGCATCCGCGCGCAGTCGATCGCCACGTTGCCGTTGCCCACGACGACGACCCGCTCGCAATCGAGGTCGAACTCACGGTCCGGATGATCGGGATGGCCGTTGTACCAGCCGACGAACGTCGTCGCGGCCTCGGAGCCCGGTAGATCCTCTCCGGGGATTCCAAGCTGCCGGTCGGTCGCCGCACCGATCGCATAGATCACAGCGTGGTAGCGCTCCAGGAGATCGGCACGATGCAGGTCGCGTCCGAGCTCGACGCCCCCGAAGAAGCGAAAGCCCTCCTTCGCCGCCGTCTTCTCGTAGATGCGCACCACGGACTTGATCTTGGGATGGTCCGGCGCGACGCCTGCGCGCACGAGGCCGAACGGGGTGGGCAGGCGATCGAACAGGTCCACGCTGAGCGACCGCTCGCCGCCCAGCACGTGTCCGGCGGCGTAGAAGCCGGCCGGTCCCGCGCCGACGATCGCGACGCGCAGCTGTCGATCGTTGTTGGAGTTCATATGGTCGCGTCGCAGATCGAGCCGACAGGAGCTAGTGAGCGTCGACGTCGCCGGCGCGCCCGTTGCCTCGAGTGCCGGCGGCGATCATCGAAGCGTCGCCGTCGAGCGCGTCCAGCGCATGCCGGACGCTGCTCGCGATGCAGGTGAATATCGGCGTGTCGCGCAGAGTGTAGGAACTCGACTCGCTGCCCCGGAGCTCCTGCACGAGGTCGAGGAAGTCGCCCGGCTCGTCGGTCTCGAAAGCGACCACGAACTCCTGGTCGTCGAGCCCGAAGGAGTAGGTCGTGTTGATCGAGATCGTCGGGTACTTCCGCCCGATCTCGATGTGCTCCTTCATGATCCGCATTCGCTCGGGGCCCGGCAGGCGGTACCAGTCCCGCTGCTTCCAGAACGGATAGACGAACAGGTACTTCTTCTGGGAGGTGTGGAGGTCGAGCCGGTCCTCCTCGGAGTACTCGGACTCCTTCGTCATCGCCAGGTAGGAGTGGGGCGTCTCGGCCCAGGCCATCAGGCCGCTCTGGCCGAGCACGACGTGGAACTCGTGGATGTCGGCGAGCCCGGGGCTCGAGCACCAAAGCAGGAGGTCCGCGTCGCCGCGCGTGCCGACCAGCGAGAAGGCGCGCAGGAAGCGATCGGCGGCGAAGTTCTCGCAGGCGGCGCCGAACTCGCGCTTGTGGCGCTCGCGTTCGGCCGGATCGAGGCGGCGCCAGGCCGGGTCGACCTTGAGGAAGGTGAACTTGACGAAATTTCGCCCCACGCCTCCAAGGTTATAGTGGCGCCGCGTGCACCGGCCAAGCTGCTCTGCGCGCTGCCGTGCGTCCGTTCTCGCCCTGGTTCTCGCGTGCGCCGTCGCCTTGCTCGCCGGGCCGCCGGGCGCGCGTGCCGCCGGCGGCGGCGAACCACCCGCGCGAGTAGCGCTGCTCTTCCTCCCGAGCCCCTCGAAGGCGATCAAGGGGCGCCCTTTCATCCAGCGGATCGCATCGATCGACGGCATCACGGCACTTGGCTTCGTGGCGGCAATCCAGGGCGCGTACCGGCCCGAGCAGGTGCTGCTCGACATCAGCGCGGGCGCGCGGGCGCAGACGAGCCTCTACAACGGCGATCTCCCGGAGGGCATCAGGCTGGTTCCGGCCGGCGCGGGCGGCCGGATCGGCGAATGGGCGCGGATCGTCTCGCGGTCGCGCACGCCGCCGGCCGACGTGCAGCCGGGCACGCTCGGCGGTGCGGTATCGGCCGCGGGCGACGGGGTCGCCTACGTCGGCATCGGGGGTAGCCGCAACCGCGAGGCGCTCGTCGCCGCGGACCGCTCGGGCAACCTCCCACGGGTGTCGCTGGGGACCAGCGCCAGCGTCAGCCGCAGGGCACGCGCGACGTGGCGGCGGTCGGCACTCATGGTCGTGAAGCTTCCGGGACGCTCGGCCGGTCGCAATGCGCTTCGCGCAGTGATGGCGCAACGTCGGCCGCAGGACCTCGTGTTCGTGCTCCAGGACCCGAATGCGCTCCCGAGGAGGCTGTTGGCCGCGGGCGCGGCCGGGCTCTCGGGCGGAAAGGACCTGCGCTCGGCCTCGACCCGGACCGACGGGCTGGTGATCACGACCGACTTCGCTCCGACCGTGCTCGGGCGGCTCGGGCTGCCCGTCCCGAAAGCGGTCGCGGGTGAGCCGATCGAGGCGAGCGGCAGCCGCAGCGCCGACGACCTCGTCCGCTTCCGCAAGCGACTCGCGGTCGTGGGGCCCCGGCGGTGGGACGTCGTGCTCGGCGGCCTCGCGCTCGCCTTCGCGCTGGTGGCGCTGGCGACTCGCGGGCGGCTGCGGCAGGTGGGCCGTTGCGCGCTGCCGGCCGCGCTGTGGCTGCCGGCGGTGCTGCTCGTCACCGGGGCGCTCGCGCCCGGAACAGCGCTGCTCGAGCTGGTGATCGTGGGAGCAGTGTCGGGGCTGCTTGCCCTGCTGACCGATCGATTGCTCCCATCGCCCCGCGCGATCGCGTTGCCCGCCGCGGTGAGCGTGGGAGCCCACGTGATCGACCTGCTGCTGGGGTCGGATCTGATCGTGGGCTCGCTGCTCGGCCCCAACCCCCTGCTGGGCGCGCGGTTCTACGGAATCGGAAACGAGCTCGAGATCACGCTGGCGGTTGCGACGCTGCTCGGGCTCGGCGCGGCACTCGCCACCGCGAGCACCCGGACGGCGGTCTGGGGAATCTCGGTCGGCGGCACGCTCGTCGCGTTCATGTTGAGCTGGGGGCGGGTGGGCGCAGACGTCGGCGCTGCGCTCACGCTGGGGCTCGGCGTGGCGGCGGCCGCCGTCTACGCCGCGGGCCGCGGCTCGTGGCGCTCGCGGACGGCGATCGTGCTCGGCGCGCCGGCGCTCGCGCTCGCCTTGCTGGCCGGGCTGGACCTCGCGACGGGCGGCAATGCGCACTTCACCCGCTCGGTGCTCCGTGCCGGGGGCCTCGACGAGCTGGCCCAGGTCGCGCAGCGGCGCTTCGAGCTCAGCTACGACTCGCTCGGCCGCGGCGCGATCGGACCACTCGTGGTGGTCGCGATCGTGGCCCTTGCCCTGGGTATCCGCTACCGGCGACGCCTCCTGGCCGGCCTGGAGGAACTTCCTGCGATGCGAGCCGGCTTCTGGGGCGCGGTCGTGGCGGTCGTGGGCGGCGCGCTGACAAACGATTCCGGTCCCGTGATCTTCCTGATCGGGACCACGTATCTGGCGCTCGCCGTAGGGTATGTGCAGGCAATGCCGAAATGCAGTGAAACCCGCGCCGCAATGCGCGGTATTTCCCCCGTGCACCGCAATGACCGCTGATAGCATCGCTTCGATGCGGATCGCCATCGTTTCGCCCTACTCTTGGACCTTTCCGGGCGGCGTGACACGGCACATCGACTCGCTCGCCCGGGAGCTGCTTGCGGCAGGCCACCACGTGCGCGTGCTCAGCCCGGTCGACCCCGACGACCGCATGACGCGTTTGCTGCACAGGCGCGCTCCCTCGACCGGGCCGGTGCCCGACTTCGTCGTGCCGCTCGGCCGCACGTTCAGCCTGCCCATGAACGGCGCCGTGTCGCACCTGGCCTATCACGGGAACGCCGTGATCCACCTGCGGCAGGAGCTTCGCACGGGCCGCTACGACGTGATCCACGTGCACGAACCGGTCGCGCCGGTGGTCGGATGGGATGCCTGCGTCGCCACGAGCGCGCCGGTCGTGGGCACATTCCATGCGTACTCAGCGAAGTGGCTGCCGAACGCGGCCGCCCGCGGGTTGGGCGCGAGCCACATGTTCAACCGCCTGCACGCCCGGATCGCGGTCTCCGAGGCCGCCCGGTGGACGGGCGAGCGCTGGTTCGGCGGCGATTACGAGGTGATCCCGAACGGGGTCGACCTCGGCGCGGCGCCGGCGGGCCCGAAGGCGCCGAACGGAGCGCTCAAGATCCTGTTCATCGGCCGTGAGGAGGAGCGCAAGGGGCTCCCCGTGCTGCTCTCCGCGTTCGCCGGCCTGCGCCGCCACATCCCGACTCGCCTCGACATCGTGGGCGCGGGTCCCGAGGGTGTCGAGCCCTTGCTCGCCGACGTCGAGGGCGGGATGGAATACGTCACCGCCCACGGCCACGTCTCCGAAGAGGAGCTGTGGCGGCGCCTCCACGAGGCCGACGTGCTGTGCGCCCCATCGCTCGGAGGCGAGAGCTTCGGGATGGTCCTGACGGAGGCGTTCGCCGCGGGCACGCCGGTGGTCGCGTCCGACATCGCGGGCTACCGGGAGGTCGTGAGCCACGGCCGCGACGGCCTGCTCGTCCCCCACGGCCGGCCGCTCGAGCTGGCCGAGGCGCTGCGCGCGCTCTGGCTGGACCCGGCTCGCCGGCAGTCGATGGGCAACGCCGCGCGCGTGCGCGCACAGGATTTCGCCTGGCCCCGGGTGGCCGAGCGGGTCACAAGCGTCTACGAGCGAGCGATCACGGCGCCGCGGGCGGCGACGATCGCCCAGCGCAGGGCCACGACGGTCGGTCTCAGGCCCGCGGACGGGTCGCCGCGCCGCCGCGCGCGCCGCCTCGCGTCGCTGGAGCCGCCGCCGCTCCCCGACGGGCGCAACCGCAAGGCCCGCATCTTCGCCGGCGCGCGCCGCGCGGCGCTCGGCATCTCGGCTGTGCTCGGCATCCTGCTCGCCTTCTTCGCGCTGCGCCGGGTCGGCTTCGACAACGTCCTCTCGACGCTCGTCCAGTCCAGCCCGAGCTGGGTCCTGATCGCGCTTGCGCTCTTCTCGACCTCGATGATCCTGCGTGCGCTCTCGTGGTTCGAGATCGTGCGCGCCGCGCTTCCCGAGCGGCCGGTGAAACGCAGCACGATCTTCAGCGGCACCGTGATCGGTGTGTTGATGTCGGCGACGCTTCCGGCCCGCCTCGGCGAGCCGTCGCGAGCGCTGATCGTCGCGCGCCGCCTCGGGCGCATGCGGGAAACGCTTCCCGTGCTGGTCGGCACGCTGGTCTCGCAGACGCTGCTCAACCTGCTCGCGCTGCTGCTCCTGGGCATGCTCGTGCTGGGCACCAGCGACGTGCTGCGCGGGCGTGAGGAAGCACTCGTCCTGTTCAGCCTTGTGCCCCTCGGGCTGGCGGCCGCCGTGCTGGTCGTGCCGTCGCTGATGGAGTCGAGCGACCGCCGCGTGGGATCGCGGGGCGGCGTGCTCACCCGCCTTCTGCGCGAGGCCGCCGCGGCGCTGCTTCGCCTCCGCAAGGGCATGACGGTATTCCGCAGCGCGCGCAGCGCGTTTTGGGCGACCTCGTCCCAGCTCGCTGCCTGGGCCCTTCAGCTGCTGGGCGCCTATGCGCTGATGCTGGCACTCGGTATCGAGGGCCATGGCGGGCTCGGCGCCGCCGCGGCTGTGCTGTTCGCGGTGAACGTCACCGCGGTACTGCCGGCGACGCCCTCGAACGTCGGCGTCTTCCAGCTCGCCGTGCTGACCGTGCTCGCAGGCGGCTACGGCGTGCCGGCCGCGACCGCGCTCGGGTACGGGATCATCCTGCAGGCCGTCGAGGTCGTGACCGCGGTCGTATTCGGGCTACCGGCGCTGATTCGCGAGGGAGTCTCGTGGCGCGACGTGCGGATGCGGGCGCTGGCCGCCTCGCCCGTGGAGCTGTCACCGCGGTCGAGGCCGCTGCCGGACGCGAACTAGGGCCGGGCGCCGAGGTGCAGCTCGCGGCCGACCTCGCGAAGCTCCGGCATCGGGTGCCGGTTCAGCGAGCCACCGGATCGCCTCGCGGCGCCGACGAATGCGGCGGCGATCAGCGCAAGCACGCTGCGGCGGGTGTGATTCTCTTTGTTCATGGTGGTTCTATCGAGCGTCGGCCCGGAAGTATTAGCGTGCTGCGGCTCGGCTGGACGCCGTATACTTCCTGCCTCCTCCGCGCGCGCTCACAGCGCCGCTTGTAAGGACCGCACACTTCCCCGCTAGGAGGACCCTTGGCGAAGTCCCTTTCAAACGTCTCCGGTTACCCGCGCATCGGCGCGAAGCGCGAGCTCAAGCAGGCCACCGAGGCCTACTGGAGCGGGCAGCGCACGCAAGCGGAGCTGCTCGAGACGGCACGTTCCCTGCGCGCGGCCAACTGGACGCTTCAGCGGGACGCCGGGATCGATCTGATCCCCTCGAACGACTTCTCCCTCTACGACCAGGTGCTCGACACGATCGCGCTGGTCGGCGCGGTGCCCGAGCGGTACGGGTGGGACGGCTCGGCCGACGTCGACCTCGACACCTATTTCGCGATGGCACGCGGCCGGCAGGGCGACGGCGTCGACGTGACCGCGATGGAGATGACGAAGTGGTTCGACACGAACTACCACTACATCGTTCCCGAGCTCGAGCGCGGCACGACCTTCAAGCTCTCCTCGCGCAAGCCGTTCGACTCATATCAGGGGGCCAAGGAGCTGGGGATCGAGACAAAGCCCGTGCTGATCGGTCCGCTCACATTCCTGCTCCAGGGCAAGTGCGCCTCGGAGGAGTTCGACCGGCTGGAGCTGCTCGACTCCCTCGTGGATGTCTACGCGGAGGTGCTCGCAGAGCTCGGCCGCCTCGGGGCCGAATGGGTCCAGATCGACGAGCCCGTGCTGGTCGAGGACCGTACGGCCGCAGAGCTCGAGGCGCTCGAGCGGGCATACAAGCGGCTCGGCGAGGTCGAGGGCGCGCCGCAGATCCTGATCAACACCTACTTCGACCACGTCGGCGAGGCGTTCCCCGTGCTCGCCCGGCTTCCGGTCGCGGGCGTCGGGCTCGACTTCCTCCGCGGCGGCGAGAACCGGGAGCTCGTCTCCCGTCACGGCTGGCCGGAGGGCAAGGCGCTCTTCGCGGGCGTGGTCTCGGGGCGCAACGTCTGGATCAACGACCTTGGTCGCAGCCTCGAGCTGCTCCGCGACCTCCAGCAGGCGACGGGCGGCGAGGTCGTCGTGTCGACGTCGTGCTCGCTCCAGCACACGCCGATCGACAAGCGCAACGAGCCCCGGCTCGACGACGAGGTGCTGAGCTGGATGTCGTTCGCGGTGCAGAAGCTCGACGAGGTCGCGACGCTTGCCCGTGCCATGAACGAGGGCGAGAAGGCGGTCGGCGACGCCTTCGAGGAAAACCGCGGGGCCCTGAAGGACCGCCAGGAGTCGCCACGCACACGGAATCCCGCCGTGCGGGACCGTCTCGCCAAGGTCACCGACACGGACGCCCGCAGGCAGAACGCCTTCGCCACCCGGCGGGAGGCGCAGCACCAGCGCCTGGGGCTGCCGCTCTTCCCGACCACGACGATCGGCTCCTTCCCGCAGACGGCGGAGATCCGCCAGGCCCGCATGCGGCTTCGCAACGGCGAGATCGACGAGGCCGCCTACCTCGAGCTGATGCACGGCGAGATCGAGCGTGTGATCCGCCTCCAGGAGGAGATCGGCCTCGACGTGCTCGTGCACGGCGAGCCGGAGCGCAACGACATGGTCCAGTACTTCGCCGAGCAGATGGACGGCTATGTCTTCACCGAGAACGCTTGGGTCCAGTCCTACGGCTCGCGCTACGTTCGCCCGCCGATCCTGTTCGGCGACGTCTCCCGGCCGAACGCGATGACGGTCGACTGGATCAAGTACGCCCAGTCGCTCACCGACAGCCCCGTGAAGGGCATGTTGACGGGTCCTGTGACGATGCTGATGTGGTCCTTCGTGCGCGACGACCAGCCGCGCTCGGACACCTGCAACCAGCTTGCGCTCGCGATCCGCGACGAGGTGTCAGACCTCGAGGCGGCGGGTGTCGACATCATCCAGGTCGACGAGCCGGCGATCCGCGAGGGCCTGCCGCTGCGCAGCGATCGCTGGGACGAGTACCTCGACTGGGCGGTCCTGACCTTCCGTCTCTCGACCTCGTCCGTGCGCGACGAGACCCAGATCCAGACCCACATGTGCTACTCCGAGTTCGGCGACATCATGCGGCAGATCCAGCAGATGGACGCCGACGTGCTGCTGATCGAGGCGGCCCGCTCGAAGATGGAGCTGCTCGAGGACTGGAAGCGGACCGGCTACGAGAACGAGATCGGCCCCGGGCTCTACGACATCCACTCGCCGCGCATCCCGTCAGTCGAGGAGATGGCCGAGCTCCTGCGGCTGGCAGCACAGGTGCTGGAGCCCGAGCAGCTGTGGGTCGACCCCGACTGCGGCCTGAAGACGCGGCGCTACGAAGAGGTCGAGCCGTCGCTCAAGAACATGGTCGCAGCGGCGAAGCAGCTGCGCGAAGAGCTGGTGCCGGCCGGCCGTTAGGCCGGCGGCGCCGGGGCGGCCTCGTCAGCGCGGCGATCTCGGCGCCGAGCCCCCTTGGCAGCGCATATGCCTCCGGCAGCGTCTCGAGATCGGCGTAGACCCCGAAGAACATGTGGTCGCGATAGCTGAACATGCCGATCGAGAGCGCGTGCTCGGCTCCGAGCGGCACGACGGGGTAGGCCTCACTGAGCTCGGCGCCGAGCATGTAGAGCGGAAAGCGCGGGCCCGGGATGTTCGAGACCGGCCGGCCGAGGATCGCGTCGGTGAACTCGGCGAAGCGCTCGAGCGTCATCGGGATGTCGGGCTCGCCGAGCGCCACCACGTGCGCGGCGATGTCGAATCCCGCGTCGTCCACCCATGACGGCTCCGACAGGCGCATGGGCGGGAACGCAAGCCGCTGGCGGAAGCGCGGCACACGGCCCAGCCGCGTGGCGACCTTGCGCCGGAGCGCCTGACGGCCGGGCGCGGGCGACCGGGAGGCGGCTCGAAGAGCCCGCTCCAGGCGACGTGCATGTGGGCGTTGGGAGTCTCGACTCGCAGGAACGATCCGTCCAGCGAGGTGAGTCGGGTGGGCATGGCCAAAGAATCGACCGCCGCCGCCGGTTTGTGTACGTACACGCGGTCCCCAATTGCGCCGTCTCGACTGGCCGCCGGTCCACTCGACCGCAAGGAGAAACCGCGGGCCCTTATTTGGGACCGGTGTCTAAAGACACGAATGGGGCTGAAACCTAGGCTGGTGCACGTTCCGTAACTGCGACCGACCGGTCCGGATGGGCCGGCGGGTTAGGAGGAACGCGCTGATGCGCAGGAGATACCTGAAGAAAATGGCCCTCGGGTTCGGCGTCGGCGCGGGCATGCTTCTGGCATTGCCCGCGTTTGCGTCGGCCGCCGCCGGCCCGACGCTCGAAGACGTGACATCGAGCGTCAACACGACCTGGGTGATCGTCGCGGGAGTGCTCGTGATGTTCATGCAGGCCGGCTTCGCCTTTCTCGAGATCGGTTTCTCGCGGGGGAAGAACGCTGGAACCGGGATCGCCAAGATCCTCACGAACTTCTCGATCGCCTCGATCGCCTACTGGGCGGTCGGATTCGCGCTCGCGTTCGGAGGGGCGGGCACGATCGCGGGGACCCACGGGTTCTTCCTGAACGTGAGCTCGGTGCCGTCTGAGGCGGCCAAGCAGTTCCCGTTCGTCGGAACCTACGGGATCAGTCCCGCGGCATTCATGTTCTTCCAGTTCGTGTTCTGTGCGGTCTCGCTGGCGATCGTGTGGGGAACGACGCTCGAGCGCCTGAAGTTCGGCGTCTACATCATCTATGCGGTGATCTTCAGCGCTGTCATCTATCCGGTGATCAGTCACTGGATCTTCGGTGGCGGCTGGCTGCAGGTGAACGTGGGAATGCAGGACTTCGCCGGCTCGACCGTCGTCCACCTGATCGGTGCGACCGGGGCGTTGGCGGTGTTGCTGCAGCTCGGTCCGCGGATCGGCAAGTATGGGCCGGACGGCAAGCCCCGCGTGATCCCGGGCCACTCGATGCCGCTCGTGGGCCTCGGCGTGCTGATCCTGTGGCTGGGCTGGTTCGGGTTCAACCCGGGCTCGACGCTCGGCGCGATCGGCAACCGGTTCGCGGAGATCGTGGTCGTCACGAACCTCGCTGCCGCAGCCGGCGTGCTCGGGGCGCTGGCCACGATCTATCTGCTCCAGAGGACCGTCGACATCGGCATGGCGGGCAACGGCGCAATCGCGGGACTGGTCGCGATCACCGCTCCGTCCGGCTATGTCAACTACTGGGCGGCGCCGATCATCGGCGTCGTCGCAGGAGTGATCGTGGTCGTCGGCGTGCTCGCGCTCGACAAGGTCCTGGACGATCCGGTCGGCGCGCTGTCGGCGCACGGCCTGGCGGGAATCTGGGGCACGCTCTCGTGCGGGATCTTCACGGCCCCGGCGCTGGCGAAGCTCAACGCGGTCGGTGACGGCGGCCTCTGGTACACGGGCAGCTTCCACCAGCTGGGCGCACAGGTGCTCGGCATCGGCGCGGCCTTCGGAGCTGCATTCGCCAGCTCGTTCGTGATCTTCTGGGCGATCAAGAAGACGATCGGCCTAAGGGTCTCGGCCGAGCAGGAAGAGGCCGGCCTCGATATCGTCGAGCACGGCATGTACGGGTACCCGGAGCAGTTCATCCCCGTACCCGAGCAGGGTGGGGCCGGGATCGGCGGCATCCCCGCGACTGCAACCGCGATGAGGGCTCCGGCGGCAACGGCGCCGAGCGGGATAGGAGGGACGGCATGAAAAAGATCGAGGCGTTCATCCGCCACGAAGCATTCGAGCCGCTCCGGATGGATCTGCTCGAGAAGGGCTTTCCGAGCCTTTCGATCGGGCAGTACCGCGGCTCGGGCCGGCAGAAGGGAATCACCGAGCACTACCGGGGCTCGGAGCTCACGATCCACCTGCGGCCGAAGATGAAGCTGGAGATCGTGGTCGACGACAAGGATGTCGGCGTGGTCGTCGAGTCGATCCTGAAGCACGCCCGGACCGGCGAGATCGGCGACGGCAAGATCTTCATCTTGCCCGTCGAGGCGGCGATCCGGATCAGGACCGGCGAGTCCGGCGACGAGGTGCTCCAGTCGCACGAGTCGGGTGAGATCCCGGCAGGCGTCTGAGAAAAACCGCCGGCGGGCAAGTCCCGCCGGCGGGCTTCATTCCCTACCGGGGGCAAGTCCCGCGGGCGGGTTTCATTCCCTACTCGAGGTCGATGGAAGGAGCGAGGTACGTGGCCACCAGTGATAGGTCCACGGGCGCACGCACGTCGAAGGAGGACGTGCTCGCGCTCGTCAAGGACAACGACATCCAGTTTGTCCGGCTCTGGTTCACCGACATCCTGGGTCAGCTGAAGAGCTTTGCGATCAACGTCGACGAGCTCGAGGGCGCGCTCGACGAAGGGATGGGCTTCGACGGCTCGTCGATCACGGGGTTCAACCGGATCGAGGAGTCGGACATGATCGCGATGCCCGACCGGGACACGTTCGCGGTGCTGCCCTGGCGGCCTCAGGAAAAGGCGGTCGGGCGGATGTTCTGCGACGTGCTCGTCCCGGGCGGCGAGCCCTACGAGGGCGATCCGCGCTACGTCATGCGCCGTGCGCTCGAGCGCGCCCGGGCGATGGGCTTCGACGAGTACTTCATCGGGCCGGAGCTGGAGTTCTTCTACTTCCGCGACGCGGAGCTGAACGGCGGGCCGCCGCAGGTGCTCGACAAGGGCGGCTACTTCGACCTCACGACGCTCGATGCCGCCTCCGACCTCCGTCGCGAGACGGTGCTCGCACTCGGCAAGCTCGGCATCCACGTCGAGTACTCGCACCACGAGGTCGGCCCCTCCCAGCACGAGATCGACATGCGCTTCGCGGACGGGCTGAGCATGGCCGACAACGCGATGACGTACCGGATCACGGTCAAGGAGATCGCGATGAAGTACGGGATCTACGCGACCTTCATGCCGAAGCCGCTGTTCGGCGAGAACGGCTCCGGCATGCACACGCACCAGTCGCTCTTCAAAGACGGCCGCAACGCGTTCTACGACCCCGACGACGAGTACCACCTGAGCGCGGTCGCGAAGTCGTTCATCGCCGGGCAGCTGCGCCACGCGCGCGAGATGTCGGCGCTTTTCGCGCAGTGGGTCAACTCCTACAAGCGGCTGGTTCCCGGCTACGAGGCGCCCGTCTACATCGCCTGGTCGCGCCGGAACCGCTCAGCGCTGGTGCGCGTCCCGATGTACCACCCGGGCAAGGAGCAGGCGACGCGGTGCGAGCTGCGCTGCCCCGACCCCTCCTGCAACCCGTACCTGACGTTCGCGGGGCTGCTGCACGCAGGGCTCGAGGGGATCGAGAAGGGCTACGAGCTGCCGCCGCCGATGGAGACCAATCTCTACGACCTCAGCCCAAGTGAACGCGCCCGCCTGGGGATCGAGCAGCTTCCCGAGACGCTCGGCGAGGCGATCGACGAGATGGCGAAGTCCGAGCTGCTGCTGAAGGCACTCGGCGAGCACGTCTTCAGTCGTTATGTCGACCTCAAGCGCGCGGAGTGGGAGGACTACCGCATCCAGGTGAGCCCATGGGAGCTGGATCGGTATCTCTCGATCCTCTAGCCGACGGGGTCCCGACCCTCGTCCAGCGGCTGCGCCGCGTTCACCAAAAGATGGTGGACGCGGCGCTGGTCGGTGACGGCTTCGACCGGATGGCCGAGCTCGCCGCCGAGGAGGCTTTGCGGCCGGTCGCGATCGTCGTTCCCGCGCTGGAGACGGCGGTTGTCTGGCCTGGTGAACATGCCGGCGAGCTCGATGAGCTCTGCCGCTTCGCCGCCGCGCGGGTGAGGAAGGAGCCGGCCGAGATCCCCGCCGGTGTCGACCTGCTCGTGCCGATCGCCTTCGGGGACGAGATCATCGGCAGCGTCGCGATGCTGGCCGGGGTCGCCAGCGCGCCGGCCGAGGCCGGCGAGTTCCTCCACCTCGCGGCGACCGCCGCGGCGACCGCGTTCGCGCTCGAGGAAGCCCGCGAGCGCGAGGCGCACACCGCCGGCGTGGTCGAGGGCGTCCTGCGCGGAGTACTCGACGTCCAATCCGCGGTGCGCCGCGCGGCCGCGGGCGGATGCGACCTCTCGGCAGGACTCGCGGCATGCGCGACGGAGATGCGATCGAGCCGCCGCGCCGAGGCGGTCGCGGTCGCGGCGGAGCAGGCGCCCGGCTCGCTCGGCGAATTGGTCGGGACCCGCCTCTACGTGTTACTGCCCGCGGGCGTGATGTCGGATGTGACCGCTGGGGGCGAAGGCGAGAAGCTCGCCGAGCGCCTGCGCGCGTACGGGCCCACGGCGGTCTCCTCGTCCTACGCCGACCCGGCGGACCTCTCCCGCGCGCTCCACGAGGCCGAGCTGATGCTCGAGGTGCTCGCGCGCGACGGAGAGACGGCGCGTGAGATCGAAAGCGGCACCGGGTCGGAGGTGTACCGGCTGCTCTTCCGCGTGCTCGCCTCACACCCGGAGGAGGTCATGAGCTTCTACGAGGACACGGTCGCGCCGGTGGCCCGCTACGACGACCAGTACCGGGGCGACCTGGTCTCGACGCTCGAGGCCTACCTGGCCAACGACTGCAACATGAACGCGACCGCGCGAGCGATCTATGCGCACCGCCACACGGTCGCCTACCGCCTCGAGCGCGTCAAGGAGCTGACCGGTCTGGACCCCGCCGCGACGGAGGACCGCGAGCGCCTCGGGCTGGGGCTCAAGGCGCTGCGGATCGTCGAGCCGGACCTGCCGCGGTGAGCCGGCGATACCCGGGCCGGGCGCTGGGAGCCGGTCTATAATCGGCCCCAGCAGCGTCCCATCTGCGCGGCGAAGCGGCCGCGCCCGCCGGAGCCGGCTGGACTCGGTCCCGGTCGTTGATTTGCAGTGATCCGTGACGACATAACCGTGCGCCTTGCCGGCGAGTCCGGCGAGGGCGTGATCTCCGGCGGCGACATCCTCACCACCGGCGCCGCGCGCACGGGCTATTGGGCGCTCACCTTCCGAACCTACCCCGCCGAGATCAAGGGCGGCCCGTGCATGTACCAGGTGCGCGTGGGCGTAAACGAGGTGCATTCCCAGGGCAACGCGGTCGACCTGCTGCTCTGCTTCAACCAGGAGGCATTCGACCTTCATCACCACGAGCTTGCGCCGGACGGCCACATCGTCTGCGACGCCGAGTCGGTGAAGGTGACACCGGCATTCGAGTCACGCTGCTCCGAGGTGCCGCTCGGCGCACTCGCACAGGAGGCCGGTGGCAGCCGCCGCGGCAAGAACATGGTCGCGGTGGGGCTCGTCTGCGGGCTGCTCGGGATCGACACTCACAAGATCGAGCAGATGATCCTCAAGCGCTACGCGCACAAGGGCGACGTGGGGGAGGCCAACATCCGGTCGCTCCTCGCGGGCGCCGGCCATGCGCGGTCCCAGCTTCCCGAGGGCGTGCACCGGCTCGGCCCGGCCACCGCCCAGGAGGAGGAGCGCGTGCTCCTGTCCGGCAACCAGGCGATCTGCCTCGGCGCCCTGCATGCCGGCCTCACCTACTACGCCGGCTATCCGATCACGCCGGCATCCGACATTCTCGAGTGGCTCGCGGGCCGCCTGCCCCGCTTCGGCGGGGCCGCGATCCAGACCGAGGACGAGATCGCCGCGCTCGCGTCCGTGCTCGGCGCCTCCTTCGCCGGCAAGAAGGCGATGACGGCGACCTCCGGCCCGGGGCTTTCGCTCATGGCGGAGCTCGTCGGCCTCGCCGGCATGGCAGAGATCCCGGCCGTGATCGTCGACGCCCAGCGATCCGGTCCCTCGACCGGGATGCCCACCAAGACCGAGCAGTCAGACCTGAACCACGCTCTTTACGGCGGCCACGGCGAGGCGCCGCGCGTCGTGATGGCGCCCACGTCGGTCGCGGACTGCTTCACGGTGATCGTCGAGTCCTTCAACGCGGCCGAGCGCTATCAGGTGCCCGTGATCATGCTCTCCGACCAGTCGCTCTCGCATCGTCTGGAGACGGTGCACCGGCCGGACCCGGCCGAGCACGAGGTGGTCGAGCGCCTGCGCCCCCACGGCACGGTGAACGGGGACTACAACCGCTACGAGATCTCAGCCGACGGCATCTCGGCGATGGCGGTCCCGGGCGGCGGCGGTGCGTACGTCTCGACCGGGATCGAGCACGACGAGGCGGGCAACCCCCACTACGAGCCGGAGCTGCACGAGGCGATGATGGCGAAGCGCTTCGGCAAGCTCGATCCACTGATGCGCGAGTCGCGCATCAGCTTCAGTGGGCCCGACCGGGCTGACGTCGGCATCCTCGGCTGGGGGTCCACCGAGGGGGCCGCGATCGAAGCCGCCGCGATCTGTCTGGATCAGGGGGTGAAGGTCTCGACCTGCTACCCGCGCGTGCTCGGGCCGCTGCCGGTCGACCGGATCGGCCGGTGGGCCCGCGGCATGGACCGGATCATCGTCCCGGAGCTCAACGTGACGGGCCAGTTTGCGCGCGTCGTGCGCGCCGACACCGGTCTGACGGTCGATTCGATCACGAAGGCAACCGGGTTGCCGTTCACGGCGCGGCAGATCGCGGACTACGTCACCGACGAGGTTCGGCCTCAGGACGACAGCGGTGTCTGGGAGGCCGGTGTGACAGGGGAGGCAAGGGTTGGCTGACGACCTCAAGATCAAGGCAAACGCCTTCAAGTCCGACCTGCGACCGATCTGGTGCCCGGGTTGTGGTGACTTCGGCGTGCTCGCGGCCGCCTACCGGGCCTTCGCGGAGCTCGGCCTCGACCCGGACCGCACCGTGATCGTCTCGGGGATCGGCTGCTCGAGCCGCTTTCCGGGGTTCGTCACGACCTACGGCTTCCACGGCGTTCACGGCCGTGCCCTGCCGACGGCGATGGGCGTCAAGCTCGCCAACCCCGAGCTCGACGTGATCGCGGTCGGGGGCGATGGCGACGGTTTCGCGATCGGCGGCGGTCACTTCCCCCACGCCGCGCGGCGGAACGTCGACATCACCTACGTGATGATGAACAACCAGATCTACGGCCTCACGAAGGGCCAGGTCTCGCCGACGTCCCTGCAGGAGCAGAAGTCCCCGTCGACGCCGTTCGGCAACGTGGAGGAGCCGTTGAACGTGCTCGCCACGGCGGTTGCCGCCGACTGCTCGTTCGTCGCACAGGGCGCCAGCTTCCGCTCCAAGGAGCTGACGGAGTTGATCGTCGAGGGGATCCGACAGCCCGGCTTCAGCTTCATCGACGCCTTTAGCCCCTGCACCGCCTTCAACAACACCACGCAGGAGTGGAAGGAGGGGGCCCACACGCTGCCCGCCGAGCACGACGCCACCGATCGCGCCGGCGCGTTCGCGACAGCGCTCGCGGACCCGATGGCGATCGGGATCTTCTACCGGCGTCCGCGGCCGACGCTCGACGGCCGCGTCCTGGCGATGCAGGAGGCCGCCGAGCCAGGCTCGGTCGACGAGCTGCTCGACGGCTTCGCGGTCGCCGAGAAGACAGCGGCTTAGTGGCGGACCGACCGCTCCTCGGACACGTCGACCTCGTCGTGTCCTCGCTGGAGCGCAGCCTGCCGTTCTATCGCGGCCTGATGGCGGCGCTCGGCGGCTCCCAGGAACGCGAAGCAGAGGGAGAGCGCGGGGAGACGATCCACTATCTCTCTACCGGCGACTCGCGTGGCTCGCTCGGCGTGCGGGAGAAGCAGTCCGACGATCACCAGGTTCCATACGACCGTTACGCGGTCGGCCTTCACCATGTCGCGCTCAACGCGACGTCGCGCGAGATGGTCGACGCCGTGGCGCGCTGGCTCCAGGAGATGGGCGCGCCGATCGAGAGCGGCCCGCGCGAGTACGACTACACGGCGGGCTACTACGCCGTTTTCTTCCACGACCCGGACTGGCTGAAGCTCGAGGTCGTGCACCGCCCTCGACGCGGGTAGGCACGTCGTCCGGCGTCAGGCGGAGCCGGCGCGCTGGTCTTCGACCGCGGGCTGGACCGGTCGCGGCGTACGGCTCACGCGCGCGATGAAGCTGCCCTTCGGAACGGCTCCCGTGGTCGTGTCGACCACCTGGGCCTTCCCGTACAGCCCCGCTGCGATCCGGTAGCGGACGCTGTAGGTGCCCGAACGCACCGGTGTCACCTTCCAGGTCAAGGTGCGGGTCTGACCCGACGGCACGGGACCGACCGCCCAGGTGTTCGTGAGGGCGGAGTCGGCGTTGAGCGGCGGCTCGTTGACGATCCAGATCGGGCGGTTCGGGTCGGCCAGCGTAGCGTCGTCCCGGCGCTGGGTGAAGCCGTCGACCGTGACGGCGAGCTTCGGGATCTCACGCGAGTCGCGGTTGATCACCGTGATCTCGAGCGTGTTCTCCTGCGCGAGGCGCTGCCGTCCCGGGAACGACGCATGGGGCACCTCGACCTTGAACGTGCCGGTCGGGTCGTTGGCGTCCTGCTTGTCGCCACCGCCACAGGCCGCAAGCGCAACCACGGCGCCGGCGATTGCGGCGGCCAGCGCAATTCGCACGCCGTCTGGTCGCTGTCTCCTCACCACGCAGGGAAAAATATCCCACCTGGGAGTTCCGCGAGGCGACGAACCGTTCCACGACCTCTCCCGATGTCATATCCTTTGCGGCCGTAGCGCGGTCTGGCGGGAACGTCTCGCCGGTGCATACGGGAGGAGCTGAGCTGAGCAAGAGGGAGCCGACGCATGGTTCGTAGTGTCGCCGACCGGGCCTTCCTGCCCGCCAAGAACCTGTTCGAGCAGGTCGGCGACATGATGATCCTGACCGGCAAGACGATCGTGTCCGCGGTGCGCCCGCCCTATCCGTACGGGGGCGAGTTCATGAGCCAGTTCCTGTTCGC